>CAYRRA010000072.1:0-20942 GCA_964426355.1 uncultured Anaerolineaceae bacterium
CTGGGACAGAAATCGTCTAAACTCCGCTATAATAGGCGCACACCTGAACGACAGGATGAACGGAAGTCATGAGCTATACACAACGTGTCCTCTGCGAATACTGTGCCACGCCCAACCTGATGGGTAAGAAAAATTGCGTGGCATGTGGCGCGCCATTACCTAAAGCGCCTCCCCCTGTGCCAAAGCCAGCGAAAACCATTGGAAAGGCGACGCGTGCCAACCGCGAGCTACAAGAAGTACGTGAAACCGCAGATAAAGCCGAGAATGTTGCGCGCAAGGCGATGTTCGCCTACTCGATGATCTGGTGCACCCTGGCTGAGGCAGTTGCCATCGCCATCTGTGGTTTCGGCATTGGGCTGGTCGGCGGCGCAGTAGGCGCGCCTGCCCTGGGTGTGATCGGCGCAGTGCTGGTGGGTATTGGCGTGGGTATCTCTACAAAAATCTATTACTTTGCCCTCTTCAGCGCCCCAGTCGGTTTGGTGATTGGCGCGGTCATCGGGTTGGTGCCTTTTCTGCTGGGTGTGCCGGCGGTGATTTTTGTCTTCACCACCACGTTGTTCGCATTCCTGGGGGCTGTTCTTTACAGCCGAAACGTTCTTTATCAACAGCGCAACCTGTACGAAAAGCTGCGCCCATTCCTCGGCGCCGCCGGTGGGCTGGTCTTTGGTTTGCTGGGGATGCTGCTGGGAGTGGGTTTAAAAGCCGCGGTGGATGCGCTGCTGAAGACGATCTAAGCACAAGGCTTCGATGCCATCACCGGTACACTCCGCTGCGTCCGGCACGCACATCTGCAAGGATGTCATTGTGCTGGGTATTGAATAACCTGGGCGCGGCATCCAGATCAAAAAAAGCCAGGTCGAAGGTCTCTTTTCCGTCCGCCTTTAGCTCACCCCCCACGATGCTGCCTTTGAAGATAATCAATACCACCTGCGCCTGGTCACCGTTGGGAAACGTACCCTCGTATTTGGTGTAAGCCCCCAGCAGTGAATCGACCTTCACATCCAAGCCGGTTTCTTCGCGTACCTCTCGAACAGCGGTTTCCTCCGCCGATTCACCCAGTTCCATTGCCCCACCGGGAAAACCCCACAAATCCTCCCCTTTGGAGCGTTTCTGCAGCAGCACCCTGCCCAGGGGATCGAACACGACCATCCCTGCTGCATTCAATAAAATGCGTTCCTGTCCAACTCTCTCACGTATCCAGGAAATATAATCCGGCATTCAGTACCTCCCTGCAATTTTATCCCGGCAATCGCCCATCGACTGTGCCGGCGCCCATCATTATAACCGCACCCGCAACCCAACGATTGCTGGGGATGAGAAAAAGGGAGAGTTGAGAAGAGAAAGGTGTTGACCCGGTAATCCATGATTGGGTAATGTGTAATTTGGGATGGGTCAAACATATCAAGCCCCGCTGGGGTGTTGTTTTCAGCCGATGGGATTCATCCCTCGGCGAATGGGGATGCGTAAATCGCTGCGGTCGGCGTGACAAACCGGGTGCACATTGTCCTTCCGGAGCGAGGAATCCGACCAGACTGATGCGCGCGGGTTGATGCACAGCAGCGTAGCCTTCCGGACAGCGGCAATAGTGATCCTTCACTGCCGTTCAGGATGACAATGTGGGCTGCGTTCCGATGACCCCTCGAGATGCAACAACAGCCATTTCGCCTCGCCCCAACCCAATCACCGTTTACCCAACGTTTACATCCTCTTAAAAATTTGCTAATTTGTTCTTCACAAGCTTTTGTTATTCTGACAAATATGGAAAACAAACGATTCAACGTACTGATTACCAATGATGACGGTGTATTTTCACCGGGGCTGTTTGCTTTGGCACAGGCTTTACAAGAAACCGTCAATGTTCATATTCTTGCCCCTGCGCGTAACTGGTCAGCTACCGGGCACACACGCACCTTTGATAGACCGCTGCGGGTGAAAGAGGTATCTCTGCAGGATGGCAGCCCAGCATGCGTCTGTGACGGATCCCCTGCGGATTGCGTAGCGCTGGCTGTGCAGGGGTTTTTTGAAAAAGAAATCGACCTGGTTCTTTCCGGGATCAACACTTCCGCAAACCTGGGTGATGACGTGACCTATTCTGGTACCATCGCGGCTGCCATCGAAGCAACCATTTGGGGGAAGCCAGCCATCGCGCTGTCTTTGGACAAACCTGAGACTCTTCAACAGGCTGATTATTCACTTGCGGCGCGGATTGCAGAGCAAATTACCCACCGCGTGTATCAACAAGGGTTGGCACGCGGTACCTTGCTCAATGTCAATATTCCTTATCTGGCAGAGCAGGCGATCAAAGGAATTCAAATTACTCGCCAGGGAATGCGCATTTACAATGACATCCTCGAAAAAAGAGCCGATCCGCGCGGCAGACCGTATTTCTGGGTAATCGGCAAGCTGCCCTCTGGATTGCCTGAACCCGGCAGTGATATTGCCGCTGTAGCGGACGGCTGGGTATCCATCACGCCACTGCAAATAAACCTGACCGACCACAGTGCGATGAACGAATTACTGGACTGGAAGTGCGAATTTCAATCGTTCCAACAGGAGGAATGGATCGCTTCACCGGCGGCATCCGTTGCATGGTGATACCCGCTTCCAGCGCTGTAATCAAGCGCTGATAAATGATGACCGGCGCGGAACCCGCCGGTCATTTTTTTCGTGTGGGAAACCCGCGCTTTCGTGTACAATAAAGTCAAGCTCAGTGAGGCGTGAAGAATGCCTACTAACCTGCCGCCAGATTATTTTAAGGTCGAAAAACGTTTCCGCGATGCAGACACAACCGAAGAGAAGATCGAACTGCTCGAGGAGATGATCAGTATCGTGCCCAAGCATAAGGGCACCGATCATCTGCGCGCTGATCTGCGCCGCAAACTCTCCAGGCTGCGTGAGGAAGCCCAGAAGAGTAAAAGCGCTGCCCGGCGCGATTCAGCTTTTCGAATTCCCAAAGCCGGTGCTGGTCAGGTTATCCTGGTTGGACCGGCGAATGTTGGAAAATCAGCATTGACCGTTGCTTTAACCGGTGTTCCGTTGGAGGTCTCACCGGTGCCTTTTACCACCTGGGAACCTTCGCCAGCTATGATGCCGGTGGAAAATATGCAAGTTCAATTGGTGGACACACCGCCGATCAGCCGAGATTTTCCCGAACCGCGTCTGCGTGACCTGCTGCGTAAAGCCGACATGCTTCTGCTGGTCGTTGACTTGACCACCGACCCCGTAGAACAGGTGACCGACACGCTGAAAATTCTGCAAGAGTACCGTATTGCCCCACCAGAACACCGGGACCGGTTTGATGAAAACGCGCACATGGTTTTTCCGCCGCTGCTGGTGCTGGTGAACAAGTGTGATAATGAAGATATGGAAGAGGTCTTTCACCTTTTTTGCGAGCTGCTGGAGGAGCCCTGTCCTTGCCTGCCCGTATCTGCGCGCACCCGGCACAACCTGGATGGTCTCAGAAAGCGGGTGATCGCAGCACTGGATGTGATCCGGGTGTACACGCGCACACCCGGCAAAGAAATTGACCGCGAGCACCCTTTTGTGATGAAGCGCGGCAGTACCGTGGCAGACCTGGCAGAGAAAATTCACCGCGATTTTGTTGAACAGATGCGTTCAGCGCGCGTGTGGGGAAACACGGTGTATGACGGGCAGATGGTTCCGCGCGAATATCTTTTGCAGGATGGCGATGTGGTTGAACTTCAGGTGTAAAACACAAAAACGGACAGCCGACCGGATGAGAAATCATTAATATTATTTGCAATATATTGACAAAATCTTTGCAATATGTTAATATAAAGACATATTCAATATTGGTATTTTATTTACAAGGTACAGAAAAGAGGAGTTATGAAGAACAAAGTTTTCACACCCATACTGGTACTGGTCATCACCCTGGCAACCATCATTTTTAACTCGCTGGCTAACGTTTTGCCGTTGAACGGACTGAACACCGGTGAAATCTCCGATCGTTTCCCGGTCTATTTTGTCCCTGCCGGGTATGTTTTCTCGATATGGGGATTGATTTATATTGCTATGCTGGCTTTTGCGATTTACCAGGCACTGCCCGCTCAACGCTCGCACCCACGTTTGGAAGGGATACGGTGGTTGTATATCCTCGGCAGCCTGGCGAATATCGCCTGGCTGGCGCTGTGGCATTATTTGCAAATCACCTTCTCGCTGGTTGCCATGTTGCTGCTGCTCGCATCCTTGATTGCCATCTACTTGCGCCTGGGGATCGGGCGGGTTCAGGTGGATTGGAAGGAGAAATACTTCGTTAACCTGACATTCAGCCTTTACCTGGGCTGGATCTCGGTGGCGACGATTGCGAACGTTACCACGGTGTTGTACAACTTGAACTGGAATGGCTGGGGTATCAGCCCGATTGCCTGGACGGTCATCATGTTAATCATTGGCGGTGTGCTGGCGGGTATTGTTCAGTTTACCCGGCGCGACCTGGTCTATAACCTGGTCTTCGTTTGGGCGTTTATCGGGATTGCCTTCAAGCACAGCCAGACACAACCGATCATGTTGACTGGCTGGATCATCGCCGCATTCATCTTTATGGCTGCGCTTTTCAATACCTTTCGCAGCCGCAAGACCCCTGCGGCTGGGTAAGCGATACAGGTTTTGTAAAAAAGCCTGTACATATACCATCCCGCGGCTGGATAGTTTCCGCGGGATGGCTTTTTTCAGCAGCCGGCAAACCGGGGTTTGTTCAACCCACTTGAAAAAGTGTTTTCTAAAGGTACAAAGTGCTTTGGCTCACCAGGTTTTTTCGTGTGCCCTTTCTGACAGTTTTGCCCGCATAGCCAGAATGTCTCGCGGCAGGAATATCAGTACGACTGCCATCAGTAACAAGCCCAAACCCCAACCCGTGGTGGTGATGGTCAGCAAGGCGTTTTCAAGCGATGTACCAGTGGCAATCAAGCCGGTTACCAGCGGCGCCAACGCTGAGCCAATCGTTTCAGCAACCCCGATGATGGCATGTGCGGTACTGCGGATTTCTGGTTCGACGATATCTTGAACCGTGGAAACCGCGTTGGGCCATTCAAAGGACCAAAAGAAACAACCAACCGTTTGTAAAACGAAAAACAGGATGAAATTGGCGTGCGAAACACGTAGTGCAGTCGTAAAGAAGATTGTCAATATCGCCATTCCGCCCACTGCCACCAGCATGCGACCGCGCAAGGAACGCTTAAAAGCCCAATCGCCGAGCGCGCCGGCTGCCAATGTGCCCACTGCCACCACGATGGCAAAGACACCGACCACCATCAACACGCGTTCGGGTGAAAGCTCACGCTCAACTTCCAGATATCGGAAATACCAGGAGTTGACAGCCATGAACGGGAAGACGTAAATGAATTGCTGGATAAAAAGCACGATCATGGTGGGTTTGCGCAGCAGCTTCCCCACGGCACTCCAGCTAAATTGTTTAATCGCAGTATGATCCAGACCAGCCAGTTCCGGCTCAGCCTGTCCACGCGGGATTTCTTTGATCCTGAAATACATCACAAGCGCCCAGAGTGCCCCCAGGCTGCCGGTGATATAAAAAACGCCTCTCCACCCAATGGTTTCCCGTGCAAAGGTTGCCAATGCGGTACCGGTGATACCGCCCAAAACGGCGGTGAGCTGTAACGCTGCCAGGACGCGGCCGCGTTTGGTGGGAGGAAAATAATCGGATACCAGGCTGTATGCACCGGGGTAACTGGCATCATCGATACCCGTGGAAGTGCGTGTGGCAACAAAAACGCCAAAATTGGGTGCAATCGCGCTCAACCAGGTGGTTGCACCCCAGATTAAAGATGCCAGTGCCAGAATTTTGTTCCTGGCGTAACGGTCAAACAGGTATCCCCAAATTGGATAAAAAATGCCACCCACCAGGATTGCACCGGTAAAAACAAACCCCATCTGTGTTTCATTGATTCCAAAAGTTTCCATGATCGGTGTCGTTAACGGACCGATCAACAACTTATCCGTCTGATGAAGCAGCATAAAGACAAAAAGGATCACCACCAACGAACGACGTCTTTTTGCCATCAACTTTTCTTCGTTCGAAATGGTTTTGCCTACGCCCTCGGTTTCCATTTTTTACTCCTGTTTGTTAATGTGCTCAATTTTGCTTACCGGTGATTTTGCTGACCAGCATGCCCACCACCGCTTCTCGCCGGATTTTTCCCCATAATGCGTCGTTGTCTTTTTCGATATGCGGTGGTTTCTCGCGCAGACGCATACGGATGGCTTCCTCCGGGCAGTGCGAAACGCAAAGACCGCAACCGATACATTTTTCCAGGTTGAAGGACAGATGCCCATTTTGCATTTCGATTGCATCCACCGGGCAACGGGGGATGCAGGTCTGGCACAAGGTACATTTTTCTGCATTGTATTGAACCACAAAGCGAGACGGCGCGCCGATGTTCTTTTGACCGCGTTTGAAGGCAAATATCGCCGGGCAATGACAGGAGCAGCAGTTGCATAACGCTTTCAGGTGTTCCTCGCAGTTATCGGCATTATGCACCAGTCCTGCATCTTCACATTCCCTCAAGATTTCAATTGCTTCTTCCGCATCCACTTTACGGGCAGTGCCAATATCGATCAGCGATTCAGCGAGTTCATTGAAGGTGAAGCAGGTTTCCATTGGCAGACTGCATTCATTCCCGATTAATCGATTGGAAAGTCGGCAGTAGCACTCCGATACGGCGATCAAGGGTTCTTTGCGGATCATCGCAGAAATCACATCGATCGGCAATACCTGGCGCGGGTCGGGGATAGTTTGATTGATTTCAATGGTGCGGCGTTCTCTTTCATCTATGATCGTCGCTTCAACGGGCAGGACACGAAAATATGGCGTTTTTGTAGGCAGTTTTGCAGCCGATTGCTCGGAAAGATCGAACCAGAATTGTGCATAAATCTGCCCCAACTCAGTGCCTTTGCGCATTCGCACCTGCTGCTCCGCCATGTAAGCCGAAAACGCGCGTTCATACGTCAGCCCGCGCTCTGTTTTGTAGCGAACCGCAAACGCTTCTTGATGCAAACGATCCAACCGGCTGCGCGTTTCTTCGGCTGAAAGACCGATCCGCGCTGCTTTACGGGCGATCTTTTCGAAGGGGATTGGACCAGCAAAAGGCATCAAGAAAAACACCCGCAGTTCGTCCTCGGTCACTGTCTGCCGCAGCCCGGTTTTTAGCCGCTCTTTTTGCGGGATCGGTCCAGTTTGAACTTGATAATACTTGCACATCTCTTCATACAGGTCTTTTTTGGGCATGACACCTCCAATAAAGCAACAAAAATGGCGATGAGATAAATTTATTTGATTGCGGGAAAAACACTGAGCCTGAGAGATTATATATTAAAATAGGATGAGTTTTTTGAAAAAATGAATAACGAAATCATAGCATTTTCTTGTGAGACAAAATTTCATTTTGACTGCTGTAATCCATTGTGAGGTTTCCAGATGAAAAAGAAATCAACTCTACTATTGGTTGCCTGGGTGGTTACCCTGCTGGTTTCCAACCTGCCAACGATCTTGCTGGACGAGTTGGCTGGAGTGAGTGTGCCCTGGTTGTTTGAGGCGAAACTGGCTTTGCTTGCAGTCATGACGGCTTTGACATTTGTCTGGAAAGAAATTCAGCCGCTGCGTTTTTATTTCATCGTCTTGTTGGTTCTTTTTCCCGCTGAGTGGCTTTTTTCACAGGTCGGCGAAACAGCCGTTTGGCGCAAATGGTTCAACCTGGAGAATGCTGGCTTTACCGCGGGGATGTTGAGCACCCAGGTCTTGCGTTTTGGCGTTGCCCTGGTGATGATTTCGCTGCTGTGGGTGATCAAAAGGCGCAGGAGCGCTTTCTTCCTGGTGCGCGGCGATCTTTCCGCCAAGGCAAAAGCGGTACGCTGGCTGGGGATCGATGCGGGTACATCCTGGAAACGACTGGGTGTGATCCTGTCGTTGTGCATCAGTTTGGGGACACTGGCATTCCTGGTGATCGCCGGAAGACCTTCGTTAGTCGTTTTGGGGCGGGCGTTCCCGCTGCTCCCTGCCGTGCTGCTTTTTGCAATCATGAATTCCTTCAGCGAGGAGTTCAATTATCGCGCTTCGCTGCTTTCCACCCTGGAAGTAGAAATCGGTCCGCCTCAAGCGCTGTTGCTGACGGCTGCGTTTTTTGGCATCGGGCATTATTACGGCGTCCCTTACGGGGTCGTGGGCGTGTTAATGGCTGGTTTGCTGGGGTGGCTGCTGGGCAAAGCGATGTTGGAGACCAGGGGTTTTTTCTGGTCGTGGTTCATCCATTTTTTGCAGGATGTGCTGATTTTCTCTTTTATGGCGATTGGATCGGTGGTTGCGGGTGGCGGATAGCTGCTCGCTATTCGCCCTGGTGGACCTGCCTCAACTGCTGTGCCAGCATGTCGATTTCCGCGCCCATCGTGAGGCATTTCAACCAATGCGCCGGTATGCCCGCCAGCCCGTAATATGCACCTGCGATTTGTCCGCAAATGGCTGCGGTTGTATCGGTGTCCTCACCCAGGTTGACGGCTTTAAGTACGGCTTCTTCAAACGAGGAACCATTCCAAAAACACCACAGGGCGGCTTCCAGGCTGTGCACCACGTATCCGCTGCTTTTGATCTGGTTTTCATCCTTCTGCATGTACTCGCCGCGGGCAATTGCCTGGATGGCTTTAGATGGCAATTCAAGGTGGGCTTCAGCCAGCAATAAGCCCTCTTTCTCGACGCCGGAAAACGTCCGCAGTAACAGGGCTGCAAACAGGCGGCAGGCATCCAGGCATTCCTGGGCGGCGTGGGTGGTACGAGAACTCTCTACGGCGTAATGAAGCGCCTTTTCTCGCTGCGGGTAATAAAAGATCGGTATGGGCGCGAGGCGCATGAGCGAGCCGTTGCCAGCCGAGAAGGGATCGGTGGAACCACAATAAGATTCTCCGCTATGAGAAAAGCGAACCAATGCAGACCGCACCGTGCTGCCGATATCGAAACATTTGCCGGTGGATGACCAATAGCCCTGCGTATACCAGCGTTGATAACGTTCCATCTGATCGCGTGCATCAAACCCCTTGCAGATCACCAGGCTTTCAGCCAGGCAAAGTGCCATTGAAGTATCATCGGTGAACTGCCCAGGTTCAAGCTGAAAAGGACCACCACCAAGCATGTCGGTGACAGGCGGAAAACTACCGCGAGGCATAAACTCAACGCGCGTACCGAGCGCATCTCCCACCGCCAGTCCCAGCAGGCAGGCGCGAAAACGATCCAATAGCTCCATGCTTTACTCCATGCAAAGCGTTTCTTTCTCTTATCATACTCCGGTTTGACGAAAATTTTGGGTTGTTTGTTTTGAAAAAAATAAAAAGTGAATCGCAATTTTTCCCTCATTGCGTTATCATTAACATGAATGAGCGCATTAAGGGTGGAACCTTGAAAACAGGAGATCGTCAGATGAACAAGAAAATTCTGGTTGCTTACGCCACCGCTGATGGTTCTACCAACGGTGTGGCTGAAATGATCGGCAGCAACCTGGCTGCAGAAAATATGCAGGTGGATATCCTTCCGGTACAATCCGTTGCCGCCCTGGAGGACTACCAGGCTGTGGTGTTGGGCAGTGCCATTCATGGGGGTAAATGGCTACCCGAGGCAGTGACGTTTTTGCAAATTAACCACCACTACCTCAAACAAATCCCAACAGCTTTCTTCCTGGTTGGTATGATGGTAGCCAGTAAGAGCGAGTCGAACCGAAACCTGGTGTCTCAATTTTTAGAAGAACAACGAGCTTTAGTTCAACCGCTTTCCGAAGGTCGCTTTGCTGGCGCTATGTTCCCAGGCAAATACCCATTTATGACCGGGTTAGGGATGCGCTTCTTTCTTGCCTACTGCGGCTTAGGAATGCGCGGCGGTGATTATCGCGATCCAGCCGCTATTCGCTCCTGGGCGGATAACGTTTGTCCATTGCTGACCCGGTGATATCACCATGCCTGCGAATGACTCAAATAAATATGGAGAAATTATGAAAGAAAACTCTTTGCCTGTAACGCAAAAACTCACCTCTGTGTATGCGCTTTCCTGGGTTTGTGTTCTTGTGCTGCTGGGAACGTCGCTTACAGGTTTATTGGCTCAAGAAAGTGTATACCCAACTGAAGAACTGCGCCGCGCTTTTGTATCCAATGATCTGGTGAACCTGCTGATCGGTTTACCTGTCTTGATTGTTTCCATGTGGCTGACGCGGCGCAACCGGTTAATCGGGCTGTTGTTCTGGCTGGGAGCGCTATTATTTATCACCTATAATTCCATTGCCTATAGCGCAGCCATGCCGATTAGTATCCTGTTCATCTTTTATCCGCTCCTGGTGTTTTTAAGTGTTTATTGTATTTACAGCTTAATCAAAAGCATGGATATAGTTGTTATCCAGCAGCAACTGACGGGTAAGGTGAAGGAACGTTTTGCTGGCGCGGTTTTGATGGGTTTTGGCGTGCTATTCTTTTTCTGGCGGCTCAGTACACTGCTGCAAAGCGCAGGCGGGCAAACCATGCTTCCCAAACCGGAACTTGCTGTGGTGATAGCTGACCTGCTGGTCACTCCGTTGTGGGCAGCAGGTGGGCTGCTTCTGTGGCGCAGAAAGGCTTGGGGTTATGCTGCCGGTGCAGGGCTGCTTTTTCAAGCCAGTATGCTGTTCATTGGACTGCTTGTTTTTTTCATCTTGCAGCCTTTCATCGCGGGAGTTCCTTTCCCACTTGAAGATTTTATTGCGATCTTCGTGATGGGGCTAATTTGCTTTATCCCCTTCGGGTTGTTCGTGCGTGGCGTGTTGAAAAAGCAGGTCGCACAGGGTCAGGAGACCAACCTTTAATTCCTTGACAAAAGAAAAGGAAGGATGATAGAATTTCTGCTTGCAAGAAAACAAGCAACAGGTCTGCCTTTTTAGACAGATTCTGGCAAAATTAGATAGAAAGTACTACTGAAGAGAGAAAAGTTTTTTGGCAAATAAAGTCGCGGTCCTTGTTCAATAAGATATTGTGAGGAATTTCCCCTGAGGCAACGCCTGTTTTGATTTAAATGGTCATTTTCAGGTCACGGGGTATCCTCACCCCGTGGCTTTTTGTTTTAAAAGACTACCTGTTTCATATCATCACAGGAAAGATTCTTCCAAACCCTCAACCAGCCACGGATACACCGGCTGGTTTTTTTTATTTCAAGGACCGTAAAAATGAAACACACAAACCTGTCCCCCAACCGCAGGGGGATCATAATCAAAAAGAATCACCCCATCTATACCGTTCAGACAGATGGAGAACCGATACGCTGTACATTGAACGCCCACTTTACCGCCGACCTGATGGTAGGCGACGAGGTGATCTTCTGCCCTAACCATGAGGGTGGTGAGATCATCGAACGGCACGACCGCCGTAATGTTCTGGTTCGCAGGGCATCCCGCCCAAAACCAGGCGCGTATGACCGCCCCCAACCTTTAGCTGTCAATCTCGATTTGCTCGTGGCAGTGATGGCGGCATGTGCACCTCCCCCAAAATGGAACTGGCTGGATCGCTGCCTGGTTTCTGCAGAGGCATCCAACATCCCGGTTTTGATTTGCCTGAACAAAATCGATCAGACCGTTCAGAACCAACGCAAAACATACCGGTCTCTGCAAACTGTGCTGGAGGAGTACCGCAAGGCAGGTTACCCGGTGCTGGAGACCAGCACACTCACCGGACAGGGAATGGAGAGCCTGGGTGCTGCATTGGCTGGCAAAATTACCGCCCTGACCGGGCAATCTGGGACGGGGAAAAGCTCCATCCTCAATTGCCTGCAACCGGAACTGAATATTCGTACGGGCAGGGTCAGCAAGGTGAAAGGCAAAGGACGGCATACCACAACCGGCTCCGAACTGTTCCCAATGCCCGGTGGTGGAATGTTGATGGATACGCCCGGTCTGCGGGAGTTCGGTCTGTGGGGTTTTAAAGAAGAAGACCTGGCTTTCTATTTTCCGGAAATGCGCCCCTATCTGGGTTCCTGCCGTTTTGGGGCAAGCTGCCGGCATAATGAGGAACCGGGCTGCGCCATCCGCCAGGCTGTTACGCGCGGCGATATCAGCCCATATCGTTATCGAAGTTATCTTTACCTGACAGAAGATGTAATCGGCTGAAAATCTTTCTACAAAATGCATGAAAAATGCCGATCACTTGAAGTACTTCACCAGAAGGACTCTTAACCTTGTAAAGAAACTCATGGTAAATTACCAGAGGAGTAAGTATGAAGTTTTTTTATGAAACGCAACAGGAAAAATTGACGCGGGTAAAAAACAAAAACCCGCACAATCGCGATTTTTCCTGTATCAACTGCCATTATCCGGTTTCTGCGTCCATACAGATCAGCCGGGTGCAGAACCGGAATCACTGCCCTAATTGTTTGTGGTCGCGCCATCTTGATTTGTTTGAACCCGGTGACCGGTTATCGGCATGCAAATCAGCCATGCGTCCGATTGGGTTGACTTTTAAACGCGAGAGGAAGCGCTATTCATCCTCGCAGGGTGAACTGATGATTGTTCATCAGTGTACAGGATGTGGGGGGATTTCCCTAAACCGCTGCGCTGCTGATGATGACCCTGCCCGAATCCTGGCGCTGGCAACACATTCTGCTTTTCGGGCTGTTGAGGTTATCGCACAGTTAAAACAAGAGGGTATTGAACTGGTTCTGGGCGATAGAATCAATGATGTGCGGAGAAGGCTGGAAGGTGATTTGTGTTTTCAGTGAAAATTGATCTGGCACTGCTATTCTCATCCTGAGCCCGAAGGAACGTTTTCTATGGAAAATATCCGGACTTCATAATTTAAAGTGGTTAAAACATCGAGGCTGCCCTATTGGGGGGCAGCCTCGAAAAGGGTATCAAATAAAGAACTAGATCCAGCCGCGCAGCGCCATGGCTTTGGCAACACGGTCGATGGCAACCATGTAAGCTGCATCGCGCATGTAGACGTTATGTTTCACGGACATATCCAGAACACCGCTGAAGGCAACGGTCATCTTGTGATCCAATTTTTCAAGTACTTCTTCACGTGACCAGTAGAAGTTCATATCGTTCTGCACGCCTTCAAAGTATGAAACGGTAACGCCGCCGGCATTACAGAGGAAATCGGGGATCATGAAGATATTCCGGGCTTTGATCACTTCGTCGGCTTCCGGTGTGGTAGGACCATTTGCGCCTTCTGCGATCATGCGGACGCGCGGGTGAATGCGCTGTACGGTTTCGGCGTTGATCTGACCTTCCAACGCGGAGGGGATCAAAATGTCAGCTTCTTTTGTGATCCATTCATCACCGGGTTCGATCTGGTAACCTTTGGCAGTTGCTTTGGCTTTGTCAATCGAGCCGTACTGATCGGTAATGCTCATCAGGAAGCGCGGGTCAATACCATCTTTGTGGCTGACAGTGTAAGAGGTGCGGTCGGTGCGGTCCCAGTAGGAAACGCAGATGACCTTGCCGCCCAATGTTTCGGTGAAGCCAATGGCAGCATACTGAGCAACATTGCCAAAACCCTGGATAGCAGCCACGCATTGTTTCGGGTCCATTTTCAGGTGTTTCATGGCTTCGCGCACGGTGTAGATCACACCAAAACCGGTTGCTTCGGTGCGACCGAGTGAACCACCACCACCAACGGGTTTACCGGTGATGACACCAGGGGTATATTGCCCGCTCAGCTTGGAGTATTCATCCATCATCCAACCCATCATCTGTGGGGTGGTGCCAACATCCGGAGCCGGTACGTCCTGGCGGGGACCGATGTTCTTCCAGATTTGTTGAATGAAACCGCGTGCAAGTCGTTCTTTTTCACCGGTGGAAAGCGTTGCCGGGTCGATGATGATACCGCCTTTGCCGCCGCCCAGGGGGATGTCGGCTACGGCGCATTTCCAGGTCATCCAGGTAGCCAGTGCACGCACGGTGTCAATGGTCTCGGCTGGGTGCCAGCGGATGCCGCCCTTTGCGGGTCCACGGGCGTCGTTGTGCTGAACGCGGAAGCCCTGAAAAACGCGAATTGTGCCGTCGTCCATGCGAACGGGAATCCGGAAATGAAATTCCCGCAGGGGCCAACGCAGGATTTCGCGCACCTGTGGGTCTAATTGCAGCATATCTGCTACCTGATCGAATTGCCGCTGAGCCATCTCAAAAGCATTGGTTGTCTCTGCCATCAAATAACTCCTAACCGTTCGTTAAAATTTGGATTATGTTGTCTGGTTGAGGTTGGGGATAAAAAAATATGCGGGCACGCATGCGCTGTGCCCGGCATTGATTCTGGAAACTCTCTGAGCTTAACCAAAAGTAGTCCAACCTCGACCTCGACATCTTTATGTTACCTTAACCTTAACAAATTCCGCATAAAACGTCAAGATGATGAACATCGTCATCCTGTCATGACGAAATTTATAGAATGTTTACGATTGTAACTTGTCTTTGTATGACAGTAACTGGTCGAGCAGTTCTTTTTGCAGTGTTTCCGGGTTGGCTTTGCCGCCAGCCTTGCGCATGACCTGTCCGAAGAACCAGTTGGCGAGCGTTTCTTTGCCTGCCAGGTAGTTTTCCAGTTCCTGGGGGTTTTCTGCCAGTACGCTTTGCACCAGATTTGCCAGCGCTTCGCGATTATCGATTTGCTGCAAACCTTTGGCAGCGATAATATCCTCGGCGGATTGTCCGCTTTCCAACATTTCGACCAGCACGGTGCGGGCGGTATTCTGGTTAACGGTCTTTTTCTGTACCTGTGCCAGTAAACCTGCCAGGTCTTCTGGGCGCACGCGAATGGCTTCGATCTTGGCAGTATTGTTCTTGAGCCAGTTAAAGAGTGGTCCGCTGATCCAGTTGGCGGCTTCTAATGCGGGTACACCTTGTGCTGCCGCAACGGTCTGTTCAAAATACTCCGCCACGGTGCTTTCTTCTACCAGCAGTGCAGCCAGTGCGGGCGGCAGGGCATATTCTTCACGAAAGCGCTGCGCCCTGGCTTGCGGCAGTTCCGGCAGAGTTGCACGCACCGCCTTTACCCAATCCTGTTCCACGATCAGTGGCGGTAAATCGGGTTCGGGGAAGTAACGGTAATCGTGTGCCTCTTCTTTACCGCGTTGCGTGTAAGTCGCCCCGATGGCTTCATCCCATCCCAATGTTTCCTGCCTCACAGCCTGCCCGGCGTCCAGCAGTGCGCTCTGCCGTTCGATTTCATAGGCTATGGCGCGTTCCATGGTGCGGAAGGAGTTTAAGTTTTTGATTTCCACGCGCGTCCCCAGTTTTTCCTGGTCAGCGCGCCGCAGCGAAACATTGGCTTCAAAACGCATCACACCTTTTGACATGTCGCCTGAGTTGACGCCGAGGTAAATCAACACAGCGCGCAAGCTGGTGGCATAAGCGCGCACAGCTTCCAGCGAGTGCATATCCGGTTCCGAGACGATTTCCAGCAGCGGTACTCCGGCGCGGTTGAGATCGACCAGCGAATAACATTCCTCGCCATCCTGCACGTGGGTGAGCTTGCCAGTGTCTTCTTCCAGGTGGACGCGACGGATGCGGATGGCTTGCACGCCTTCAGTAGTCTGAACGCGCAGCACACCCTCTTCAGCCAGCGGGTACTCATACTGCGAAATCTGGTAGCCCTTGGGAAGGTCGGGGTAAAAATAGTTCTTGCGGGCAAAGATGCTGGTGCGGTTTACCCGGCAGTCCAGCGCCAGCGCAACGCGCAGGGCATATTCCACCGCGCGCTGGTTGACCACCGGCAGGACCCCCGGCATTCCGGCGCAAACCGGGCAGACGGTGGTATTGGGTGGTGCTTGCGTTGAATCAACTACCGGACAGGCGCAAAACATCTTCGAGCGAGTTTGCAGCTCTGCATGTACCTCCAGACCGATGACGGGGATGTAACTGTTTGGCATGAGAAAAATATCCACCTGTTTGGTTTTGTTCTTAAAATTTTATCACCTTATTGGCGCGAATTGTGAGGCGATGATTTTTGTATGTATCTGACCTCTTCTCTCCCTCGACACCCAAAGCTCGGCAGGGGCACCGTTTTGCTACCGGAGGGATTTATCTCGCGGCAGATGGACAGTGAACCGCCGTGGAATAAATCTTTTGATTTTTTCGCCGGGTGAAAGAGACTGTTCCCAAATTGAGTTGAGGGGAAGTAATCCATGACAGGAGATTTGTCATCCCGACCAGTGGAAGGGATCACCGCTGCCCCTGAGTGCCAGGCAGTGTTGCAATGCATCGGTTCAGATCGATCCTTCGCTCTGCCCCGGATGGTAGTACGCCCAGGTTGTCACGCCGAATCGTAAGCGAGGGATCATCGCAGCCACTGTGTGGCAGGCTAACCTGGCAGGACAACAGGCAGGTTGTAGTGGATGGGGTGAAGTTAGCAAGCCTTTACAATCCAGCCCCCCACAACCCACTCGAAATCTGAGTGCTACACGGCGACCCGCACAAACGGTTTTTGCTCGCAAAGGCTGTCTAAAAACACCGACTTTGGGGACAGCTCAGAAACCTTTTTCGCCTCTTCCCAATACAGGAAGAGGATGGTAGATGGAGAAATTTGATATACGATAATCCTTCCTGCCGCCCAGATTTGTTTCCGAATCGGATGCGCCTTTTTGGAATGTCCTGGAAGAGTTGCTGTATAATACTCATTAAATGAATACTCCATTAATGAGTAAAACGCATGTCTCCACGCCGCGCTGAACCACTTGCATTTGAATATGTGCTCCTGGGGTTAATCCGGCAACAACCAATACATGGCTACGAACTTGCTGCTTCCCTCAACCGCGAGGAATCGGTGGGCTTGATCTGGCAAATCAACCCAAGCCGCCTGTACGCACTGCTGGAAAAATTGGAGCAGGCGGGCTGGCTTCTTGCAGAAATCAAACCCGGTGAAAGGCTTCAGCAGCGCAAGCAGTACTGCATCTCTGAAACCGGCGAACGTGTCTTTTTGGAATGGCTGCGTTCTCCGGTGAGCGCCGCACACCGAATGCGCCAGGAATTCATGGCGCGGCTGTATTTTGCCTTGCAAGAAGGGAGCGCCGCAGTGACTGAACTGGTACGTAACCAGATTCAGATCTGTCGCATGTGGCATGACCGCCTTACAGCAGAGGTAAACAGCTTGAGGGTGAGTCAGGTTTTTGAACGCAAGGTTTTTGAATATCGCATCGGGCAGGTGCAGGCTATGCTGGATTGGTTGGACAGCTTGCAGTAAAGGCATTGTACGGCGGGGTAGTGCAATCGAACAGCAATTTCTGCCTTTATCAATCAACAGAATAGGGATTTATTGGAAAAAACCGTATTCCGGATTGAATAATGGGTGGAACACAATCTAAAGAAGGAGATTACTCATGATAAAAAAAAGATGGTTTCTCTCCAGCCTTTTGCTGGTCACAGTTTTGCTCAGCGCCTGTAATGCGCAACCGTCGGGCAACCCGGCTTCTGGGGGGTCGTATACAGTCACCGATGCCCTCGGGCGAGAAGTGACCTTTGAAAAGCCGCCTACCCGCATCGTCCTGGTGGGAAAGATGTTGTTTGCAGTTGCGGATGCGCTGTATCTCTTTCCGGATGTCTCCAGCCGCATTGCTGCCATCGGCAATACAGAACAGGGCGGCGGTAATTTTATCGCTTTAATCGACCCCGATTATGAATCCAAAGCTGTGCTTGGAACAGAAGCTGGAGCCGAACAGGTGGCGGCTTTTGAGCCGGACGCCGTGATCCTTAAGAGTTACCTGGCGCAAAGCCTGGGTGCAGGTATCGAAGCATTGGGGATTCCTGTGGTGTATGTGGAATTTGAAACCCCGGAGCAATACAAACGTGACCTGAAAATCATTGGTCAAACCCTGCAAGAGGAAGATCGTGCAGACGAAGTGGCGGCTATGTTTGAGGAGCGCCTGCAGCAAGTGGCGGATGGGGTGAGCAACATAGAAGAAGCCGAAAAACCGCGCACGCTGTTGCTCTATTACTCAGACAAAGATGGTGCTGTCGCATTTAACGTTCCACCGGTATCCTGGATGCAGACGTTGCTGGTGGAGATGGCAGGAGGGAACCCGGTCTGGAAAGACGCCAACCTGGGCAGCGGCTGGACAACGATTACTCTTGAGCAAATTGCCGCCTGGGATCCGGATAAAATCGTCGTGGTTTCCTATTTTTCCGACTCGAATGAGGTAGTGGCTTCACTAAAAGAGGATGCTAATTGGGAAATGCTGCGCGCGGTGCAGGAAGATCAGCTCTTCGCTTTTCCAGCGGATCAATACAGTTGGGATCAACCTGACCCGCGCTGGATTTTGGGGTTACAATGGCTTGCGGGGGTTTTGCACCCAGATCGTTTTCCCGACCTGGATATGATCGATCAAGCACGCACATTCTATGAAAACTTTTACAGTCTGGATGGTGAGACCTTTGAGGAGAAAATCTTGCCTTTCCTGGAAGGAGACCTGAACTGAAAGCACAAGCTGAGACCAGCGCTTCTCTTGCCGTTCAAATCCGCCACACTGAACTGCGAAAGCGCAGCCAGGTTCTGCTCATCCTGCTGCTACTCCTGATCCTTTTGATGGGGTTTTCACTCTTATTTGGGCGTTACCCTTCTCTTCAGTTGATGGACCTGGAAACGCTTTCCAGTGATGCGCTGGCACAACGTCTGGTGTGGAATCTGCGCCTGCCGCGCATCCTGACGGCGGTGCTGCTGGGGATGTCGCTGGCTGCCGCCGGGAGCATTTTTCAAATGCTCTTTGGAAATCCATTGGTTGAGCCGGGTTTCCTGGGCGTATCGCAAGGCGCAGCATTTGGCGCTTCGTTTTGCATCGTCTTTCTTGGCAGTGCTGCCTGGCTGGTGCAGGGTTTTTCTGCCATCTTTGCAGTACTTGGTCTGGCGGCTTCCTATCTGCTGGCGAGGCGGGTGCGCTACGGGGGGTGGGTGCTGCGACTGGTGCTCAGCGGTATCGCCGTATCCGCACTGTTTTCTGCCGGTGTGGGTGTGTTGAAATACATCGCCGACCCGCTCAGCCAACTCCCGGAGATTACCTTCTGGCTGCTGGGCGGGCTGGCAAGCCTGAACTGGCTGAAGCTGGTGGTCATTCTTCCAGCGGTACTGTTTGGTCTTGCGCTGGCGCTTGCTATGCGCTGGCGCTTGAACCTGCTCTCTTTGGGTGACGCCACCGCGTTTTCTTTGGGTGTATCCGTGCAGCGCGAGCGTCTATTGCTGCTGGCAGCCGCAGTACTGCCGACTGCGGCAGTCATCTCAGTGGCGGGGATGGTGGGCTGGGTGGGTCTCATCATGCCGCACATTGCCCGCCGTTTATTCGGCGCTGATGCGCGCCATTCACTGCCGGGTGCCATGCTGCTGGGTGGCATTTTTTGCCTCTTATGCGACAATCTTGCGCGCACCCTGCTCGCTGGGGAGATCCCCCTGGGTATTTTGACTTCGCTGCTGGGGGCAGCCATTTTCATCCTCCTCATGGTGCAGCGCGGGATTAAGGTGCAGCGATGAAGGATACCCTTGCTTTCGATACCCTTTCGTTTGCCTACCCGGAATCACCGCTGGTCCTGAACGGCTTATCGCTGGGGTTTGAACGCGGCAGCATCACCGCGCTTTTGGGACCCAACGGTGCCGGCAAAACAACCCTGCTGCACCTGGCATTGGGCTGGCTTAAACCCGTTTCCGGGAAGGTAAAACTGGATGGTCGCAACTTGAACAGTTACTCGCGCCAGGAATTGGGACGGCGGGTGGGGTTGGTACCGCAAAGCGAGAATATCTCTTTTGAGTACACTGTGTTGGAATACGTGCTGTTGGGGCGTGCACCCTATCTTCCACCGCTTTCCATGCCCGGAGATGAAGACCTGTTCGCAGCGCAGAATGCATTGGCACAGGTGGGGCTTGCCGGTTTCGAGATGCGTACCATGCTGGAACTGAGCGGCGGCGAACGCCAGCTTGTTCTGGTTGCGCGCTCCCTGGCGCAGAACCCGCAAATCCTGCTGCTGGATGAGCCCACATCGCATCTCGATCTGGGCAATAAAGCCCGCCTGGTACAGATTTTCAAAACACTGCAAACTCAAGGCATTACCATCCTGCTCACCACCCACGACCCTGAACTGGCGGCGCTGTTGAGCACGCACATCGTGTTGATGGGGCGCGGGGGTATCCTGGCGGGTGGGCTGGTTTCAGACGTGCTTACAGCCGAACATCTCAGCCAACTGTATGGCGTGCCAGTCAGGATGGCTGAGGTTGCCGGGCAGAAGGTGATTTTGTGGTAAGAAAAGGACAAAAGAGATGAAGCGTTACGCGATCCTTGCCGATGTCCACGGCAACCTGCCTGCTTTGCAGGCTGTGCTGAATGCACTGCAGGACACCCCTCTGGACGGGTTGCTGGTCGCCGGAGACCTGACCGGCGGTCCGCAGTCCAACGAGACCATCCGGCTGCTGCAAGGAATGGGCGCGTACCTGATTCGCGGCAATACCGATGAGAACATTCTGCGTTATGTTTCCGGGCAGGCGCCGCATTTGTGGCGCACCAGCAAGCAGTGGGCGATCATGCGCTGGTCGGCGGACCATTTGGAGCCCGACCTGCTGGCGTTGCTGCAGAGTCTACCGGAACAGCGCGTGGTCACGCTCCCCGGCGCTGGGCATGTGCGCATGGTACATGGTTCACCGCGCAGCAGCTCGGAAGGTTTGTTTCCGCATCACTTCCCAGAGAGGTTGGAAGCTGCCCTGGCGTTCACCCCTGAAGAGGTGTTGATCTGCGGGCATACCTACCGCCCCTGGTCGCTTGAACGGGATGGCAAACTCGTCTTCAACCCAGGTTCGGTTGCCGCTTCGCTCAACGGCATACCGCACGCTCATTATGCCCTGCTCGAATGGGATGGGCAGCGTTGGACTGCATCGCATTTTAACTTGCCTTATGACCTGGCATCCATCCGGCGTGCATATCAAGATAGCGGGCTGCTGGCAGAGGG
>CAYRRA010000073.1:0-20524 GCA_964426355.1 uncultured Anaerolineaceae bacterium
TAGGAGAAATACCATGATCTTATCAATCTATGTTTTTCTGCTCGGTCTGCTCTATGGTGGAATTGCCTCAGCCCAGGTGCTTGGTTTGTTCAAAATCTATACCCCTTTCACCGCGTTGGTTTTCACCCTGGTTCTTGGTGCCGCGGCAATCTGGGGGTATCTTCGTAGCGGCGGCGGCTCGTTTCTCAGATCCTTCTTACCCGCAGAAAAACCGCACAACCGGTTACTGGAAACTTCTGCTTACATTGGCGGAGTGTTATTGCTCGCACTGCAGGTCATCCCGCTGGCAGGCTACCCATATTCACCCATCAGCGAAACCCTCAACTGGGATGCCGGTAATTATCATTTTCCAAAAGCTATAGAACTTTACCGCACCGGCAGCGCCTGGGATTTGTCCATTTCTTATGGCGAATACCCCTTTGGTTACGAATCGCTGCTGGCGCTGACGCTCTGTCTGCGTGGAGATGCGTTTCTCTTCGGTGCAGTGCATGCCTTAATTACCCTTTTTCTTTCACTCACCCTCTGGTTTCTTGCGCAACGATATACCCGTCTGCCGCCGGGGCTGCTCTTCTTCGGCGTCAACGCGCTTTTAGTCAGCGGAGCGCTACCCTTTGAGAGCAATTTGTGGTGGATTATCAAGCACTTGATTTACACCATCGGCAAGAACGACCTGTTCCTGGGATCAGCGCTGTTGGGGGTTGTTCTACACGCACCGGTCGGTACACGCGAAAACCAGGATAACTGGCATCCACTCGGTCTGGCGCTTACCGGCATGATTGCATTAAGTATCAAACCGAATGCTCTACTGGTGTTTTTACCCGTTGTGCTCTGGGCAGAGTTTAAATGGCTGAAAAAGCACCGGCAGAACCAACAGGATTGCAGTTATTCCTGGACGCATATTTCCTTTTCGGGACTGGCTGTCTTACCCGGTCTGCTCTGGCTTGTCCGCAATCTGCTCATCCAGGGAGTTCCATTCTCCAGCGAGGTCTCGGCACTTTTTGAATGGAGCATCGCAGCAAACCTGCTTAACCCCTTCTTTTACCGCTATATTCCTCAGCATCTCTACTGGTTTGGCGGGCTGGCGGTTATAACAATCCTCACTTGGGCAATCTTTCGCCGCCCCACAGGCAGCATCTGTGCAGTGTTCCTGATGCTCTTCGCCAGTTTCACCCTCACACCCGCATCTGCCTTTTTGGATAACAACCAGTCACCAAGCCAAATTGCCTGGCGTTTTGCCACAGCCTGCCTGCTCTACGCCGCCTTGCTGCTGCTCAATATGCTGGATTCAGTGCTATACAGGCTTACGGGTTGGGTAAGCCGTAACTCATTGCCTGCCGGTCTATTGGCATGTGCCTTATTGGTCTTTTCTGGCTGGTTGAACTGGGATCAGCGCCAGGTTTACCGTTTCAACGCTCAAAATATCGTTGTACTACGCGACCAATTCCGTTCGCCCGTCGGTGTAGACGGCTATCACAGCGCGTACGATTATGTCCAACAGAACATCCGCAATGCTGTCATCCACGTCGATAACGGACTGCCTTTTTACCTGTACGATCCCGGTTTTACGAACTCTGTCACCCACCTGCGCCCGGCAGACTATTACGTCGTTTTCCGCACCGCATGGTTCCCCGGTTGGAAAGAGGGCTACCCGGACAGATTGGCGAGCAGCGAGTTTGATCAGACCTGGACGTTAATTTATGAAGACACGCAAGGGCGTGTCTATCAGCGCAAACAGTAGCGTTTTTGTTTTTTGTTCACAAACCATTACTTGACGGGATATAGTAAAATTAAAAGATATACTTTTTTCTAAGCCTTACACTTGAGCACCTGGAAATGGAAAGAACCGTACCGAAAACCTCATCAGAAGAAATTGAACTTTACCTGCGCACCATCTATTCATTGTTGCGCTCCACCACCGATGTACAAATCCGGACGCTGGAAGAAGCACATGCCGGCACAAACTCATCGCTGCACATGGATGCGCGTAAATCTTCGCCCGATATGTCGGCATTTATTTACAGCCTGTTGCGACTGCCCGCCTGTATGCCTCAAGTACGAACCGTCATACTTGGGCAAAGCGCCAACGTATTTGCACGACACGGGTTTCCAGACGTAGAAAACTGGGAGCCCGTTTCTGCACCTGCCCGGCGACGGCGTTGTTTTTTCGATGGGAAGCATACACTGGCGTGTTTCATCGCCAGCCGGTCCGATATTGATGATGTCATCCCCACGCTCACGGCTTTCCAAATCGAATGGAATAAAATGAACCTGCTGCTCCAAAATGTATCGCAGCAGGTTGTTTCTGCTGACGATGAAAACCGCTTTGTAACCGAAGAACCCGATTACGCTGCGCTTGCCGAGAGCCTGCATATATCCCCAGAGGACTTACAACGGCTTGAAACCATTTGGGGGGATAGTTTCTCTGCCCGGCTGGAGCAAATTGCTGGTCAAAAATCCAAACTGCATGTACGGCTGCTCGATGGCTCATTAAGTGAATACTGGCGTTCAACGCGCCTCTGGTGGAATGCCATCGAAACTGCCTGCCCTGACCTGCTCACCAGACCAATTTATTTCATTTCGAGCAACAACCACAGCATAACCAACCTGCTCTCTGGCTTTGTGCTCCAGCAGCGTGATGTCTTGCTGGAGTACTTGCAACAGGCACCCAATCAACAGCTTCTGGCGGAGTGGAAATCCATACAGGACAACATGGTTCCATCCAGCGCAGAGAATTTCCTCTATTATCTCTACAAGAAATTTACCCAAACAACTCAAGGTCAATATTTGCTTGAACAGCAAAACGAACAAGAGCAGCGCTGTGCCATCACCCGTATTCCCAGCACCCACTCCTTTGAAGTGGATGCCCAGGTGATTTCGCTCTCCTGCCTGGATCCTGAAAGCATCGACCCGCGCCTGTGTGACGGTGACTTTTCATTTCTAGCCAAAAGCGATGCGCTCATTCTCAACCTCGATTACCCCCTGGGGTTAGCCGCCTATAATATTCTGGGCAGCATCGCCGAACACGTTTATCCAATCCTGGGCGTATATGCGATGGGCAAGGCTGCCACGCTCAACGGCGTAGGCGGCGACGTGATGATTCCCAACGTGGTGTATGATGAGCATTCGCAGAACACTTATCTATTCCACAATGCCATCTGCGCCGCAGATGTTACCCCCTACCTGGTGCATGGCAGCGTGCTTGACAATCAAAAAGCGGTCAGCGTGCTGGGTACATTCCTGCAAAACGCGCGCATCATGGATGTGTTTTACCGCGAAGGCTATACGGATATCGAAATGGAAGCCGGTCCGTACCTTTCTGCCGTCTATGAACTCTCAAGACCCAAACGTCACCCTATCAACGAAATCGTCAATCTTTACGACATACCATTTGATTTGGGTATTGTTCACTATGTCTCCGATACCCCGCTGAGCAAGGGTAAAAACCTGGGGGCTGGAACGTTATCTTACTTCGGCATGGACTCAACCTATGCTGCCTCCCTGGCAATTCTGCGCCGCATTCTTCGACTGGAACGCCAACGGCTGAACGATTAAAAAGGATATCGAGATGGTAAGGATACAAAAGGTAAAAAAGATTCGCCCGCAGTTGATCGATGAAATTAAACTGGGTGAATTTACCCCGCGCACCGAAGCGATTGCGGATGCTTACCATTGGGGCGCCGAACTGCATGCCGGTCAACAAAGGCTTAGCGGCGAGCCTTTCTTTGAGACACACTGCGTGTGGATTGCGAATTTTTTGGAACATCTGGTTTGTAAAGAAGCCTGGACGATTGCCGCTTTGCTGCACGATACCGTCGAAGACCGTGCCGGCAGCCTGGATGCAATCCGCGCCCGTTACCCTGCACCACTAGGTGACGAAGTCGCCTACATCGTCGATGGCGTGACCAAGTTGAGCGTCTCGCGCAGCGGACGCTCCCGGCAGATGGAGACCCTGCGAAAAATCGCCATGTTCAGAGACCCCGGTGTCTTCCTGGTCAAGCTGGCTGATAAAACGCACAACATAATGACCCTGGAACACATGGATGAGCCCAAGCGGCGGCAAAAAGCCGAAGAAGCCATCCGCGCTTATGGCAGGTTGGCGGGCATTCTCAACTGCTATAAATGGCGCCACTGGCTTGAGGATATGGCTTTTCCGTACGCGTACCCGGAAATTTACAAAACTACCAAACAGCATATCGACCGCGACCCGCGCCTTGAACTGGATTTCATCAACGATTTTCTACGGCAATTAGGCAACATCATGGAGAAAGCCGGCATCAACGGCAGCGTGGAAATTAACGTCAACGGCTACTGGTCGACCTGGCAAAAGCTAAAACGAATGGCGACCATGCGGCGCGCGTCTTTGACTTCTTATGAAGCCATCAATGACCTGGTGAGTTTTCGCATGGTGGTGGACGAAGATGATTATCGCCTGTGCTACCGGCTGCTTGCCGATGTTAACCGGTTCCTGGGTCCATACTTAGACCAGGACCGTTTCGATGACTATATCGCCTGTCCGCAAAACGGCTATCGTGCCTTGCAGGCAACCGCCTGGCTGGAGAACCTCGGTGCAATCGAAGTTGCCATTGCTACCCGCGACATGGAAGACGAGAACCAGTGGGGTTTTGTGTATGCTTTCAACCAGGGCAAAAGCACCGAGAATTACCGCACAGTTGAGATCCTCACCCCTACCGGCGGCGTCCGTTTCCTGCCAGAGGGCTCTTCCGTGCTGGATGCCATTGCAGCCATTCAGCAAGACCTGCTGCTCGACAAAATCACTGCGGTGCACGTGAACGACAACCTGGCGCGCCTCTCGGACCGCGTCAAACCCGGCGATGTGGTGGAAGTCATCACCGAAGGTAAACGCATCCCTCCCAGCAAGGAATGGTTGAGCTTTTGCAATCGCAATACCGCCCGCCTGGTGCGCATGGAACTGGCGAATGAAGCGCTGCGGCAGTCGGCAGAACAAGGGCGCAAGATGATTAAGACATTACTGCTCAATCGCGGCATTCTTTCGCTGGAAGATGTACAGGCACTCGCAGAAGAGCGCATCCAAAACCTGTTAAGCCAGCTCTCTTCGCCCAGCTTACAAGACCTCTACTCCGCAGTGGGTGGAGGCGCGCTTGCACTCGATGAAGTGGCTGCGGCTTTCGATCAGGTCGGTATCTCCAAACAACAGCTCAATTGGACAACCGTACACCTCCTCGGCTTGCCCAATGCCAACAAACCGGGCATCCTGGCGCTGGTCGCAAGCCTGGTATCCAACGAAGGCGGCAACATCTTGCGCGTGGTCAACGACACAATCGAAGACGGCAGTTTTGACATCACCCTCGTCGCCCAGGGGTTGACCGAAGAGAAGGAAAAGCGGCTGCGGGCAGCCTATGACAACTGCCCGGTCGCTTTTCGCACCCTCGAGATGGTTTGATGCAATAATCCAGAATCAATTTATACCCCTGACCGGAGCCTGTCTGGCTCCGGTTTTTCTTCGCACAAGCCGACAGTTCAAAGAAAATGATATGGATGGGATTTATTTCAATTGTACAGGTAGATTATTTTAGTCTATAGTTCTAATATTTATCTAATAAATAAATGCTATATTGGGATCAAGAAATAAGATAAGGAAGGCAGACGAACACAAAGTTTTCTCCTAAATCGTGAAGATAGTGAAGGCAGTCGTCCTCCCTAATGACTTCCTATCCATAGCTTCCTCTATTCGGTAAGAGCGTGCCGGCGGAACACCGGCACGCTCTATTTAATAAGGGCAAGATGACAACCTGTGCCTGCCTGCTGTTTTTTACTCCGCGATAGGTTGATACAAATCAAAAACCCACTTTTTGTAATCCGGCTCCAAAGGATTCAGCAGGTTCTCCAGGCAGGCGTGACAGGCATGATGATAATGACTGTCTTCCCGCCAACGGATTAACTCCTGCCAGACCCGGGTGATGTTCTCCAGGTTCTCAAAGCGCGTGACGGCATACAAACCACCCATGAAATCAATGATACGCACATCCCCCTCTGGCTGCGTATCCAGCGGAACGGTTACCCAGACCTCATAGCCATAATTCGGGCTGCCCGGCGACGGGTTCGGGTTATTGAAGCCAAAATGCCGGTAAGTGCTGCCGTACCCTTCAAGCAGATTATGCGATTTGAGAAATGCCATCATTTTTTCATGTGCCATATTCTCTGGCTGGGTACCAAACCCATACGCGCTGGCAACCCGCATCGGTTCAAGATGGACAATACGAATATCCAGTTTGTTCATGTTTCTCTCCTGTTTCATTTTTGTATTTGTATGCGTATCTTAACACGGTATATCTGACACCCACTGTCAGATATATACGATACAATAGAAACAAAAAGAGAACACGATGCGAGCTGACCGTTTATTGTCTATCCTCTTGCTGCTGCAAACGCACGGACAGAGTACTTGCCGCAGGCTGGCTGCCGAGTTGGAAGTGTCCGAGCGTACCATTTACCGCGACATCACCGCCCTCAGCACAGCCGGCATCCCGGTGTACACCGAGAAAGGTGCAAACGGCGGCGTGCGTTTACTGGAGGATTACCGCACCAATTTAACCGGCATGAGCATTGAAGAAGTGCGCGCATTGACCCTGCTCAACATCCCCCAGCCTCTGGTGGAATTGGGAATGGATCGTGCGCTCAAAGGTGCTCTGCTCAAGCTTTCAGCAGCCATCTCGCCGACCGTGCAGGAAGCGCAAGAACACACACGTCAGCGTATTCACCTGGACTCGAACTTATGGTTTCAAACCGATGAACCCCTGCCGCACCTCGGCGTTATCCAGCAGGCGGTCTGGCAGGATCGCCTGCTGGATATCCTCATCAGCGATGCTTTCGATACGGAAATTGAACTCCGGGTAGCGCCGTACGGTCTGGTTGCCAAGGCAAATATCTGGCACCTGGTGGCAGAAAAGGAAGGGCACTTTCGGGTTTTGCGCGTTTCCCAGATCAGGCAGGCGCAAATCTGCCAGCAAATCTTCACCCGCTGTGCCAGTTTCAACCTGGCTGCTTTCTGGGCGCGGTGGTGTGCAGACTACGAATCCCTCCAACCGCATTACAGTGTGCGCGTACGGATATCGCCTGAACTGGTAGGGTTTTTGCAAAAGAAATACGGCAGCAATCTGCTGACTTTTGAAAACCCGCCTTCAGGAGAGGATGAAACCGGCTGGCAAAGCGCCTCTTTAACCTTCGACAATTTCTATTCTGCGCGCACCCAGTTGCTTGGACTGGGCGGCGCCATCGAGGTGCTCGAACCGCTCGCCCTGCGTTTGAGCCTGATCGATTTTGCCGAACAGGCTCTTTCTGTTTACCGAAAGAATGGGCAAAGCAGTTAATTAGCCCAGACCCATCCTGTTCTTTACCTCTTCCAGCGTTCGTTCTGCTTGCGGGCGCACCTTCGCCGCTCCCTCGGACAGCAAATCGTCCAGGTAACCCGGATCCGCCATCAGGGCAGCATACCGCTCCTGCAGCGGGCGCAGGCATTCGATCACAGCTTCTGCCAGTTCCTGTTTGAAATAAGCATACCCCTTCCCAGCAAAGCGAGCCTCAATCTCCTGTCGGGGCTGCCCTGTAACCAGCTCATATATCACCAGGAGGTTATATACAGCCGGGCGCGTCTCATCAAAGCGGATTTCCGAAAGTGAATCGGTCTTTGCCCGTTTCAGCCTGGCACGTATGGCATCGGCGGTATCGAGCAGAGAAATCGCATGGTCGGCTCTATCTTCGCTTTTGCTCATCTTCTTCGTGGGGTCATCCAACCCCATGATGCGTGCACCCACTGCAGCAATCAGCGGTTCAGGGACTTTGAAGGTTTCGCCGTACAGACCGTTAAATCGCTGGGCAGCGTCCCGAGCCAGTTCCACATGCTGCTTCTGGTCATCGCCAACAGGAACCAGGTCGGTCTGGTAAAGCAGGATATCGGCTGCCATCAGCGCAGGATAATCAAACAGCCCCACGCTGACGATGTCTTTTTGCTTCCTGGATTTTTCTTTGTACTGGGTCATGCGGTTCATCCACCCCATGGGGATTACGCAGTTCAAAATCCAGGCAAGCTCAGTGTGTGCACTGACATGAGACTGCACAAAAATGGTTGAACGATCCTGTGAAATGCCAGCCGCCAGCAGCAAACCTGCCAGTTCGCGGGTTTTTGCTTTTAAAACGGTAGGGTTCTGCTGAACGGTAATGGCATGCAGGTTCACGATGCAGAAAATATTGTCATAATCGTTCTGTCGCGCCGCCCAATGCCGGATAGCGCCCAGGTAATTGCCAATGTGAATATTGCCTGTTGGTTGAATACCTGAAAAAACACGTTTCATCACAACTCCTTTGCAGATTATTTTGCATCACGCAGAACCTGTTTTATACAACCGCTCTCCTTGCGGGCTGTCCGGGCAGCAAACCCGGACAGCCCATTGAAAAGGAGAAAGCTATGTCACCGGCAGTCTGACCTCAGGCAGGTGTTGCATCGCTTCAGCAATGGCTTCAGTAGGATGCTCATAATCCTCCAACCCCCCGGAGAGATATTTCTCATAAGCCGAGAGATCGAAATGTCCGTGACCGGAAAGATTGAATAAAATCACGCGCTTCTCACCCTTCTCTTTAGCATCCAATGCCTCGTCAATAGCCGTTCGAATGGCATGGGCGCTCTCCGGCGCCGGCAAAATTCCCTCCGCCTGGGTGAAGATCAATGCCGCTTCAAAGGTGGCGCGTTGTTTCACGGCAACTGCTTCAATATAACCCGCATCGAATAACGCGCTCAGGCTGGGCGCCATGCCATGATAGCGCAGCCCTCCCGCATGGATACCTGCAGGGATGAAAGTATGCCCGAGGGTGTACATCTTGGTGATCGGCGCCATCTGGGCTGTGTCACCGTAATCAAATGCATACACACCTTTTGTGAGCGATGGCGTTGCGGTAGGCTCCACCGCCACCAGGCGCGTGCGCTGCCCGTTTCGCAGATTCTCTCGCAGGAAAGGATACGCTATCCCGGCGAAGTTAGATCCGCCTCCCACGCAGCCAATCACCACGTCGGGATATTCGTTAGCCATATCCATCTGCTTAAGCGCCTCCTCGCCAATCACACTTTGATGCGTGAGCACATGGTTGAGCACCGAACCCAGGCTGTATTTCTTTCTTCCGCCTGACATGGCTGCCACTTCAACCGCTTCGGAAATGGCAATCCCCAGAGAACCCGGATTTTGCGGGTCTTTCTCCAGCAGTGCACGCCCAAACTGGGTACGGTTGGTGGGGCTGGCAAAAACTTCTGCGCCAAAGGTCTCCATGAGCACCCGCCGGTATGGTTTTTGCTGGTAAGAAACCTTCACCATATACACCTCAAGACCGAGATTGAACGATTTGCATGCCATTGAAAGGGCTGACCCCCACTGCCCGGCGCCCGTCTCTGTGGTGAGCGCTTCTGTACCAGCAACTTTGTTGTAGTATGCCTGCGCAATCGCCGTATTGGGTTTATGACTGCCTGCCGGTGAGGCTCCTTCATACTTGTAGTAAATATGTGCGGGTGTGCCCAACGCCTTTTCCAACCGCACCGCACGGTGCAGCGGAGTTGGGCGGTAGAGTTTGTAAATATCGCGCACTTCTTCGGGTATCTGGATATACCGCTCGCTGCTGATTTCCTGCTGAATGAGTTCCATCGGGAACAGCACCGAAAGAAAATCAGGCGTTACCGGTTCTTTGGTGACCGGGTTAAGAACAGGCTCCTGCGGAACAGGGCTGTCGGCGTTGATGTTATACCAAAATTTTGGCAGATCGCTTTCGTTCAGTAAATATCGAAATTGTTCAGACATGATTGACTCCTTTAGACAATTGAGAATAGAAAATTGATGAAAAGTGAGCGGTGATAGATCGTTAACGCTCGTTACCCATTCCTTACAGCCAAAACCAGCACTTTCCTTCAAGGTGGATGGAAACAGATGTAAACGATCGTTCTTCTTTCACAGCGGAAAGGAAAACTGGCTATCTTGATTTCATCGCGTGATGCTGTATCCTTCATGTTCTCACTCCTTAAGCAAAAAAACGTTCATCCCGTCATGGGACGAACGTTTGAATAGTCCGTGGTGCCACCCAGCTTAGGCTGATTTTATCTACATTGCCTTTTAAGCAAAAAACCCGTTGGTGATGCAACGGGATAAAAAGCCAGCCTCACTCTGTTCGGGTACGGCGGCAAAAGCTCGCTTATACCCTAGCCCTGTAACGGGGGCGTTCCGGCGCAGGCTACTCCATTTTGTTTCGCCTTGCAACTCTGAGGTCCATTCGGCGCCGTCGTTTGGGCAGGATTCTCACCAACCGCCTGCTCTCTGTGCCATCGTACAACGCTTACTCGTCCTCTTCATCGTTTTTATGGATAAAGATTAGCGCGATTTTACTGCAATACAGAATGCCTGTCAATAGTTTCAAGGCATCTTTTCAACCCATTTTCCAACGCATCCAGGTCTTGCTGTGTATTGTAAGCCTGCACTGAGATGCGCATAAACTTATGCTTTTCCCATTCGATCAACGGCAGTTCCACGCAAAATTCATCATACAGGCGATCCTTCAACGCAGCCAGGTTAACATCCTTTGGCAATGAGGCAATTCCCATCTGGTGATACAGCCCGGAGTCAGGCGGGTAAAGCGGAGAAAGGTTGAACAATGCACTGAGGCGATCAAGCGCTCCCCGCAGCAATGCATGACAATCTCGGCGCACCTGTCCCCAATTATGCGTTTGTATAAACTCGATTGCGGCGGGTACCGAAAGATAAGCAGCCGGGTCATGCGTGCCGCTCCAGGTGAGGTAATCCAGGAAGGTGGAACTGTTGGATTTCTCCGGTAGGGAATGATATCCCCAGCTCACCACCAGTGGCTGGATCAAATGCTGCATCTCACGGCGCACATACAAAAAACCTGCTCCTTTGGGGCTTAGCATCCACTTGTGGCAGTTGCCGGTATAAAAGTCCGCATCAATCGTTTTCAGGTCAAGCGGAATCTGACCGGGGGCATGCGCGCCATCGATGATGGTCAGGATGCCGGCGCGGCGCGCCCGGGCACAAATCGTCTCCACGGGCAAACACAATGCCGTGGGGGAAGTGATATGGCTCAGATATATTACGCGCGTCCGCGGGGTTACGCCTTGCCAGAACTGCTCAAGGATTTCCTCCGCTGAGGACACCGGCAGCGGAATGGGCTGCTGCACATAGACCGCGCCAGTGGTTTGGCAGGCAAACTCCCATGCATAATTGCACGCCCCATACTCATGATTAGACGTGAGAATCTCATCCCCCGGCTTGAGTGCCAGGGTGCGCGCCAGCAGGTTCACCCCGTATGTCACATTGGGGACAAAAACAAGGTCATCACCGTCAACCCCCAGGAAGACACCTAATGCATGGCGTGCCTGCTGCAGGAGGGCATCATACTGCCTGCCCAAAAATAGAACCGGTTGCTCTTCCAACCTGCGCTGCCAGGATTGGTAAGTGCCAAAAACTGGTTCGGGGCAGGCGCCAAAGGAACCGTGGTTGAGAAAATGAATAGAAGGGTCGAGCAAAAAGAGTTTTTTAATGGATTCAGGCATGGACGCAATTATACGACCGTTCTCTAAATTATGACCCTCTCCCCCTTACCGCACCATGCGCGACAATTTGGTAAAACGCTCCGTTCCGGCTGTGTTGTTCATCAGGAACAACAGCATCTCGGTGGTGCCAATCATCGCACCTGCCTGGCGCATAACTTCCAGGCTGAACTCCCAGTTATGCTTTGAGCGGCTGCAAACGGCATCGGCAGCGATAAAAACACGGAAGCCCCGTTCGAGCAAGCCAAAAGAGGTTTGCAGGATGCAGATATGGCTTTCCATACCGCTAAGAATCACATCCCGCCGCCCCACGGTCTCCAGCGCAGCCATAAAATCGGGCACATCACAGCAATTGAAAGCCACCTTCTCAATCAGCAGAACGCCCGGAAGATGCTCAGCCAGCTCTGGAACGGTGCGGCGTAGTCCCTGCGGATATTGCTCCAGCAAAACCTGTGGGTACTCAAACTCTCGAGCCGCCTGTGCCAGGATGGTAGCATTGCGCACCACGCGGGAGCGCACCTCTTCCGGCATGGCAGCTACCAACCGTTCCTGAAAATCGATGAATACCAGCACAACTTGATTGGGGTCAGGGATAAAATGTTGAATTTCTGACATTATGTTGCCTCTTTTCTGGTTTGGAAAGACCGCTGAAAATATAACATGAATCCGTAAAAAAAATCCCTCATCCAGCAACAGATGGGGGATTTTAAATTGGAACGTTTCAAAAAAATCAATCAAAAATTACATCAGCCGACATACCGGGTTTAAGATCCTGATAAGGGTTTTCCAGGCTAATCTTGACAGCATACACGGTCGTCTTGCGGCTGTCGGTGGTCTGCACATTACGCGGTGTAAATTCAGCCTCGTCAGAGATGTACACAACTTCGCCCGGATAAATCTTGCCCGGGAAGGAATCAACCGTCACCGAAACTCGCTGACCAATACTGACCTGCCCATAGCGGTCTTCGGGAACATAAACCGTCAGGGTTACTTCTTCAAGCTGTCCCAGCACCATCACCACGCTGCCCGCTCCCACAATTTCTCCTGCATCCAGGTTAAGTGAAAGGATGATTCCATCCGCCGGGGCTTTGACTTCTGTTTTCTCCAACTGTAGTTCAATCAACTGCAAAGCTGCCTGTGCCTGCGACAACCCGGCTTCTGCCTGTGTTACTGCGGCTTCTGCCTGCCCCACAGCAGCCTCCGCTGCCTGCACCTGAAGCGACTGGTCGCCGGTTTGCAGCATATTGTACGCATCGATCAGGTTATCCAGCATGGCGTGTGCTGCGGCTGCCCGCCCGCGGGCTTCCAGCACACTGGCTGCCGCTGAAGTGGTCAACATACGGTCATAATCCAGGCGGCTTGCATCCAGTTCTGCTTTCGCCGCATCAAATATCTTCTGCGCCGCCGAAACCAGTTCTTCCTTGTCGCCTGTGGCTGCCTCAGCCTGATCCAGCGTGGTTTGGGCAGAAAGATAGACTGCCTGCGCAGAAGCCAACCGGTTCTCTGCAGCGATAAAATCCTGGTTGCTTGCTTTTGAGAGCACTTCAGCCAGTTCAGCCTGCTCTGCCTCCAGTTTTTCACGCGCTGTATCCACCGCCAACTGCGCTGCCTGGATTAATTCATCCTTGTTAAAGTACCAGTTCGGCAAATCAAACTCGTCCGGCTGGCTTACCCGCCATTCGTTAAGCCGCTGCTCGCTGCTTAACATGCGCGCCGACTGCAGGGCAAGCTCATATTGCAACTCGGCTGCAGTATGCTGCGCCTGGGCAGCTTGTAACGAAGCCTGTGCCAGTTCCTCTGCAGCCTGCGCCTGCTGATACTGCGCTTGTATATAATCATCCCCCAGGCGGAAAAGAGCAGCGCCTTCCTGTACCGTCTCACCTTCACGTACCAGCACTTCGATCACCTTGCCACTTTGTTCGGGGGCAATGTTGATCTTCACCGATGAAATTGTTCCCGAAGCCTCGATTTTTCCTTCCCCAGCCGCGGCATCACCCGCACAGGCGCTCAACAACATAACCCCAAAAATAACCAGAGCAAACACGATTGTTTTTTGTTTCATAATGTCCTCCAGATTGAATCTCGAACTTGGTTCAGAGACGTTTTCGAAATGCCAGAACACTGGCGATAAAATAAACCACACTGAGCACGATCATCGGCAGGATGGAAGAACCCCATAACTGCATCGCCGAGACACCGCGCACCATGATGCCGCGCGTGATTTCAAGATACTGGGTCACGGGCAGCAGCTCGCTGTAAATATAGGTAACCATCGGCATGTTGTCGCGCGGGTAAAGCAACCCAGAAAGGATAATCGCCGGGATTAAGATGACAAACACGGTCAAATAGATGGCTTGCATCTGCGATTGGGAGAGATTGGATACCAAAACCCCCATCCCCAGCGAACCGAGAATGAAGACGACACTCAAGCCAATCATTTCCCAATAACTTCCAGCGATATTTACACCGAACAACAGATTTCCAAGATATAACAGGGCAAGCAAATTAAAAATGCTGACCACCAGGTAGGGGATAATCTTACCCAGCATCAGTTCCCATGATTTAATTGGGGTAACGATTAACTGCTCCATGGTTCCCTGTTCGCGCTCCCTCACAATCGCCAGGGCAGTCAAAATCAGCGTTTGGACCTGGAGAATGATCGGGATTAACCCCGGAATCATGAACAGCTTGGGGTCGCTGTTGGGGTTGTACAGTGTCTCAGAAAAAGTCTCGACAGGCATTTGTAGATTAATGCCGACCGCACTACGCATGAACTGCTCCACCAGGATGTCCTGGGCAACAGTTTGTGAAATCGCATTAAGTTTCAACTGGATTGTCTGTACATCGGTAGGGTCGGTTGAACCGTTTACGTAGAAAAGCACTCTGGCGGTACTCTGCGTATCCACCATCCTCCCAAAATCTTCAGGGATGAGAATGCCCACATCGACCAGGTCCTGATCAATCAGGTTCAACAGTTCTTCCTGGTTTAAGGCATCATATAACCACTCAAAATCATTGCTGGACGTGAATTTTTGAATATAATCGCGGCTGGCATCGGTCTTTGAAAAATCAACCACCGCCATTGGGATGCGCTTGCGTTCTGCCGAGATACCGTAGCCCAGTAAAATGAGCAGCAATGCCGGCAAAGCCAGGATCAATGCGAGCGTGCGCGGGTCACGCCAGATATGGTAAAGCTCCTTACGCATAATCGTGAATAATCGTTCCATCTGGTCAATCCTCCTGTAACGGCTCTGTTTCAAGGTGTGCTTTATCCAACCGCCGTTGTTCAATCAGGTAGATAAACACATCCTCAAGCGAGGGTTGTGTCAATTCAATCTGTCTCACTGTGATACCGGCTTTTTGCAGTGCCTGTTCTATGGCGCTTTGCGCAGCCGGCGAATTAACCAGGGCATGAAGCTGTACTCCGTGTACCGATGAGTCCATGACTTCCGGCAATGCATCGAGGATAGCTTCAGCTTGTGTAGGTTTTTCGCAGTCAATCGCCAGCAGGATGCCCGGAAGCTGGTCGCGCAGCGTATCCGGACTGGCAAGAGCAATCAATTGCCCCTGGTACATCATGCCAATCGTGTTGCAGTACTCTGCCTCATCCATATAATGCGTGGTCGCCAGTACGCTCACACCCTGCCCTGCCATTTCATAAACCATGTTCCAGAACTCGCGCCGCGAGATTGGGTCGACCCCGGCGGTTGGTTCATCCAAAAACAGCATGGGGGGGTGATGGACGATGGAGCAAGCCAGCGCCAGTCGCTGCCGCCATGCCCCAGAAATGTTGCGGGTGAGCTCTCGCTGGTAATCTTTCAACCCTGCCATTTCAATCAATTCATCCACGGTGCGCTCCCGTGTTTCTTTTGGAACAGAGTAAATGGAGGCGTAAAACGAGAGATTTTCGCGCGGGGTCAAATCGTTATATAGCGCAAACTTCTGCGACATATACCCGATCCGTTTTTTGATTTCCTCCGGCTTACGGGCTATATCAAACCCCAACACCGAAGCATCGCCTTCACTCGGCTTTAAGATGCCACATAACATGCGGATTACAGTGGTCTTGCCCGCTCCGTTTGGACCCAACAACCCAAAAATCTCGCCGCGCGGAATATAAAAACTGACCTCGTCGACCGCTTTAAAATGACCGAACCGGCGGGTAAGCCGGTTGGTTTCAATCACGCGACCATTTTCGCTCACTGTGCACCTCGCTGCTCTTCCACCCGGTGAACAAAGACATCTTCCATTGTTGTCCGCGCCTCGCGCAGAATACGGATATCCAGCGAATCCCGTCGGAATCTTTTTTCCAGGCGCTTCTTCACTTTCTGCACGCTGCCATCCCCGTTCCTGACGGAAAGTCGCAGCCGGTCACCGACCGGACGCCACTCCAATACGCCCGGTGTCTGATCGACAATCTGACGCATCGCTTTGCGCGGACGAGCCTTGACCTCAACAATCTGAAAGGGCAGGTCTCCCGCCAGTTTTTCCGGCTCCCCAGAGACCAACAGGCTGCCCTCGTAAAGAATCCCTACCTCGCTGCAGCGCTCCGCTTCATCCATGTAAGGCGTGCTGACCAGCACCGTGACCCCTTTCTCCACTACCCTGGAGAGCAAGAGCCACAATTCGCGCCGCGAGACCGGGTCGACACCGGTTGAAGGCTCATCCAGCAGCAGCACTTGCGGGTCATGCAGCAACGCACATGCCAGCGCCAGTTTTTTCTTCATCCCACCAGAAAGATTCCCCGCCCGGCGGCTTCTGAATTCCGACAGGTGAATAAATGCCAGCATTTCCTCAATGCGTTCTTTTTTCTGCTGACCCTTCACCCCGTTGATATCACCAAAGAAATTCAGGTTCTCGATCACACTTAAATCGGGATACAGGCTGAAATTCTGAGGCATATAGCCAATATGCGAACGTACTTTTTCAGCCTGCTTGTGGATGTCAAATCCGGAAACCTGCGCCTTACCCGAACTGGGTCGCAGCACAGTGGACAAAATGCGCAGGGCTGTGGTTTTGCCTGCTCCATCCGGTCCAATCAGTCCATACAACTGCCCTGGTTTGATATTTATACTGAGATCGGTCAACGCCTGGCGGTTCTTTTGGGTGGGGTATCTTTTGTTGATTTCCTGCAATTCAATTGCATATTCCATCAAATTCCTCGTTGGTTCTTCATCATTTAATTCACCTTTACCATAAAGCAAAAAGGGTTTCCTCGACAGATAACACCCATAACCGCGTATGTGATGAGCGTCATAACATGGATGACATGCGTCAACTTTCGCTCATCTGCATTGCTTCAGGCTTATTGCGCTGTGATATGATATTCGTATGAACAGGCGGATTGAACCAGGTCTGCTGGTCATCTTTCGGTACTATGCTGCCGTAGCAATGGCATATTTTGCCTTGATTATTTCCCTGACATTTCGACAGGAAGCTTCCTTTTTCTCGCCTTATTTGCGCTGGTCATGGCTGAATCTCCTGGTCGATGCGGGTCTTTTTATTTACCTTTCTTCAAACTGGCTGCGCAAAAAAATGGGAAACATTTATCTACCGGCAGCGTTTGTGATTGCTGTGGCATTTCCTGCCATGAGCAGCCTTTTCGATTACTTCTTGCCAGCAGGCAGTGAACTGCCTATCATCATCATGAGAAGCTGGGTGCTGTTCCCCGTCCTTCTTGTGCCGTTGGTGCTCATCGCCTGGCAGTACCGCTTCCGCCATGTCATCATCTTCACCGTCCTCACCACGCTACTGGATGAAGCGATGCTCATTCCTGGTATTAAAGTGCTTAATTTGGAAACGCTTTCCATCCTGGGTCAGCCTCTCATTCGCGCCTTTTCGTTTGGCTTCGTCGGGCAGATTGTTACTCACCTGATTGATATTCAGCGCGCCCAGCAAAGGATACTGATCCAGGCTAACATGGAAATCAGCCAGCATACAAAGATTCTCGAGCAGCTCGCAACCAGCCGGGAGCGAAACCGCCTGGCGCGTGAACTGCACGATACCCTGGCACATACCCTGAGCGGTTTGTCTATCAGCCTGGAAGCCATGAAAACCAAATTAGATCCCTCTCAAAGCGAGATGCAGAACGCGCTGGATCAATCGCTTCATGCCATACGCGATGGGCTGAATGATACACGGCGTGCCCTGAAGGACCTGCGTTCCACCTCACTGGAAGATATGGGGTTGAAACTGGCGCTGCAAAACCAGGCGGCAGCCGTTGCCAGGCGCTCCGGCGTGCAGTTGCAGATGGAAATCGCCGATGATATTGAAATTCCACCCAAAGTGCAGCAAAATGTCTTTCGGATTGCCCAGGAAGCCCTTGAAAATATCGTTCAGCACGCCAATGCAAAAAACCTGGCGCTCAAACTCGATTACGACCGAGACATATTGAACCTGTCCATCGTGGATGACGGCACCGGTTTTGTTTCATCTGCACTGGAGAAAGAAAACCGCTTCGGCATCAAAGGTATGCGTGAACGGGCGGCATTAATCAATGGCAGTCTTGAGATTGAAGCCTCGCCACAAAAGGGCACACTGGTAAAATTATCTGTTGGGTTGAACCATGATCAAAATAATAATTTGTGATGATCAGGAGATTGTTTGCGAAGGATTGAAAACCATCCTCTCCTCCGATCCCGAAATCGAAGTGCTCGGATGTGCTTATGACGGGAAGGATGTCCTTCAGCAAATCGAAGTCTCTCCTCCTGACCTTGTACTGATGGATTTGAAAATGCCGGTGATGAACGGCATTCAGGCGACGCGCACCATTCGCCAGAAATACCCGCATATCAAAGTGCTTGTGCTGACCACGTACGATGATGATGAATGGCTTTTCGATGCCATCCGCAGCGGTGCAGCCGGCTACCTGTTAAAAGACACCCCGCGTGATGGGCTGGTGGACGCCATCAAAGGGACGATTAAAGGCAAATCTTTTGTCGATCCTGCTGTGACCGGAAAACTGCTGGCTAGCATCGAAAAAAGCCTGCCCTCAGAAAAACAACCCACCAACTTCAGCTTGAGCGAACGGGAAAAAGAGATCTTAAACCTGTTGGTGCGCGGGCTTGCCAACGCAGATATCGCCAGCCAGCTTTACCTCTCCGAAGGCACAGTGCGAAACTACACCAGCGCCATCTTTGCCAAGCTGGGCGTCTCCGACCGCACCCAGGCGGTGGTGGTGGCATTGCGTCACGGACTGGTGGACACCAACCTGTGAACGAAAAAAAGCGCTGCGCTGAGGACCGCTTGCGTTCAACGGCGCAACTGGTGGCGGCGCGCCTCGAACGCCTTTCTGCTGATTCCGCCTGGGCGCACCGCGCCAGCGGGCTGCGCGGCAGCCTGCTGCGCACATTGGAGCAATACCCACCCACCACCTCTTCCGCGCAAGAAGACATCGCTTTGCAAGAACGCATTGAAGATTTGCTGAAACAAGGCTATTTCTTTCTGGAAAATGCCGCCAGGGAGATCACCTCTCCGCATAAATAAATCCCTCTCATCTGTGAATTTCCGGCAGCGCAGCCAGGGGTGTACTCTTTGCACACCGCTGGCTGACAATGCATATTTATCACGTTGTCGTCTACACGCAAAACACAATGTTTTTTCTTGGGAGATAAACCTCGTTTTGATGTCTCCTGTATGCAAATTTTTCACTCAGGCTTACGGGCAAATTTTGCACCTTCGCCAAAATGCATTTTTTTCCTTCTCGCCTTAATGCAAATATTGCATTCTGGGCTGATTGCAAATTTTGCCACCAGCCCTATCTGCAAATTTTGCATTAAGGGTGTCCGGCATGCAAAATTTGCATTTAAAAAGCGTGCAAAATCTGCACGCCTTGTGAGTGCAAATTTTGCACGTGATTCATATTAACTACTTAAATACGACTCTTATTGACTGATTCGTTCTTTGTCTTTTTTTCTGAACTGGAATATCCTCACAAGTTTCCCTGTTCGTATCAGTGACTGTGCTTAAAAACGTCACATAAGATGTCAACGAATTTGAAACGGTCGCCGCCAAATGCAAAATAGCAATTCTTCTTTGCCGTCAAAAACCGCGGGTCGATGATGGTTTGACCCTCGGCGGCACCGCTAAAACCAACATCACAACTGACATGACGCACGTCTTTCAAAACGGCTGGATCGATCAGGTAGCAAACCGCCAGGGCATCATGAACGGCAGCCGCATCCGGGACCACCAGCGGTTGATAGGCGTTGTGGGCACGGATGCGGAATTCGCAAAGGTCGGCAGCAAAATGGCTTGCTGTTGTATTGATGGCGCGCAGGCGTTCACTGTCTGTTTTTGTCACGCAAGCTTCATGGGTCGCATCCAGCGGCACCAGCAATACTTTCGCTCCGGAATCAATCACCCATTGTGCAGCTTCCGGGTCCTGCCAGATGTTAAACTCTGCTGCAGAGGTTACATTTGTGATGTCCTTTGCGCCGCCCATCACAACAATTTCTTCAACGTTCTTGAGAATCGTTGAGTCCAGCATAAGCGCCAAAGCCAGGTTGGTCAGGGGTCCTACGGCAACTATGGTGACGGGCTCCTTCGCTTTTTTCAGGTAGTCGACATAAAAAATGGGGGCGGGCATTTCTTGCTCTTTGATGGTTGCTGCTGGAATATCGAGATAGTCCGGGTGGATTTGAATTTCTTCGCCAACGTGATTGTCGGGAAGTTCAAAATGGGGTTTGACGCAACGGTCTTTGGATAGATATTTGACAAGCGGGGAAGCCGCGCCCCGGTAGACAGGGATGTCCACGCCCAGAAGCTGAACCACGCGCAGCGTGTTCTCGGTGGTCTTGTCGATATCTTTGTTGCCGGCGACCGAGCACACGGCTTCAACCTGTATTTCTGGCGAGAGGACAGCCGTCATGATGGCAACGGCATCATCGGAACCGGTATCTACATCGAGGATAATTTTCCTGGGCATGGATATCTCCTTGTCGTTTTTTA
>CAYRRA010000074.1:0-20519 GCA_964426355.1 uncultured Anaerolineaceae bacterium
CGTCCCCATCGATGACACAGGGGGAGGGTCTCGCGGAGCACAAATCACGAATGAGCTACTTCGACAGAATTTTGCGGTGATTTATATCAATAAGTTTCCCAAATACGAAAGCCGTGAGTTGGACCTGAAATACGCTCACCTAAATCTTTTTTTGTATCCATTATCCTTTTTCAAATGGGAAAAATTCGCAGACAAATATGGTGAATTACTGAACGGAAAACCATTAGCCGCGATCCTCGAATTTCCATTGCCTGAATTCCTGCCGTTGATTGAGAACATAAAAAAACGGAAAGGAAAAATCCTTTACGACTTGATCGACGACTGGCAGACCTCCCTGGGAAGTGATTGGTACACGAGAGAAGATGAGTTGAAAATCATCAAAGCCAGTGATGCCCTGACTGCAACTGCAAGACCGCTGCAAGAACATCTGAAACGGGTCAGCTACCGCACGGTCAGGCTTTTACCCAATGCAGTCGACGATCACATCTTCAACGCATCGTGCAGTTATGCGCGACCATTTGATCTGCCGGGGAATAAACACATCATCATCTATATCGGCGCTTTATGGGGAGAGTGGTTCGATTGGGAGTTGCTGGAAAAAATAGCGAAAAGGAATGAAAATTCGGCTGTGTGCGTGATTGGCGATTATCGAGGACAGCACAAAATTAATATACCGAATTTATTCTTCCTGGGTCTAAAAGCACAAAAAGACCTGCCTGCATACCTGGCATTTGCTGACGTTGCCATTATTCCCTGGAAAAGTTCAAAAATCACTCAGGCAACCAGCCCATTAAAAATTTACGAGTATCTCGCCATGCACTGCCCGGTAATTGCACCGGACCTGCCAACCCTTCACAGAATCCCCGGTATAACCCTGGCGCAAGACCATGACGAGTTTGTAAAACTCACTGCAACAACGGACCGGTCCATGTTGGACAAAAGAGAAGTGGAAGTTTTTATTAAAAATAACAATTGGGAAAACCGTGTCGAGCAAATGTTATGCCTGTTAGAAATTGTCAATTAAGAAAGGCATTCATATTCCGTACTATTCAAGCGAAACCGTTTCCGGTGACAATTAACCCTCAACGACAGTATGGGTAACCAATAATGGCAAAGAGACCTGAAGAAATACAAGAAAAGCGATACAAAACCCTCCTGTCTGTTATTCTCATTGGCGGGCTTCTTCTTCGCATTGTGACCGTACTCGCCATACCAACCATTCCAACTGAGGACTTTTGGTCGTATTTCCACAGGGCGATTTCACTGGCTGATCGTGGGGTTTACGAAGCCATTCCCGGAAAGCCCGATGCATCCTATCCGCCGGGTTATCCCTTGTTGCTGAGCCTGTTTTTTAAACTTCCGTTTAAGCGCTTAGCCGTCGCAAAGACATTGAATATCCTCCTGAGTGGAATCGGGTTGGTGCTGATCATAAAAATCACCCGGAACCTTTTCGGCAGAAAAGCCTCACTTTTCGCAGGATTAATCTACGCATTATCCCCCCGCTCCATTCTTTCGTGCGTTTTGATTGCTTCAGAAAACTTATTTACCCCTCTGGTATTACTCTGGGTATTCCTTGTCATCCGAAACGACACCAAATCTTCCTTCTGGAACCCGATGGTTAATGGACTCGTGCTGGGTTTCGCCACATTGACCAGGTCAATTTCCTGGTTGCTCTCGATTCCCTGGGTCATTTCTCAAATCGTTTTAAAGCAACCAGCGCGGAAATTGGTATTCCATTTGTTTATCATGGTTGCGGCACAGATGCTTGTTTTAACCCCCTGGGCACTGAGGAATGGAGCAGTCCTCGGGCAGGCAACATTTCTCACCACTACATCCGGTATCAATCTCTTCATCGGCAATAACCCCAATGCGACAGGTGAATGGTACTACTGGGTGGATGATATCAAACAAATCGTACCTGATTTTGAGCAGGGGTCAATCGCGATGCAGAACAATACCGCTGGCAAGGTTGCCAGGCAGTGGATAATACAAAACCCATTGGATGCCGTCCGGTTATATTTTCAAAAATGGGGTTTAATATTTAAAAATGACCGGTTTACACTTGAATCAGCCATCTTCGCCAAACAACTTTCCCCTCCCTATCCTCCAGAAGATGTATTACAAGATGATAGCGCATTTGTCCAATACCGCCAAACGCTTTATCTGGCTTTTGATGGCTTTTATTGGAGCTTCTTGCTCTTAGGGTTTGTCGGGATAGTCGTATCATGGGTCAAGAATTGTAAAGAACCTCACTTTTTATCACGCTGGTCACTTTTATTGCTTTCAATTTTATATTTTCCAACAACCTCTGCAATTTTCCTGGCAAGCACGAGATTTCATTGGACCCTCGCGGACTTATTGATACCCTTTGCGGGCGGTCTGCTGTCGATCACTTTTTCAACCATCATGAGCCAATTTCCTAAAGCATCATAGATTTGTTGATCAGAGATACCGGAATGGAAAATTCTATTCACTCAAATACACCTGATACCCCTTCCCCAAAGAAAGCGGGGTTGCTAATTGCGATTGCCATCCTCTCATTCTTTGTTGCACTTTACTGTCTTTCTTATTCCGGGACCTACACAACAGACGATGAGCATATTCTTACTTCTCGTTCTGTGAGTATCGCGTTTGATGAACAATTTAACCAGTCAAGAGTGATTGGCAACAGCAGGGTCTTTGATTACTCCATCGTTGCAGCTCTGCAAGCCGAACAGGTCGCTAACATCGAACCGGTTCAAGGTATACTCGGTTCCTTGCTCGCCAAATTTTCTGTCCTGCTTGATGTCGGACGTATCCAAACAATGTTCTTGCTGAATATCTGGGTGACCGCATTCACAGCTATGGTAATTTACCTGACAGCACGGAAAAGAGAATACTCAAACCGGGTCGCAATCACTTTATCTGTGTTATTTGGATTATGCACCATCGCCTTCCCTTACTCCAAAACCTATTTTCGCGACCCGCTCGCTATGTGTTTCATCACCTGTACATGGTTTTTTTCCTCATCCATCCAATTCCAAGACAAATCTTCCCCAAAGTGGGTAAAGATATTCCATTGGTCTGGTTTTGTGGTAACAGGTGTTTTGGGTGTGCTAAGCAAAAACTCGGTCTTGATCGCAATCCCAGTCCTGCTGCTCGAAATCGTTTATCACAAATGGTTTAATCGAAAAAAGAAAGTGGTCACAGGGCAAACAGAGCGACCAAAAATCTGGTTAATCATCGCGGGTATCTTGATCGTTTTATTATCATTCTGGTTTTTTGTGGTCCCCAAAATACCCATGCTCGCGCGAGCTACCCCACAATATTATTTTTCTCTTTTGATTTTCTTTTTTACAACACCCCACCCCAACATGATCCATGCCCTGACGGGTCCATTTATCAGCCCCGGGAAGAGCATTTTTGTCTTTTCTCCCGTTCTACTCTTTTCGATCGTAAGTCTGTTCTACCGCCCAAAGAAATCCTGGACTGGCTGGTGTTATCTCATTTTGCTGGTAATTGCCCAGGCTTTATTTTATGATGATGAATGGTCCGGGCATATCAACTGGGGTCTGCGTTATGTGCTGCCCTCCATTCCTGCTTTGGTTTTATCATCCGCTCCGCTGGTCGAAAAATTGCTTGATAAAAAAATTGGCAAAACCATTGTTATTACGCTGGCATTGATTTCCTGTTGTGTTCAAATTATTGGAACCACAGTACCGGTTAGAACATATTTCAACCAAAAAGCAACCGCAAACCCGCCGGTTACCGAGCTTTCCATGATCTGGGATTTCGATCAGTCTCAAATTTTTTGGGGTATTGACTGGATTTGGTCAGGTTCACCGCTCGATTTTGCCATAGGGCGAACACAAGAAGGATCACTTCTTCTGTTCGCCGGCATCTTCCTGATTACCCTCCTTGCTTCCCTGGTCTTTTTGAATTCAAGATACAGATATCTCTCCATGACCACCCCCCTGGCAGCCATCGGGGTGAACATCCTGATGTTATTCATCTATAAAAATGACCCGGCTGCGTTACTTAATCGAATCGACCTGATCCAATCGCAAGAATATATCTCTTCCCGCTACAGGGAGGATGACCTCATACTGCTCAAATGCTATGGAACTCCTTCATGGACTTACTGGATGAACTGGACAAGCCCTGACCTGTTATGGACATCGTTGCCATTTTTCTTTCCCGCTCCTGACTTGATCGAGCAATTCAACCAGAGCCAAAATCCAATGGTGGTGATGGATAGGATTTCAATAGGAATCATGGAAAAAGAGGTGATTCCTGGACGACGCGTATGGCTGGTGCTGCCAGGCGATACACCCGGAGCTGATCTCGGAATGGAAGAGAAATGGCTTCAAGATAGATCAAGCAGCAACTCTTGTTGGGATTTTCCTGGGGATTTAAAGACAACAAAGCTATGTTATTACGAAATAGATTGACGTGGATTCGGGGTTAGAATTTTTTACCCGCCCACCCTACCCATAAGAGGTTCAAGGGCGGACAGGCAAGAAGAAAATGATAGAAGATCTTCAAAAAATGAAGCAGACATAGTATCCTTCAAGTCCACCACGACTAAATGGTTCTCTCGCCTAGAGAGTGAAGTATAATTCTCCTGGGAGCCAATCCCAGGAGGACGAATGCGAAAACCGGTCAAACTGCGCACCTTAACAACTGAGGAAATCACTACGATCAAGCGGTTAGCTTCATCTCGCAAAGAACCCGTTCGCCTGGTCCAACGGGCGCGGGTGATTGCCTTCATGTTTGAGGACCCAAATCTGCATGCCACCGACGCGGGTTTCAAAGCGGGTTTCAAGAGCAGTGCAATGGGGTCGGAATGGGTCAGGCGGTTCAACGAAAAAGGGCTGCCAGGATTAGAAGACCAACCCCGACCAGGGCGACAGCCGACCCATAAACCCGAAGTCCGGAGTGCATTGATCGCTCTGGCAACACAGAAGCCCCGAACACTGGGATATCCCCACGAATTATGGACACTCGAACGCTTACAGCGAGCCTTCGAAGAACGCCAAGGGGTGCATCTATCTGACTCAACCATCTGGGAATGGCTGACAGACGAAGGACTGGAATGGAAGCGGCAGCAGAGTAGGTTCCATAACGCAGAGAAACACGACCCAGGGTTCGTGGAAAAAAGGGAAGCATCGTAGCGGCTTATCTGGCTCCGCCAACGGGCAAGCAGCGATCCTGATGAGCCCTGGGCGAGATAGTGCCTCTCACATTCAATTGTTGGAGCAGGTGATCCTTCAGTTTCCTTTATAGCGAGAAAATCACTAAGTTTGAGATTGCACACGTGTGCAAAGAGGAACCCAAATGTCTGAACCATTAAAGATATTGCCAAACGCACCGGTGTTTCACATTCCACAGTTTCAAGCACCCTGCGCGGAAATAAACTCATCTCGCCAGAAACCACGGAGCGCATCCGCCAGGCAGCCCAGGAAATGGGGTTTCAACCCAGTGCGGCAGCACGCAGTCTGAAAACTAACCGTACCCAGGTGTTGGGCGTCATCGTCAGCAGCATCGCCGACTCTTTTTTTTAGCGAGATTCTGGATGGCATTGAAAAATACGCACAGCAAGGCGGTTACAGCCTGTTTATCGAAGCATCCCAACACGACCCACAAAAAGAGAGGGAAATTGTCCAGACCATGATGGAGCAGCGTACCGATGGGATGATCAGTTGTTACAGCTATTTCAACGCTGAACAGAGTCGCCAGCTCCTGGCATACGGCTTTCCAGTAGTGCTGGTCAATCACCAAGCTGCCGATAGATTTCATTATTCGATCTATCACGATGACACCGATGGATGTCAGCAGGTAACCCATCACTTGATTTCACTCGGGCATAAGAAAATCGCTCACCTGGGCAACTCCCGTTCTGGGCGTACCACCCAGGACAGGCTGACCGGGTTCCAAAACGCACTGCAGCACGCAGGTCTGCCCGTTCATCCTGAATGGATCCATCATGTTTCTGGTGGTGACCCGGACCTTGGAACTGCCGCTGCCGGCTATTACCAGAACCTGGTGGAGCCACCCACCGCAGTCGTCTGCTTCAATGACACGCTCGTAATTGGTTTATTGAAGGGATTTCAACAGGCAGGTGTTCGTGTGCCTGAGGATATCTCGATCACCGGATTTGACAACATCAACTATTCAGCTTACGCCTGCCCGTCCCTGACCACTTTTGATCAACCCAAGCACTCCATTGGGGCAAAAGCAGCACAACTTCTTTTGGAACTGCTGAGAAAAGATGCCAGCCATCCCCTCGAGAAATCAAACATCAAGGTAGTGCAAGGCAAATTACTGGTGCGTGATTCACCTGCCGCCCCAAGAACTGACAAAACTGGATAACCATGTACAATCAACCCTCTCTATCTGCTTTACCCGTTCTGCTCGTTGTCACTCAATCGATCACAAGCTACGCAGGGATCGAATTCGGCATGGTGCGGCAGGCAGACTCTCATCGCCTCGCCGTTATGGCTGCAGCGGATGACCCGCGACTGGATTTATTCAACGGAGAACCCTCCCCGTTGGGCGGCAAAACCCTTTTGCTGGCTCCTCTTTCAGCACACAATGCCGTCAGCCTGCGCACCCTTTTGCCCTGGTTGAATCCTCAATTGCTGGGGCTGCGCACCTCTGCTGGTATGGGTGACCGGTTAGGTCTCGCTACACCGGGTCACATCCGTGCTGTGCACGCCATCCCATCCGAAGCGATTGCCCGGCTCAGCAACGGGTTGTTGGCTGAGGACGTTCCGGTACGCCTCAACCGGTTAATCCTGGATTATGATCATCTCATCATCTGCGGACCAGTGTTTCCGCACGAAGTGGCGGGGTTCTCCGGCGGCAACAAATACTTTTTCCCAGGTATCGCTGGTGCAGAAATTATCAACTTCACCCACTGGCTCGGGGCGCTGATCACCAGCTATCAAATCATCGGTTCCGGTGATACCCCAGTGCGGGCGGTGATCGACCATGCCGCCAGTTTTATCCCCAAACCGGTTTCCTGTTTCAGCCTTGTTGTGACCCATGAAGGCGTGGTAGGGGTCTATTTTGGGGATGCAAGGGAAGCATGGCAAGCGGCGGCTGCATTATCCTCAAAAAGACATATTGTTTACGTGGAGAAACCTTTCAAGAAAGTCATCTCCATCATGCCCCCTCTCTATGATGACCTCTGGACAGCGGCGAAAGGTATGTACAAAACGGAGCCAGCCATCGCTGACGGTGGTGAAGTCATCATCTATGCCCCACAACTCAGTGAAGTGAGTTATACCCACGGCAAAATCCTCGATCAAATCGGTTATCACTGCCGCGATTTTTTTGTCAAGCAATGGGAAAAATACAAAAACTACCCGCACGGTGTGCTGGCTCATTTAACCCATCTACGTGGCATGGGAACGTATGATCAAAAGAGCAGTACAGAGCATCTACGCATCCAGGTTACCCTGGCTACCGCTATCCCCAAAGAGCGCTGTGAGCGCATCGGTTTAGGGTACCTGGATCCGTGCACATTCAACCCCGAAGAATGGAAAGGATTGGAAGATGAGGGCATCCTGGTGGTGCCGCGTGCCGGTGAAATGCTCTATCGTGTTCGCGAATCTCTCCCAAGTGAAAAAAAGTGAAAAACTCAACATTCAAAATCGGTATCGTTGGTTTGGGCGTCATGGGGCGCAACCTGGCGCTGAATATGGAAAGAAACGGCTTTCCGGTGGCAGGATATGACCTGGACCTGGAAAAAATCAAAGCGTTTCCTGAGGAAGGTAAAGCCTTGATGGGGGTTGAAACCCCCGAAGCGCTCATGGCAGTCCTCGAAAAACCGCGGCGCGTTATGTTGATGGTGCCTGCCGGTGCAGCGGTAGACGATGCCATTGCTCACTTGAAGCCATTTTTGGAGCATGGTGATATTCTCATCGACAGTGGCAATTCATACTTTCTCGACACTGAACGCCGCAACAAAGAACTTGAAGCAGAAAGATTCCTCTTCCTCGGAACCGGTGTTTCTGGAGGAGAAGAAGGTGCCCGCCTGGGTCCAGCCATCATGCCCGGGGGCAGCCGCACAGCCTGGGAGGCATTAACCCCCATTTTTACCGCCATTGCCGCCAAAGCTGAGGACGGGCAGCCTTGCGTGGATTATATGGGTCCGCGCGGCGCCGGGCATTACGTTAAAATGATACACAACGGCATCGAATACGGCGACATGCAGTTGATTGCTGAGGTCTACGACTTGATGTCGCGCGGGTTGGGTTTGAACACAAATCAACTATACGAAATCTTTACCCGGTGGAATAAAGGCGTGTTGAAATCCTACCTGATCGAGATTACCGCCAAAATTTTCAAACAAATCGATCCCGAAACCGGCTTGCCTCTGGTGGATGTCATCCTGGACGAAGCCCAGCAAAAAGGCACCGGGAAATGGACCAGCCAAAATGCTCTGGATTTAGGCGCGCCCGTCCCCACCATCAACGCAGCGCTGCAAGGACGCATCATCTCTGCATTAAAATCGGAACGCATTCAAGCCGCCCCAAAGCTGAAGGGGCTAACCAGCCCATTCACCGGAGAAATCGGTCAGCTCGTCCAGGCAACCGAAAATGCGCTCTACGCCAGTAAAATCACGTCCTACGCCCAGGGGATGGGCATGCTTAAACTGGCTTCAAAGGAATACCAGTACAACCTGGATTTATACAAAATCGCCAAAATCTGGCGCGCCGGGTGCATCATTCGCGCTGACCTGTTGGGCGATATCATGACAGCCTATCAGCGTGACCCACACCTGGTCAATCTGATGCTGGATGAAAACTTCGCGCAAGCCGTCACCAGCCGCCAGGCAGACTGGCGCAGCGTGGTGAAAACCGCCGTAGAGCTCGGCATCCCGGTGCCTGCCTTGAGTTCATCCCTGGCATATTTTGACGCCTACCGCAGCGAAAGGCTGCCTGCCAATCTCACCCAGGCGCAGCGCGATTTCTTCGGTGCACACACCTACCGCCGGATCGACCGCGATGGGGTTTTTCATACCCAATGGACACAATAAACGAGGATGACAATGAACCAATATGGATTGAACATACCTGATAAAGCTGCGCTGGATTTTGTTTCATTGGGCGCAATCGCCCCTACCTGCCAGTTGGATGTCTATGACCGGGTAGGCGCCGGCGATGGGTTTGCAGCCGGTTTCTTTTACGGCTTGCTCGCCGGAGAACCTGAACAGGAAGTTGTCAACCTGGGTTGGGCGCATTGTGCATTGATTGCGACTTTTCCGGGGGACACCACCATGAGCACACTCGAACAGGTGAAAGCATTTGCCAAAGGAGGTTCAGCCCGCATTCAGCGGTGAAATCAAATTTTTTATTCCTCATTCATGGTTATATTTTGTGCTTCTCTGCACACGTGTGCAATGAATCGAAAAATACCTGAATAACGAAGGAAGAATACAATGCCGTACGCCCTCATAATGCACTTGGAGGTCTGCCGCCATATCCGTTTGTGGCGATGAAACCATGAGATTCTCCACTTGCAGGTGGTACTCAAAATGGGATGTTGACAGGAGCATTAGACGATGATGGAAGACTCCATGTTTTTGACTACATTCAGGATTTTTAAGATAAGTAATTTTTTTGTATACGCCATCTCTACTGTCCAATTCTTCATTGAATTTTGAAGAAGTTTAGTAGTGTGTTTTGGGTGAGAATTCAACATTGATAACATTTTTTCGTTTTTTTTTATAACGAACCCCGGCTTCGAAGTTGTTCTCCCCGATTAACGAGTTCCAGACAGTTATATCAAAGCTGGTAGGTTGCAGCTTTGTCTCTCCCAGGCATAGAGTCTGACTTGCATCACTAACCAAGGAGTAAGAGATTAGTCATATCAAGGCTATAGTCAATCAAGAAGAAATGAATCACTTAACTGGATTGGTTTATCCTCCAGTCGAACTCAGGATATATGATATGACTCAGATCATAAATCGTTGCCCGAATAGGATTGGTTAAAAGATTTATTGCACAACGGAAAATCGGGCACGATATTCTTTAATACTGCAAACGGCAATGCAGTCCAGTTGACAAAAGAGGGGTCTTTTACTTTCACGCGATAGAGTTTTCCGTGGTGATCGAGCATAACCCAATGCAGGATCGCACCGCGCCAGCCTTCGACTAAACCCCAGGCAGGTTCCCATGCCGGCATTTCACCCAACCGGGCAATGCTCGATCCCCCTGGTAAATGGTTAACCGCCTGCTGGATCAGCTTAACAGATTCATTTACCTCGTCCACACGCACCATTGCTCGCGCATACACATCACCTGTTTGATAAACCGGCACATTAAAATTTAGCTGTGGATATGCGGCGAAAGGGTGATCGCGACGCACATCGATATCGATACCAGAGCCGCGCGCCACAAAACCCAACACTCCATGATCGATGGCTGTTTTATAAGTCAACCTTCCTGTTTCAGCCAGACGATCGATTAACATCGTATTGGCAAGGCTGATTTCAACAATTTCATTGAAATCACGGATCACCGAATCCAGTTCACCGACCAGGTCCAGGTCATCCGGTAGATCATTCGCCACACCGCCCAAGATGATACCTCCACGCAGCAAACGGTTTCCCGTCAGGTGCTTGTTGATCCGCAGCAACCTCTCCCGGATGCGGTAACAGTGTGAATGTGCGACAGCAAACCCGGCATCCGTGCAAATCGCCCCGAAATCAGCAATATGGTTGTAAATTCGTTCCATTTCAAGCAAAATCACGCGCAAATATCTGGCGCGTTCTGGTATCTCGCATTGACACAAGGTTTCCAGAGCCTGGCAATACGCCAATGAGTGTCCAATTGTGGTATCGCCGGAAATTCGCTCTGCCAGTGCTATGCCATCCTCGGGGGTACGGTTTTCAAACAGCTTTTCAACCCCTTTGTGGGTGAAATAAAGATGCGTTTGAAGGTTGATGATCGTTTCGCCAACCACGCTAAACCGGAAATGACCGGGCTCAATGATACCAGCGTGAACAGGTCCAACTGGGATTTCATAAATTCCTTCTCCTTCCACCGGCAAAAAGGGGTATGGAGTACCTTGCTCTTTGAAATCTTCGGGCACTCCGGCGTCTTTTCGAAGGGGATAGAAATCTTCGTGCCAGAACGAATGGCGCACCAACCTGCGCGAGAGAGGGTGTCCCACCGCTTCGATACCAAACATATCCCGGATTTCCCGTTCAAAGCGCCCAATTGGATGATAGAAAGTAGCCATCGAGCTCAGTTCAGGATCATCTTCAGGCAAGTTTACCGAAACATGCACGAACCAGTTTTCAACGTCGTTTGCAAATAAATAGTGGATCTCAAACACCCCTTTGTCAGCACGCCGGTCATTTCCTACCATCAAAACCAACCTGGCATGGAGTTCATCATGGAGCAGTTTGGTCAGGTCAAGCATCTCGCTGCGGGTAATTTTGCAACGCAATTCGTTGCCGTGCATGATTCGGGTATCGCTGATCCGCAGAGAGGTTTGTGCTGCTAAAATGGTTCGAAGTTGTGCAAAATCTGTCATTGTGGATCCTTAATGAGAAACAATCTGAACACATTGGTTGAGCAGTGTCATCAGCGGTACGGGGATGGTTAACCCAAGCACAATCAACCCGGCGACGCTCAGACCCAGGATAGCCATCTGCCAGCGGTCTGTCTCTCCGGCTGCGATATCCTCAGCAGGAGTACCATATAGCATTTTATTCAGTGCACTCAGTAAAGCAATAAAAGCAATCACCAGCAAAGTCAGGAGTGCGCCCATCAACCAGGGATACCCTTCAGAAACCCCTGCTTTAATCAGCCAGAATTCGGATATAAAAATCCCAAAAGGCGGCATACCCATGATCGCTAGAAATCCAATCGCAAACAATCCACCTGTTAGTGGCATCGTCTTCAAGAGACCACTGACACGTAAAATTTCTGTGCTGTTGTAGCGGCGCAAAATCCTTCCGCTGAGCAAAAACAGCATTGATTTTGCGATGCTGTGATTGACCAGATGCAGTAGTGCAGCAAAGATGCCCCCTGCCCCAAGCGCAAACCCCATACAGGTCAAACCAGTATGTTCGATACTGGAATAAGCCAATAAGCGTTTATAATTTTTGGACAGTACCATGCTGAAAGAGGCAATTAAAACCGATAAAAAACCTAATCCCAGTAATATATTGTCGGTATAGCCGGTGCCCAGGCTGGTATCTACCACCACCTTCCAGCGCAAGATAGCATAGAGAGCAACCGCCAACAGCACCCCTGACATCGTTGCAGAGAGCGGTGCTGGTGACTCTGAATGCGCATCCGGCAACCAGGTATGCATGGGGGCAAGACCGGCTTTCGTGCCAAACCCTATGAACAGGAAGATAAAAGCGATACGCATCACTTCAGGGTGTAAACGAGAAGCCATCTCCAACAAGACGGTCCAGTTCAACGCATTATCCATCCTCCCAAAAAGGGTAATAAAATCGAAATAAGACAGAACCGTGCCAGCAAAAGCCAATGCAATTCCAACCGAACAGATCAGGATATATTTCCAGCTTGCCTCCACAGAAGTCTTTGTGATTTTCAACGGGATGATAAATGCTGAAAAAATGGTGGTTGCCTCAATTGCCACCCACATCAACCCAACATTGTTCGCCGAGACCGCCAGGAGCATGGAAGCGATGAAAAGATTAAAGAAAATCTGGTAACGGCGTAAATGCGCCGGGGTGTAATGATCCTCCCGCCGAAGACCCGGACTGAGAAGAAGCGCGAGAACGCCCACCCCGCTGATACACAACATCAACAATGCCGACAGGCTGTCCGCTCGCAGCACATCCACCAGACCCAATGAATCAATCACCACGCCGAATGTGGGGGCATCCTGGATTGCACCATGAGGAGAGACACCTGATGCCACTGCCTGTTGTGCAAAACGGAGGGCAGCGCCAAAAGAAACCAGCCCCAGAAACCCATTCACCCATCCAACAAAACTCCGATAAGGACGGACAAAATAGGAGATGATTGCGGCGAGCACAGGAGGGAAAAGAAGGAATAAGAATGTCATCAATACCTCAATGCTTTAACTGGTTCAATTGATCCACATCGATGGATTCAAATGTGCCGTGGATTTGATAGACCAACACCTGCATCACCAGAAAGCCCATTAACAAATCCAAAAATACACCGAGTTCAACAACCAGCGGAATGCCATACGTGGTAAGCGCGGTCAACAAAACGATCCCATTTTCAAGCACCAGAAAACCAATGATTTGGGTCAGCGCTTTTTTACGGCTTAAAATGACAAACAGACCGACAAAGATCAATCCAATCGCGAGGGGAATCCCACTTCGCGTGGGTGATCCGCCTACCAGCATTAACGGACGGGTTACTGCGTAAGCCAGCAGAACCAGAAGACCCGCGATGATCAATGAGGTGGCATTATTGACATACGGTTGGATTTCACGAGTTACTTTCAATCTGACCATCATGCGCTGCAGGTAATGCGGAAGAATCAATCCTTTGACAACAAAAGTGAACACTGCCACCAGGTACAATTCGGGAGCATCGCCAAAAAAACCGATCAGCGCGATGACACCCGCAAGAGCCGCAGATTGCCAGCGAAATGAGCTAATATAGGCGCCAATACTTCTGCGCCATAAGAGTAAGATCCCGGATATCAATACGATACTTGATCCGAGGGTGGTGAGTTGTGAAAAGAGCAAATCGTTCATCATTTAATCCAATTGGTGATTTTTCCCTGGCGAATATTTCATTTCAACAAAAATGAGGAAGTGACAGCCAGCAGCGCCAGCACGAAGGAGACTCCCAGCAGTTCAGGTACCCGGAACAAACGCAGTTTTGCGATACGTGTTTCGAGAACGGCGACTACCACTGAAAATAAGAATAACTTCAGCAGCAGAGCTGCAAAAGCAATCAAAAGAGTTCCCGGTGTAAGCACAGTAGCCAATCCCCACGGCAAAAAGAGGTTGGATAACAATGTGAAGAAGATCAACAACTTCAACCAGGATGCCCATTCCATTAACGCAAGGTAATGCCCTGAATATTCAAGAACCATGGCTTCATGGATCATCGTCAATTCCAGGTGCGTGGATGGGTTATCCACTGGCAACCTGCCCGTTTCAGCCAGGGTAACGATAAACAGCGCAACAAAGGCGAGGAGGTGTCCAGGGCTGATTGCCACCCCAGGGTCCGTCAGTGTAGCCGAAACAATATTGCTTAAATTTGTGGACCGCGCGCTGACAGCCAGGCTAAAAATAGCGACGGCAAGTGTTGGTTCAGCAATGGCTGCCACAGTCATCTCGCGGCTGGCGCCCATCCCACCAAACGCTGTTGCCGGATCCAAACCTGCCAGAGAAAGAAAAAAAGTACCGATCAGAAGCAAGTAAACCACCATAATCAAATCACCGGCGGAGTCAAAAGGTAAAGAAAGGGCAATCATGGGGATAAACATCGTTACCGCTACGCTGCTGGTAAATACAAGGTATGGAGCAAATCGGAAAAGCCAGGATGAATTGGGCGAGAGGATGGCTTCTTTGCTGAATAATCTTTTCAATTCAAAATAGGGCAGCCATGGTGGAGCCCCGCGCCGATTTTGTAAGCGTGCCTTCAACCAGCGCACCAATCCAACCAGACCAGGCGCCAGGAGTAAAGAAAGAAACACTTGAGATATCCCAATAATGTAACTATTCATTAAAGATTCTCCTCCATTCGGTTTACATCCGTGGTCCGGTTCATCACAACCACCTGGCAGCGACCAGAAGAACAATCAACAAAATCGCAATATAGAGCAGGTATAAGTGCAGCGATCCAGCTTGCAAACGTCTGATCTGGCTTGAGAAAAATCGAATGCTCTTAACCAATGGGTCATAGAACCAACGGTCAAAAAGCAGTGTAATTTCACTCTTATACTCAATCGAATCAACAAAATATTTCGAGTCAGGGTGAAAACTGATCGATACATCTTTTATTGGGCGGTACAGTTCAGCAAACACCCGCCGGAGAGGCTCAGCAAACGAAGTTGCGGTATATTCCATCCGGGGTGTCTGACCTGTCCGACCACAGCCCCACGTCTCACCCACCCGCCGGCTGCGATTCACCCTGAAAATTCTCATGCCCACCGGGATCAGTGCCATGATGACAAGCAAACCAATTGCAACCAGTGCCGGAGAGATTTCTCCAAACGAATTAGGTGTTTGCAACGACAGATTGAAAGTGAGGTTCAGCAGGGTATGCGGAAGCTCCCCCAGACCAACGATAACCTTACAGAGGAAAGGCACAATCACGAACGGTGTCACCCCCAGGAAGATGCAAATCAGTGCAAGCATCCCCATACCCACCAGCATGGAAACGGGCGTTTCTTTTGCACTTTCTGCTTCTGTTGAACGAGGAAGAGCCAGAAAAGAAATCCCAAAAGCTTTCACAAAACAGGCTGCCGCCAATCCGCCTGTTAAAGCCAACATTCCCACGGCTACTGGCATCAAAATAGCCAGTTCTGGTTTAGGGATGGTAAAACCTGCCAGCAATGACTGAAAAACCATCCATTCGGAAACAAAACCATTCAGCGGAGGCAGTGCAGAGATCGCCGCAGCTCCAATTAAAAAGAAGAGCGCAGTCCAGGGCATTCGTTTAATCAACCCACCCATTTTTTCCATATTACGGGTATGCGTTGCATGTAGAACCGAACCTGCTCCAAGGAAAAGCAATCCCTTAAAGCTGGCGTGATTGAGGGTATGGTACAGCCCGGCAATCAAACCCAGCGCTGCCAGGTTCATGAAACCATAACTATAAAAATAAACCCGGTACCGATACCGATCAGGATGATGCCGATATTTTCTACTGAACTATATGCAAGCAGCCGCTTTAGATCGTGTTCCATCAAAGCATACAACATTCCTAACAGTGCAGAGATGACCCCAAAACCCAAAATCACGCCCCCCCACCAGGCTGGACCACCTCCCAGTAAATCGAGCGTTACCCGTAAAATACCATAGATCCCCAGCTTGATCATCACACCCGACATCAATGCAGAAACATGGCTTGGAGCCGCTGGATGCGCCCTGGGCAACCAGACATGCAAAGGCACAATCCCGGCTTTCGACCCAAAACCGAGAAATGCCAGCAGGAACACAGCATTTCGTACGCCCCCTGGAAGGCTTGCTGAACTGCTGCGCAAATCGGCGAATAAACCCGAACCGCCATTCATCAAAAGCACAAAAGCGACCAGCAACATCACCAGACCTGCGTGCGTCATGGCAGCATACCAGTTTCCCGCCCGTAGCGCTCCTTTTTCGTGGTTCTCTGTAATCACCAAGAAGTAGGATGTGAGCGACATCCCCTCCCACATCATCAGAAATGTCAGCACGTTACCTGCCATTGCCACCAGGCTCATACACAACAGGAACAGGTTATACATCGAACCCAGCAGCCGCAGGGAAATTCCTTGCTCCGCATAGGGTTTGGTGTAGCCCACGCTGTAAATCGATGCTGGAATTGCCCCCAGACCAATCAGAATCAGAAAAAACGCGCCCAAGGGGTCGAGAGTGAGTAAAAACCCACTGCCGAGAGACAGGAGATTGGGCAAAGTGACCACAAAGCGGTCTCCGCTGCCAATAACCAAAGCGCCGAGGGCAATGCCGCTCCCTGCGCCGAGTACACCTCCAAAAGCGGAAAAAACACGCCCTGGTGTACTTTTACCTCCTAAAAGAGCAGCCAACACACCGGCTGAATAAGACACAAGCATGATTGTAAATAAGATATCGCCCATATTTCTTTGATCAATCCTTTACCAGGGAAAACCCTGCTCTACGGTGCTCGATGGATGGCAGTGAGAATTCCACGCAAGATATCCGCTGGTTCTGGCGGACAACCACGTACAAAAACATCCACCGGTATGATTTGATCTACGCTTCCAGCGACTGCATAACTATCCTTGAATACCCCACAATCTTGCGCACAATCCCCCACTGCCACAACCAGTTTCGGATTGGGGACTGCATCATAAGTTTTCCTCAGGGGTACTTCCATGTTTCGTGTGACCGGACCTGTGACCAACAGCATATCAGCATGGCGGGGCGAAGCGACAAAGTGAATCCCGAAACGTTCAATGTCATAGACCGGGCTGGTAAGCCCCGAAATTTCAATCTCACAGCCATTACACGAACCCGCATCCACTTCACGGATCGACAGGGCATGCCCCAGTAAACGCTGTGTGGATTGATCAATCTCTTGCACCAATCGAATCACTTCGGTATTAACCGCTTCGAGGGGTTCGGTCACCATCCCGGTTCGGAAGATTTTCCTCAATAATGATGTCATACGCATTCCTTGTCAGACCAATTTTGTCTCCAGAAACAATAAAAGCCCACAAACCAAATGATTGTGAGGGCTTTTGATACGCCTGCGAGGTTAGCTGTCGGATTTGGGTCTCAAAAGTAACCCTACCGGTAAAACCGGATTCACCCCAAAGAAATGGGTTCCCCGCGCGGAAATGCTTTGGCGTCAGCTATTCAATTGAATGGCAATTCGGTTGATGGACGGAGATTTCTCCACCCTTAAAACCTGCCTGATATCGTTACATTAATCTCGTAACAGTGATGCGCTCTCCAGCAGCCGTACCGGTACATGACTCGCTTTTCTGCACCAGCCATGTTTCCTGGAGAATACAGGCAAATCCTGTCGCAAGCTTTTACGAGTGCGCAAAAACCACGCTGTACTGTTACGGGTAGTAATTTTATCCCTCTGTAGGAATTCGTCAAGGAAGAAAATAAGATGGATAAACCCAGGGTTGGGGTATTTCAGAACCAGATTAGACTGGACATCTTCGGCTCCTTCATGGAAGTGCAATGCCTGCCTTTCGTCAAGCAGGCAATCAGCGCATAGTCTTGTAAAAGACAACGCCTTCCTGCGATATGCGCTCCACCGCCTGCTCTTCAACCGCCTGATAGCAAACCATCCTGAGCCCGGTTGAAATCTGTGCACCTGCAGCTAGCCTTCTTTCCTGCCCGGCTTCAATCACCCTGGCGAGACCGCCAGGACTTTCCGTGCTATACGCGGTGAAAGGTTCAAGACCCATTGCATACGTCTCGGAAAACCAGGGATATCCCGAAGAGCCGCACAGTTCCTGCCAGACCCACAGCACTGGAAACATCTCCACATCCCAAGCCATGCCCACCCCGAAACCCAGGTTGCGGTTGGTCAAGGCACACCAACCTTCGTTTAATCCTGTCAGGTAAAACATATCCCGCGTCCGGCTTTCAGGAGCAGGGATCCACCGCAAATCAATGATCTTTCCATCTCTACCAGCCATTCGCGACCATTCACCGTTCGCCCCAGCCGGCAGCCGGCAGCATTCCGAATCATCACCCTGCTGCACCTCCACCCGGGCGGCGGGCGCGTCCAACACACAAGACCCATCCAGGAACGGCGCGCCAAAAGCCGGGTGATGCCCCCACATATAAGGCAGTTCCTCCCGGCTCTCATTGGTCAGAGTCTCTTTTATTATTAAGACCGGCGAACCGGTTTCCAGGCTCATCGTGCGCTGCAAAAGAAACGGCATCTGTCGTGTGCGCACCTGAAACCGGACAGAGACGCGCCCGGCGCGGTCCTCCAGGATTTGCCAGCTCCAGGGTAGCATCAATACTTCGCCGTGTGTGCCGATGAAGGCATTCCGCACACGGCAGGCGCTGCCACCGCTGGGAAAAAGCTCCTGCCACCCGCCAAAATAGGAATGGATAAAACCATCCTCGCTGTTTGACAACGCGTTGGGATATGCCTGCGGCAGATGGAGCTGCCCACGTTTGAAGAGTACATCCATATCGTGTGGTTTATACACCAGCGAGTAAATCTCAGCCCCTTTATCCGGCAGTACGACCACCCGTAAAAGCTCATTTTCCATCACCACCGCACGAAAACCGCAGTACGTTACAGCGTCAGAGATCCTGCAGGAGTGGGTGCGTGCAAATGGCTGGTGGTTGCTCATTTCAAAAAGCTCTTTATGATTTACGTAAAATGCGCCCCGGACGCACACCGGTTAGCTTACCGTGTGAGCAAACCAATGTGCCATTGACAAACACATGCTCGATACCGGTTGGCGCAACACGCGGATTTTCAAAGGTCGCTCCATCTCGCACCGTCTGCGGGTCAAACACCACCAGGTCGGCTGCTTTTCCAATTTCAATCAAGCCCAGCTCCCGCAATCCAAACCGCTGTGCAGGGAAGAATGTCATCCGCCGCACGGCATCTTCCAGTGTCAGCCACCCCTTTTCACGCACATACTGCCCCAACATGCGCGGATAGTTGCCCCAGCCGCGCGGATGCGTAAAGCTACCGGCGTACAATCCATCCGTCATCACCATGTGCAGCGGATGATTAAAAGTATGACGCATGCGGGCTTCCGCTTGCGCTTCATCCAACACCCAGGGATAAACCAGTTGAATGGTAAAAACCTCATCAATCAGCAAATCAGAGACAAAATCGCCAAACGATTTATTTGTCGTCTTCCATGCCTCGCGCAGCCGGAGACCTTCCATCCATTTATTGTGGGGTTGCCCAACATAGGCAATGTAAGCCGGGCAATCCTCGGGGAAGAAATTCTCGACCGATTGTGCAACCAGGGCGCGCAGTTCGCTGGTTTTCAGGTCTTCCACAAATTCAGTCACCGATTTTTGCATCATCGTGCGCGGCAGGACGATCCCCAGTGATGTGCAGCCCGCCGGGTAGCAATAGGCATCGAATGTGATGTCGACCCCGCGCTGTCTGGCGGCTTCGATACTGGCAAAGACTTCTTTTTCGCCAAAGAGATGGGATATATGCACGCCCAATCCTGCACCTTCCGCGATGGCAACCGTCTCGGCAATGGCGTTTTCGCGTTCCAAATCACCGTAACCGCGCATGTGAGCGGCATACACCCCACCGTATTCAGCCACCACACGCGAAATCCCCACCAGCTCACGAAGGTCAGAATGAGAAGAGGGGGCATAATCCAAACCTGTGTTGACACCCACAGCACCCATTTCCATGAACTGCCGTGCGAGTACCCCCATTTGAGCAATCTCATCATCGCTTGCAGCACCGCCCTGCCAACCCTTCACTGCAAGACGCAGCACGCCGTGAGGTACCTGCAAAGCCAGGTTGTTGTACATCTGTCCATTAAAGCGGGAGATATAATCCTCAAGGCTTGTCCAATCCCACCCCACGTCTTCATCGCCGTAAATCGACCGCAGATATGCGCGATACTCTTCCAGTCGCTCTGGACTGAGCGGTGCAAATGAAAACCCATCTGGACCGGTAAATTCGGTTGTCACACCCATCTGCACACCAGCGGTGTGTTTCCCTGCTAACATTCTCAATTCTGAATGGCTGTGCACATCGACAAAACCCGGGCAAACCACCCGCTCGTTCGCATCCACAAACAGGTCGGCTTCCGCCACTGGAAATAGACCAATGTCCACAATTATTCCCTGCTGAATTGCTACATCAGCCTTGTAACGTTCCTTGCCGCTGCCATCTACCACCCAACCATTG
>CAYRRA010000075.1:0-20308 GCA_964426355.1 uncultured Anaerolineaceae bacterium
ATTGAAGCCTTCAAGGGAATGGACATTGAGGGTGTAAAAAAGGCTGCGGATGATTGGAAAACCAAAGCGGAAACGGCTGAGGCTGACGCGAAAAAGCAGGTTGCGGCGTTGAAGTTTGAACATGCCCTGGACGGTGCTTTATCTGGCGAAAAGGCGAAGAACGCTAAAGCGGTACGGGCACTGCTGAACATGGACGCTCTGAAGCTGAACGATGCCGATGGTTCGATCATTGGCTTGAAAGAGCAGATCGAGAAAATCAAATCGGAGAATGATTATCTGTTCGAGGGTGAGAAACAAGACCCTAAAATCGTTGTTGGTGGAAACAACCAAAAAATCACAGATGATGCTTTTATGTCGGCTCTGAGAAAGGGAGCCGGAATACCGGAAGGAAAATAAAAAATGACTCAATCTATTGACCTTGTAAGTAAATTTTTGGCGGTGCTTGATACTGTTTATAAGTATGAGAGCAAAACCGCAATGTTGGACGCTCTGACACGCCCGGTTGATTTTGTTGCTGCTAACGAGGTTAGCGTGATGCAGCTCTCAACCGTTGGGCTTGGAACGTACAGCCGCTCAAGTGGATACCCGTCTGGCGAAATTACCGCTGAATGGGTGACAATGCAGCTTGCTGCTGAACGCGGGCGGGCGTTTACCCTTGACCGCATGGATAACGAAGAGAGCCTGGGCTTGGTTCTGGGAAACCTGATCCGTGAATGGCTGCGTACGCACGTTGCGCCTGAGGTGGACGCTTACCGCTTTGCGAAGTATGCGGCTGGTGCTGGTAACATCGTTGGTTCAGGGGCGACCCTGACGAAAGATACTGTTGTCGCGGCTATCGATGCCGTTAAACTGGCGCTGGATGAGGACGAAGTGCCGGAAGAGGGGCGAATTTTGTACATCACCCCAACCGTGAAGCAGTTTTTGGAACAGGCTGTTGGGCGTGAGCTGGCAAATGAAACCCGTGTTGAACGGCGCATCATGGTTTACGATGGCATGGAAGTGATTGCTGTTCCGCAAACTCGCTTCTACACCCAGATCACCTTGAACGCAGGCGCTACCGGCGATGCTGGCGGGTATGCAAAGACCAGTTCGACCGGCAAGGATATCAATTTCATGATCCTGCATCCTTCTTCGGTGTTGCAACCGATCAAGCTGAACAACCTGAAATACTTCTCCCCGGAAGAGAACCAGACCAGCGACGGTCATTTGTGGCAATACCGTCTGTACCATGATGCCTTTGTTTATGACAACAAGGAAGATGGTATCTACCTGCATCACAAGGCATAAGGCAGGTTGAGATGTTGCTTTTCAAGGATGGCATAACCATTGAGGTTACAAATCCTATCGATGTTGCCCGGTACAAACGGGCTGGCTATGAGGTGGTGAAGGCTGAATTGCCTTCACCTTCCGCAAAGCCAAAGACAGATAAGGTGGAAAAACCTCAAAAGACCGAAAAAAAGGACGGTGAATAATGATTAAACGAATTACCGGGGCTGGGTGGTTGAAAGACGTCAATGACAACTTTGACCAGCTATCGGAAGCCGTTGCAGGTGAGACGTATTACGTTGACCTGAACGCTGGCAGTGATGATAACGCTGGCAGTTCCTGGGATCAGGCTTTCAAGACCTTGACGCCCGCTTTGGTTGCGAGCCATGCCAACATTGCCTCAAAGCCGTTTGGTTGGACTGGCAGAAACCGGATTTTTGTCAAATCTGATGCAAATTCGGATGGTGATGAAGATGCCGAAGTGGAAGACCTGGAAGTACTGGCTAGCAAGACCGATATTATCGGTGTTGGCAGTGCTGACGGTTGGCCGATGGCACGCATTACGGGAAATCACGTAATCGATGCTGAGTTCATGGGTTGCAGGTTCATCAACATGCTTTTCAGGGCTCCTGTTGATGGTGGAGATGTTTTCACCTTTAGCGACGCCCAGAATGGCTTGCAATTCATCGGCTGCGTTTTTGACGCTACGGCTGGTTCTTCTGCTACCGGTGCAATTGTTGGCGAAGATATGCCAGGGTTGGTTATTCGGGACTGTGTGTTCCGGGGTGCATGGGGTGATTCTGTTATCGAGTTGGGCGGCGATCTGTGGGATTTGCGCATTGAGGATAACTACGTCCAGGGCGCTGATGTGGGTATTGAATTGCTCACCGGCGCTGCTGTGACCTATGCAGATGCCTGGATCAACCGAAATTACATCCACACAACCGGCATGTGTATCAAGGATACGGACGGTGTTGCTTACATCGTTGGAAATCGCTGCTTCTCTGGGGCTGCGAAAGGTTCCGCTGGTGCAGGTGTTCTGACCGGCACTGCTGCAAAGATGCAGGACAACAGGATTACCGGCAGTGACGTGAATAATGCTATCGTCCCTGCTCAGGGCACTTTGTAAAAATTGAGGTGAGGCTATGGCTGCTTACGCAGATTATTCGTATTACACGACAACTTATTTGGGGAGCGCCATAGCCTCCGCTGATTTTGGCAGGCTGGCTCTGAGAGCGTCTGCCGTGATCGATCAGGTCACATTTGGACGTGCGGCTGCTGTGGTGGATGCTGATGAGGATGCTGAGACCATCGACAAGATCAAGATGGCTACCTGTGCGGTTGCTGAGGAAATCCAAACGCAGGAAGCAAGCGGGAATATTGACGGTGTGACCAGCGAGAGAGTGGGAAATTTCAGCGTTTCATACGGCGCTAATTCCAGGGCGGCGATGTCTGGGAAGGCTAAACAGTCTGAGGCTGCGAAACTTTACCTGGGTGACACGGGCTTGATGTATAGAGGCTTCAGTGAAAACGAATACGGGAATGACGGTCTATAACAAGTACATCGATGCCACAACCAGAACGGAGAGATATCAACGTACACAAATACCGGCTGTGATGTGGGAGAACCGAAAAGCAGCTAATGTGCTGAAATCTGGAAACATTGCAGCAGATCAGGCGGCTATTTACATTCCGTTTTCGTTGGGAGCAAATTACATTTCGCCGGCGGCGTGGTTGAAGTTGTCGACAAAAACCGGAAAGTGGACGCTGAAAGAAGGCGATGTGATTGTGAAAGGGCTTGTTACCGATGAAATCACGGTTGCTTCTGTTGGGCCGCCTCCGGTGGCTGCGTTTACGGTCTCTGACCTGGCGGCGAAGTATGACGATGTTTTGACCATTCGCAGTGTGGACACAATGGACATGGGGAGCATCTCTATGCAACATTGGCAGGTGGGTGCAGCATGACGCCACCTGTGATCTTGACGCCAAAGGGCTTTATTGCAGTAAACCGGGAAGGCAAGGCTGACCTGGTTTTTCATATGGATTGGAATCCTGATTTTCAACCGAAGTGGCAGAAGCGGTATTCTGACGCTCAGAAGTTTGTGGATAGCGAGGTTTTGAGGCTGTCGGAGAAATACACGCCACTGCTCACGAGTATGCTTATCAAAAGCGGTATCCTGGGCACGGACGTTGGGAGTGGATTGGTTCAGTGGATTGCTCCTTATGCAAAGGCTCAGTATTATAGCAAGCGGAAGCCTGGGAGCCAGACGGGTGCGCTACGCGGTCCCTACTGGTTTGAGAGAATGCGCCAGGTGAGCGGTGAAAAGATCATCGCAGGAGCAAGGCGAATTGCTGGAGGTGGAAAGTGAGTATTATCGAGGCTTTGCGGACGTACATTGCCACATACAGCTCTTTAAAATCGGGTGCTCCGTTGTGGGTGGATTACTTAGGGGCAACACCAACACAGTATGCGATTATCCCCATCGCTGGGGCGAGAGTGGTTGAACGCTATTTGAACGGTGGTTCTTTGCGTGAGTTTCCGTTTGCCTTTCAGAGTATGGAGAGCACAGCCGCTGACCTGGAACGGTTGGAGAATGTGGGGTTCTACGAGGATTTTTCGGATTGGCTGGAGAGCCAGACAGAAGCTGGCACGCTGCCGACCCTGGGGAGCAAAAAGACAGCTACGGCGATTGAAGCGCTGGGCTGGGGTTTTTTGTATGAGCAGGGAGAATCCGACACCGGGATTTATCAAATTCAGTGCAAGCTAACTTATGAGCAAGCACCTTAAGGAGACAGAATAAGATGGGTACTGTAAAGAGAAGTCAATTTGCAACATTTATGAATGTTGCGCCCGAATCAACTGCTGATTATAAGCAGATCGGGGATGGTATCACCAGCGCAGTGGTGAATTACAACCCGCAGGTTTTGGAAGAGACGTACATTCATCAGGACAGTGGGACGGTTGAGGTAGAAAGCTACCGACCAAACATGCCGATTGAAGCGACTGCGAAAAGCGGCGATGATGTTTTTGATTTTGTGGATGCGCTGCGCCAGGCAAGGGCGGTTTTGGACGATGCCAAGACTGATATCGTGATGGTGTATCTGTACGAGACACCATCTGGGAGCGAGTATCCTGCTGAGAAGCAGTATGTGAGCATTCAGATTGACAGCTTCGGCGGTGATGGTGGAAGCAGTACGAAGATCAATTACACGATCAACTTCATTGGCGATCCGATCTATGGGACGTTCAACCCGACCACAAAGGTATTTACGCCAAACCCTTAGCCGCGCGCCTATCTACGCTGACGATAGGTGCGCTGACGCTTACACCGACTTTTAGCGGGTCATGGCTATGGTATGAAGCGGATACATCTAACGCTTCGGACACCATCACTGCGGAAGCCGTTGATGGGGATGCAGATATCACCATCGATGTGGATGAAACACCGGTTGTAAATGGTGAAGCTGCAACATGGACAGAGGGCTTGAACACGGTAACGATCAACGTTGAGATTGAGGGTGTGGAAACGGCTGATTATGTTGTGTGGGTGACGTACACACCGGAAGAATAAGGGTAAAGAATGAAGAACCTTGTAATTGATACCGGAAAGGTAAACCTGACAATCAATGATGACCCTGACCGGGTCATCTCTTTCAATCCTTCCGATGTGGTTTTTGCAGAGAAGTTTTACCAGCTTATCAGGGACTTTGAAGCAAAAGAGGGTGAATACCAGCGACGCGGAGCAGAGATTGAAGCCAACACAAAGGTAAGCGAAAATGGAATCCCTGAAAACATCGGAGATGGAATTGCTTTGCTTCGTGAAATTTGCGAATGGGTGCGAGAGCATATTGACAATATCTTTGGTAAAGGAACAAGCCAGGTTGTTTTTGGCGATGCCATGAGCCTGGATATGTTCTCTCAGTTCTTCACTGGAATTACTCCGTATGTTGAAGCTGCCAGGTCTGAAAAAACCGCAAAGTACCGTAAGGATAAATCTATTGGGAAGTAATGAATATTCTTACCGATGTTTTACCCAGAACAATCACGATCAATGGCATTGAACATGCCGTTGATGCCGGTTTCCGTAACTGCTTGAAAATTATCAATGCGTTTGAGGATAATGGACTGACCTCATCTGAAAAGCAGGTTATTTTGCTGAACAATCTATATGACGATATCCCTGATGATACAAACCAGGCTCTTTTGCAGGGATTACGGTTTCTGAATGGCGGTGAGGAAAGCGATCAAGGGGGAAATGACAATCCGAAGTTGTTTTCTTTTGTAAAAGACGCCAACCTGATTTATGCGGCATTCAGGCAAACACATGGAATTGACCTGGGAAAAGAAGATTTGCACTGGTGGGAGTTTGTCGCTCTTTTTATGGACTTGGGTTCAGATACCGCATTTTGCAATCTGACCAGCTTGAGAAAACGAGTAAAGACAGGCAAGGCGACCAAAGAGGAGCGTTTAGCTGCCCGTGAGTTGGGTGATCTGTTCGATGTTCCTGACGTGGATACCAGGTCATTAGAAGAAAAGGAAGCCGAGAATAAGTTTATGAAACTGCTTAGAGGTGAAAAATGACAAGCGCCGGCTACGATGGAAGCATTCGAATTGATACAAAGATCGATGAAAAAGGGTTCAATACCGGCATTTCAAAGATGGGAAATGCGATCAAAGGAATTGGTAAAGCATTGGCTGTTACCGCTGTTGCAATTACGGCTGGTTTTCTTGCGATTGTTGTTGCTGTTTTTGCTGTTGTTTCTGCTATTGGCGGGATTATAAAAAGCATCACAAACGCTGTTGATAAGGCAAGTACTTTTGGCATGAAGGTAGAGGGAGTAAAAGACAGCTTCGCAAAGCTGAAAGCATCTTTATACAACGCATTTACTCCTCTCATGACATTTGCGCTACCGCTCATTCAAAGAGTGGTAGATTGGCTCTCCAGGATGCTGAACATCATCGCTATGTTTTTTGGTGCTCTGATGGGGCAAAAGGAGATTATGGTTGCAACCGCAAGCGCTGCTGAAAGTGCGGCTGATGCGACTGGTAAGACCGCAAAGAACACAAAGGATTCTGAGAAAGCCGCTAAGGGTGCGCTGGCTGCTTTTGACGAGATCAATGTTTTGCAGCAGAAGGATGAGAGCGAAGACTATGGCGGTGGCGGTGGTAGTGGAACGCAATTTTCGATGGTTCCGATCACGCAAGAAATACAAAGTTTTGTTGAGAACATAAAGAATTTCTTTGAGCCATTGAAACAACCTCTTTTGGATTTGTGGGATGCACTGAAAGAGCTATGGGAAGCAGCGAAAGTTGCACTTGCTCCGATCTTTGAATGGGCAGGAGCTGAGGGGAAAACATTGCTTGAGTTTCTTCGTGATCTGGCTGTGGACGGTATTGAATGGCTTACAGAACGCATTAAAGAGCTTACGGAATGGATTGAGGAAAACCCGGAAACGTTCAGGATACTTGCAATTGCGATTGGTGTAGTTGTGGCAATTTTACTGATTGCAAGTTCTACGATTTTACAAGTCATCCTTGTGATTGGGCTTTTGATTGCTGCAATTGTGCTTCTGGTGAAACACTGGCCAGAAATTGCAGAAGCTGCAAAGAGCGTATGGACGACCGTTGAACAAATTTGGTTCCTTGCAGGTTGGTGGTTCAAGACGAAAGTTATTGATCCTGTGGTGAGCTTTTTTACAAAAGCATGGGAAACGATATCTGGCTTGGCTACTTCTGCATGGAATACGATCTTGCAAACGCTTGTAATTGTTGGCTTCATGATAAAGACAAAGGTCATTGACCCGCTGGTCACTGCGTTTCAAACTGCCCTGGATTGGATAAAGACCGCATTTACAACTATCTTTGAGGGGGTAAAGGGTATTGTGAAAAACGCCATCAATGCGATCATTGGGTTTATCAATAGCATGATTAGTGCCGTGACCAGCGGCGTTAATGCGATCATCGGCGGATTGAATAGCATCAGCATTACAGTACCTGAATGGGTTCCGCAGGTTGGCGGCATGTCTTGGGGAATAAACTTACCGAGAATGTCAACGTACCAGATCCCAAAACTTGCGACCGGGGCGGTTATCCCTCCGAACAGTGAATTTCTGGCGGTGTTGGGTGACCAGCGAGCTGGAAGGAACATTGAAGCGCCTGAAGGTTTGATACGTCAGATCATCCAAGAGGAATTAGGAAGCATAAAAACAGACGTTGAGATCAAATTTGGCGGTTCTTTGGGTGCGCTGGTGCGAGAGCTAAAGCCGTACATTGACCGTGAGAATGTGAGAATTGGGGGAAGCTTAATCAAGGGAGGTATTGCGTGATTGGTATCTACAAAATAACAAATCTGATTGATGGGAAATGTTATATCGGGCAAAGCGTAAACATAAAAAAAAGGTTTCGATCACACAGATCGAATGCTAAAAGTAACCATAATGAATACTTGAGAAAATCTATCTCTAAGTACGGAATAGATAATTTTGCTTTTGAAGTGTTGAAGGAATGTAAGATTGAACAGTTGGACGATTATGAAAAAAAATATATTCTCCAATTTAATTCATTAGTTCCTAATGGATATAACATGGATAAAGGTGGTTGTGTTAGAAAAGAGATAGGCGAAGAGACAATAAAAAAGAGAAGGTTGGCAAGCTCTGGTGAGAGAAATCCAAACTATGGAAAACCTAAAAGTGATTCCTTCAAGCGTATTGTAGCAGAAGCGAGAAGTAAACCTATCAATCAATATTCAATTAGCGGAAAATATCTAGCAACATATCCGAATGCGCGTTCTGTTCCAGGTTTTGAACAAAAATATAAAAATATTGGGTTGTGTTGCACAGGAAAAACAAATTCTGCTTATGGATATCAATGGCGTTTTTCTAAAGATATCTGCCAAGAAGATATACCATCCATAGAAGGTTCAAGGAAAAAAAACAACACACCAATTTTGCAAATGAGCGTAGAAGGGAAGTTTATTGAAATATACTCTAATGCGAAAGAGGCGGGTCAAAAGACCGGTCTGAAATACAAATCAATTATGGCTTGTTGCAAAGGAACAAGAAACAAAACAGGTGGTTTTTTGTGGAGGTATGCAGATGCTTGTGATTGATGGGGTGACTTATGATGTCCCTGTTCTTTCAATAAGAAGAAACGCCAATTTTTTGGATAAATTTGCCGAGCGCACGGCTGACGGCAAACTGCACAGAGAATTGATTGGGGTGTACTTCAATTATCAATTGCAGTTGGGAACGACAACCGACACGGACGAATACGCTGCGCTGTGGGCGAAGTTGACAGAGACCGAAGAATTTCATACCGTTACCGTACCTGATGAAAGCGGGGATTATACGTTTACGGCTTATTTCTCGAACGTTGGCGATGAGCTGCGAAAGGTGAAGGGCGAGAAGAATTACTGGAAGGGATTGACCGTGAATTTCATTGCAAGGGAACCAGCAGCATGAGCACTTACCCGGTGATACAAATGACCATCGGAACAACCTTGATGGAGTTCTCTAACGAGCAGGTGATTGATGCCGTGATCGTTGAAGAAGTGAATGTGCTTGGAATTGAATTACCGGCGAGCGTGCTTGAGTTCAAGATCGTTCTGTACGATGAGAGCTTTTCGATGTTCTCCGGAGAGTATTACCAACAGTTGAAAAAGCGGCTTCCGGTTATGGCGTATGAGATGGTGAACGGGGAAAGCCAGTTTCTTGGACGTTTTTACCTGGACGAGTGGAAGAATACCAGCGAATATGAGTTTGAGTTCAGGGCGCTTGACCTGGTGGGCGTGTTGGGACTGCTTGATTATGACGGTGGCTTTTGGAGCACGGCTACCAAGATGCCGGTGATATTGGCTCAGGTATTGAACCCGATCAGCGCTGCTTATACGCTTGATGCTGCTCTGGCTGATGTTGAGGTGAACGGTTGGATACCCCCGGGTAATTACCGTGAGGCTTTGCAGCAGATTTGTTTTGCGGCTGGAGCGACTGTTTCGACTGCGAGAAGCGAAAGGATTCTGATCACACCTGTTTACTTGCCAGAAGTTGTTTATGACATTCGGGTAAAGGATGAAATGCGAATGATGCAACAGGCGGTGAAATTAGAATCACCTGTTACGAGCATCGAATTGATTGCACACAATTACACACAGGGAACCGAAGAAGAAGAGATATTTGACGAAGACCTTGAAGCGGGAAGCCATAAGATCGTTTTTGAGAAGCCGTATTACAACATCAGCGTAAACGGGCCGGGGTATACCCCATTCGTTCTTGCCACTGAGGGAGGCGATTATCTGACCACTGAGGGGGGGGATTACCTGGAGATTGGCGGCGAGTATGTTTTTGGGTCGAACAGTCTTTACCTGGAATTGAGCAGCGCCGGGCACGTGACGATTACGGGGTATCCCTGGGTAGATAGCAAACGTGCGTTTACCTTCCGTGAAACGGGGATACTCTCTTCTGAGAATAACAACCCGATCAAGATTGAAAGTGCAACAATGATTGGCATGGCAAATGCTCAGACTGTTCTTGACCGACTGCGGGATTTTTACCGCCAGCGGTACACGCAGGATATAACGCTTTTGCCATCGGAGGTAAAAGCGGGTGAAGTTATTTTGACAAATGTTTTTTATGGAAATTTACTACTTGCGACCGTGCACAAGATGGATTTGAACCTGACCGGTGGTTTTATTGCAAAGACATCGATCAGGGGGATTAGCCCAGAATATGTACCACCAGCGGAAGAGCCAACAAGACGACCGAGAACGGGCGTTGCGGTTTGTGGCGCTGAAATGATAAGGCAAAATATGTTCAGGCAGTACGATTGAAAGGATTGAAATGAGTGAATTAGTACCTATTTCTGGTTTAGGAGAGCTTGCGGAGGTTCCATCCGCTGATGATTGGGCGGTGATTGTTGATATTTCGGAGCCTTTCGACATCGACAAGACGAAGAAAATAAAGATATCCAACCTGGTGAACCTGGTTGCTCAGACGGCTGTACAGGCGATTGTAAGCGGGCAGGCTGCGGGAGATATTTTTTATGCTTCTTCCGGTACGGCTCTGGCCAGGCTTGCGAAGGGAACGGCGAAACAAGCGCTGGTAATGAATGCGGGCGCTACGGCTCCTGAATGGGCGAGTGCAAAGGGTTTGGCAGATATCCAGATTGCGCATTCGACCAGTGAGAAAAGCTATGCTTCTTCTTGGGAAGATCACCCTGGTTTGACGGTGACACTGACCCTACCAGCGACCAGCACGGTGGTTTTGATTGCGGTTGTGACCGGATATGTGAACACGACTTCGGCGGGTTATGCGATCAGGCTGCGGGGCGTGATTGACGGTACAGCGGATTCTGCAGATGCGCAGTATAACGGTTCGGCTAACCCGGTAAGAAATGAAGCGATGCCTTATATCTGGTATCGAACCGGCATAGCATCGGGGAGCAGGATTGCAAAACTTCAATGCCAGGGTGGAAGCCCGGCGAGTTATATCACCAATGGGCGAATTATCGCCCTGGCGTTCACGGAGTAAAAAAGATGGCTGATAAACTGTACACACCGAATGAATGGACTGATGAAGTTCTGGCAAGTGACGCTCTGTATAACATCTTGCAGTCTGACGATACACCAATTCATGAAGAGGTGAAGATTGAGTTGGATACCGAAGTGGGCACGGCTGGAACAGCAGTGAACGCTGAGCGCATGAATAACATTGAAGATGGAATCGATGCGCTTGATGATTTGCTGGTTGAGATGCAGAGCAAGATCAAACTCGATGCGGCTACTGAGCTGACCATTTCCGGCGGTTCTATTACGATTACCCAGAGCATACATAAGTTGCAGCCTCAAAGTGGCACAGAAGATGACCTGGATACTATCGCTGGGATTGCAGCCGGTGACCTGGTGATTTTGTATTGCTCCGACCCTGGCACGGATACGATCACGATCAAGCACGGCACGGGGAATATCTCCTGCATCGGCGAGGCTGATCTGGAGCTTTCTGAGGGCGGTGTGCTGCTGTACTCGGATGGCACGACGGTTTATGCGATTGGCGGTGGTGGGGGTGGGGGTGTGAGCGTGTACGGCGTTTGCGATGGCCGGATGACACTTACCACCGGTGTGCCGTATACCGCTTCCGATGTGGAGGGGGTGACAGATATTTACTTCACGCCTTATCACGGAAATCAGATCGGGTTGTATGATGGGGCAGAGTGGCAGGTGGTCACGTTTACCGAAAAAACACTGGATATCTCTGCTGCGACCGCAAGCAAACCCTACGACCTGTTTGGGTATCTTGACAGCGGCACGCTGGCGCTGGAAAGCCTGGTATGGACGGATGGATCCACACGGGCAACTGCGCTGACTACGCAGGACGGTGTTTTGGTGAAAAGCGGTGACCCGACCCGGCGTTATCTGGGGTCCTTTTATGTGAACGGTGATGGGGAAACGAATGATGCAGACCACTCCCGGCTTATCCAAAACTATTACCACAAGCGCAAGAAAAACATCAAAACCGTGCAGGCGACTGCACACAGCTACACAACCGCTACCACGCGGGCATGGAACGCAAACACAACCGTTGGTGAGGCTCGGCTTGAGGTGATGGTTGGGGTGATCGAGGAGACCATCTTCGCTATTATCGGGGCACGGATCGTCACGGCGGCAAATTCATCGGCTGTGGTAAGCATTGGGTTGAACGCGACGGGCGCTATGAGTTTGACTGCGCCTATCCGGTTGGTGGCAGTTGTTGATGCGGGTGAGACGTGGGAAGCTGCGCAGTCTGATGAGCTTGTGCCAGCGCTGGGGTATAACTACCTAAATATTGTTGAGCAGGGGAATGCGAATAGCCACACCTACAACCGGGCGTATATCATGGGTAGTGTGTGGTGTTAGGAGGAGCGATGGAGATCAACGTACAAAAACTGACAAAAGAGCTGCAAGCGGCGGGGATTGAGATCGGCGGTTGCAGTGAGAGCGGGGTTGTATGGGGGCCTGATGGGACGAGTGAGATACAGGATAGGGAGGATGTGCGGGCTATGATGACTGCACACAACCCGGAGGAAGAAGCAAAGCAGAAGACTACCGAAGAAAAACTGACTGAGCTTGTTGATGAATTGGAAAAAACAGGTGTTTTGCAAAAGAAGATTGCACAGAAATAGGTTATCTTCTTTTTCCGGCTGACGCCCAAGACTGCCAGGTATCGCAGTGGGAGCAATAGACGTCTCCGCTAGTGAAGCGCCCATTGATGCGGCGGTTTTCCAGCGAGTTACGGAAGCCCTGGGAAGGATATGCGTACATAAACAGGTAAAGCACACCTTGAAAGTGTGCTTTATATCCTAGTATGGAGCCACAGCATTTGCAGGTGAAGTAACCTTCAGGCGCTGGGCGTTCTAGCTTTTCTTCCAGGCTAAAATCCAATATCATCCTCTTCTTGGTATTGTGATCTTTCTGATAACTGCGGAAGGTTGAGTTTATATTCCTGAATGGGTTTGACTTGCAAGCCTTTAACAGCTGCCATGCAGGTAGCCTCATCCGTTGGGGTTATGGCGTAAATTGCGCCGGATCCGTAGAATTTTGTAAATGCGGGGCGCTCATCGGTTGCTGGGACATCGACACGGACGAAAGATTGACCGCCGATCTGTTGTTCTGTGACCAGGCCGGCGATGATCTGATGCCCGAATAGTTCGACAATGCAATGTTGCTCAAAGCTCATTTTTCACCTCTCGAATAATTGGATGATTGATTTGACGGCCATGCCAATGAGCATGACCACGACAAAGACTGCTTTCACCCATGCGGTAGCGTTTTTACTCATGGTTTTTTTGCCAACGGTCTATCTCGTCTTGGGTGTTGCAACCCATACAGTAGTAACACTCATGATTTGCACGCTCGATTTCTTTGTGGTGGATGTAGTCATACGACCAAAACACAGCGTCTGCCCAACACCAGCGGCGGCGAATGAATGGGATTTTCCACAGTAAACGAATGAGTATCCAGCGGAGTTTTATCATTTCTGCCTCCTATGCCTTGCATCCGGCGGCGTGAAAGCAAAGCATGCCAGAAGGAAGATGAAACCCAAAGCGCACAACAGCACTGCAAGGATGACGATGGCGATCATTTGGTTTTCCTCCTAATACCCTCAACGCTCCCATTATGAATAGGACTTTCAGAGTACTCCGGTTCTACCTCCTCATATGTCATTTCAAAGATATCCGGCTTGCAAGGGTAAATCTCACCCTTTACACCCTGGATGATGTAGTCTCCAGGACTTGCGGTCATCGTGCCTTCGAGTGTTTCGATTTCCAGCTTGACCGTTGTTTGATATGCCTGAATAACTACAGGTTTCTTCTTATATTTTTTCCATTCGTTCATTTGGTTTTCCTCCGATTCCTTTATCACCTCAAATGCTTTTTCTGTGTTTTCATCCAACAGTGCACTATCATCAATGCGGGTTGATTCATCTCCTGGTCTAAGGCAACCTTGTAGGATTTCAACTGCCTCTTCGACTGTCAGTTCGCCGCCTCTGTACATTTGCGACACAACGCCTAATCTCAATATCCTTGCATAATATCTTTTTGTGCTCATTTGTTTTACTCTAGTACCCGTTTAATAGTTTCTTCAACGATCCATTGATGGACTGACTTATGCTCAACCAGGTTCTCGATAGGTGTTGCTTCGCTATTGGCAACTGTGCGCAAAACTCCGGGCAGGCCTTTTATCCAATAGCGACAAAACACGCTTCTTTTCCCGGCTTGGCTCGTCACAAAGCCAAACTCAACGTCGTCATGTAAAATGTCGCCTTCGGCGTGGTCGGGGATGTATGCGATTTGATCGCCTGCCTTAAATATACGTTCATTTGTTTTCATGTTTTGATATTCTCTTTTTTCTCGTATCATAGCCAGGTTCATACTTTCTTTTGCGCGGTCCAATTCATCCATTTGAATGTTTACTTCAATTGCGCGCCGGATTGCGCGAATAGCTTTGATAATGGCGTTCCTTCTCACGTTGTGCACTTCGAGCATTATGCGATCGTTCATCCCTCCACCTCCGGCGACTGAGACGGATCATCTACCACAAACGTGACGATATCGTGTTTGTATTTTCCGCCCCTAAAAATTTCTTCGTCAATGCCGAACTTCTCTGCCTTAGCGTGGGTGGAGAATACTCCGACAACATACGAATGTTTCTCCCTATCTTGGTGGCACTTTCGCCCATCTTATTTTTATCCAGTCACCAGGGACAAATACGTTCGAATCATACGCTTTATGATAGGAAACGCTTGTATGATCGTATCCTCTCAGCGTGCATAAAGTTTCTATCAAACATTCTTCGCCATCGTCTGGTTGGCGTTCGCTGAATGGTATCCATCGCTGAGCATCTTCCAGTTCTTCCAGCCTCATTTTTGCAAAATCTAACGACTCGGCATGACCCATGTATTGCAGTTTCCAGTGCTCCGATTGTTTTTCCAGTTCTGCGATGCGCTCGTTCAACTGTTTCAGCAGCCGAATGGCACAATCCGCTATGCCTTCATTTTGCCGGCTTGGTTCGCCTTCGATTTCGCTCCTTATATATTTTGCTAATCTTTCCAGTTGTTGTTGGCTCATTTGTTTTCCTCCAAAAAATCAATCGATTTCATTTCGGATGAAACGACTTGAAGTAAAAAACCTGTAACCTCAATCGCTCTTGATCTTTTCTGCATAACAATTTCTGATCTGACATTTACGAGTTGCCAGGATTTGTTTTCAATCATCAGAAGTTCGTACAGGCAGTCTAACTGTTCCTTTGTAAAAAAGATTGCTCTCTTTTTTGTATCCGGCATATCTCGCAGATTTTGAAAAGAGACGTTGCAGTCACCGGGATCATATTTACTGACGATGTCCCGTAGTCTATCGTCTAACTCCATAAGGAGCGAATTTGTTAGCTCTTTTTCAAACGTTATCGCTACACAAGTCATTTCAATCCTTTCTATTTCAAAATCAGTTTTCCGTTTCTAACGATGTACTTGTTTTTTCCGTCTTTGAGGATGGTTCCGTTTTGGAAAGAGTTCATCTTTATCATTTCTCTGACTTCGTGCACTCCTAACGCTACGCCAGGGCGAAAACCTCCTTCTGTCAATGGAATTGGATCTTTTAAGATGGTGTACGTCAGTTTCTTTGTTTGGTCTTTGTGCACCGCTGCGTTACATCCTGCTTTGCGAAGTTGATAGCGTTGGCTATCGTATTGCTGGTTATATTTCGCTTTCATGGATGGTTTGCACTCGGAACACCACATTTGGTTGTATTTGGCGTTCTCGATCATCGCTCCGCAATTTTGGCAGTGCTTTACCATCAGCGCACCTCCGGTCTGAAAATTTGTTCACCTCTGAGGAGGTAATGACCAAGATAGTCTTGCTCTACGACAAATCCGCATGTTTTCAGCAGTAGTTCGAGATGCCAAAGGGCGTTATGTTCTGCGGTATCTTCTTCCAGCATTTTTTGCTGAATGGAGAGATTGATTTGCGCTTGTTTTAGCTCGTCTTTGAGCCGTTCAATTTCTTGTTGGGCAAGCTGCCAATCTTCTTTTGTGATAGTTGGTTGGTTCATCATAATGTTTTCACCATTGTGATTGAGCGTGCTGTGTTAGATTTGCGCCTGATGTAGCCTTCATCTTCTAGCCGTTGCAGGTAGAAGCGGACGAGCGATTTACTTGACGACCCTATGCGGTCTGCGATTTCGTCCAATGATGGGCTAAAGCCGTTGATGTGGATGTAGAGCGAGATAAAGCGCAGAATGGCTTTGTGGCGATCATTGAGTGGCTCTTTTGTTCTGGGCATGGTTATCTCCACAAAAAGCAGTAGTGATTGAGCTTGCCCGCATATTCGTACCAGTAGCAGGTATGCGGGTTTTCAAGCGGGAAGCGTTTTTTGAAGCGCTCAATGGCTTCTTTGAACGTTTCAGCGGGGATACGATAGTTTTCTGCATTGAGTACAGCATCACGCCAGCTTGCAATTTTGATGATTTTGATTTGTTCTTCGTTCATGGCAATTCTGCTCCTGTAAACTCGACCAGGGAGATGAAAAGCTCTTGTGCGGATTGTGTTCCGAAAAATATTTTTTTTGCTCCGTAGTCTCGCATTGCTTTCTCTCTGACGAGTTCGCACCATTCCGATAACATGCGGTCTATTTCTGCTTTGCCCGTTTCTGTTAGTTTTGAACGGAAGGCTTCAAAGCGGGCAAGACGGTTTTTTGTGATTTCTACATCTGCGTTGGTGTACGTGAAATTGAATGGCATGATTGGCTACCTCAATCTACGGTCATTTGTGCGCCAAGTTCGCTGAGTTCAAGCGCTTTGCGCATGGCTTCTGCTGCTATGGTGGTTACTTTGCCCTGGTGTTCTACTTGCATGTCGAAATCAGGAAGGCTAATTTGGGCTGCGTTTTTCATAACTGCGGCTCCTTTTTTCAGGCTGCGGTTCCAGAAGCCATGCCGGGCGATGATTTCGTGAAATTCTTCAACGTCATGCCGGATGAGCTTCCAGCCGTTTTCGCCCAGTTTGCAATGACAAAGTTCATGGTCTATGAGTGCTTCACGAAACGCGCTATCAGAACGCTCCCAATCTTCTTTACTTACCCAGATCAGGAAGTCATACTCAAAGAATGGCTGCATTTTGGCGGTTACTTTTGAAGCCTGAGCGAGAACGTCTTTTCCGTTTGTCTTTTGTGCTTCCTTGCGGAATACAAAGCAAATGCGAGCATCGAGAAGATGCAGATGATAGGCTTTGATAAGCATTTTTGCGGTGTTGATAACGGATGGATCGGCTTCGCTCCACTGAGGGTCACTGTCGTACATTTTCGGCTCCTTTATCTAAAAGAGGTAAACAGGCTCCGGGGTAGACCTGCACAAATACGCCCGGGGTTTGTTTGATGTGTTTCACCAGGTGCAGGCTGGTGATTTGACTGTCATCGAGATATACGATGCCATTGAGTGCATCGGCTACAGCTTTATTGAGGTTGTCCAGGTCTATTCTTCGGTGATTGCCGAGGATGAAGATTACCCGCATGGATACCTCTTGATCGGTTGGTGGGTTGCCTTGCATGGCAAGTTTTGCTTGCCATGCAATTTTTTCTTGCCAGGACTTTACACGCGGATCCGTGTAGCCGCCCTTTTTGGCTGCCCGGTATGACTGCTTCGGTACGGGTTCGCCTTCTACTACCAGGGTTAGGATGGGGTTCATTATTCGCCTACCTGGATTACGTTTTCAATATGAAGAAAATCAAAGAGGGTTGGTGATGTTTTCTCTTGCTCCATCTTTTGACAGTAGTTGACACCAGCTTCAAAATATGCGGGATTCAGTTCGATGCCGTAACCTCTGCGACCATACTTCATAGCGATGTATGGGACGGTGAAGAGACCGCCAAAGGGGTCTAAAACCAGATCACCTTCGTTTGAGTAGAGATTGATTGTGCGTTCTACGATGTCAAATGGAAGCGGGCAGATATGATTTTGTTGACGTGAACGGCTCTGGTCTGTGTTGAGCGTGCGCATGTAGATCACATCATCCCATACCCATGAGCTTCGGCTTACGGGCGGCTCTGCGAAGAATGAGGAAGGCAAATTTCCGTGATGGTCTTTTTCTTCCAGCCGGTCGACATGCTGTTGATATGAGTACAGCTCATCGGGAAGCAATGCAGTGTTTCCGTTTGATCTCCAGAATGAATGAGCATCGATTTGCCAGCGGGCACGGCTGTAATTTTCTTTGGTTTTTGTGACTGGTTCGTCTGCCCGTGAAGTTGTGTTATCGGTTGGGGCTTTGCGGAAAAGAAGCAGGTATTCAGGCAAACCAGAACCCATCTTTGAAGCGTCTTTGGTCATTTCAGTCCAGCCGAGGCGATAGGTTGAGTTGTTTTCACGGACGACGTCGGTAACGATTGTGCGCCTACCCTCATAAAGCCAGCCGTGTTTTCTGAATGCCATAACGCATTCATCAGAAAATGGGGATACTTCCATGAAACCTGATTTGGTTTGATGCCCGTACAAAATGCGGTCTTTGACGTGAATGGCTGCTACTCTTCCGGGCTTTAGAACCCGTAAAAGTTCAGGGATAAGAAATTCCATCTGATCCCAAAATTCGGCGTCTGATGGGTTATGCCCGAAGTCTTCGACTGAGATTGTGTACGAATAATGGTTACCGAATGGAATGGATGAATGGATCAGATCGACCGAGTTGCTCTCGATGTATTGCATTTCATTTACACAATCGTTATGGACTGCTGTATAAAGTTTTCCGTTTACTTCTTCTCTTTTCACTCCGATGCTCCTTACCAGGTCTTTTTTCATGGCTTCATGGGAAAGACCGTATTTTTGAATGATTTTGCGCATTCGATCTACCAGGGCTTCGTGCTGCTGCCATTTGCGCTTGAGGATGGCAATTACCTGATCTTCGCTTTCTGCGTAGATGATGTGCACGTCTACGGGTTGGGTTTGCTGAAACCGGTATGTGCGGTGGATAGCCTGTATAAAATCTTGAAATTTGTAATCAACACCCAGAAAGATGTTTGAATGGCAATGCCGTTGAAAGTTGCAGCCTGAACCGGCGATCTCTGGTTTGGTGGAGAGGATTTCGATTTCACCTCTGACAAATCCGAGAATGCGCTTTTCTCTTTCTTCCAGGTCTTGGGAGCCGTAGACACTTTGCGCACCTGGTACGGCTTTTTCTATGGATTCACGCTCTCGCTCCAGGTGATGCCATAACAACCAATTACGGTCAGGATTGGCTTGCATAATCTCCAGCATTTTGACTATGCGGTCTTCGAGCGTTTCCCGTTTTTCTGCTGCGGCTTCACGGACGCCACCTGCTGCATCCAAAAACATGCGCTGTTGACCGCGATTATCGGTTTGAGACCATGCCCGGCGCTGGTCTGTGCTGATGCGGTGCCAGTGAACCCGAAGTTCTGGCAGGTCATAGCCTGTATCTGAATGACCGAGGTCGGAGGGTTTGTTGAGGAAAAGCGCCCATCCACAAACCCACATCCAGAAGTCTTTTTCATGCTGTGGGTGAATTTGGAGATTTCCGGCTTTTTGACTATCACGCTTGAACCAGCGAGTAAGCGCCTGGCCGTGATCCATTATGCCCAGAAATTCGGCGTAGTAGATCAGTTCTTTGTAGTCGTTGGGGGCGGGCGTTGCGGTGGCAACAAAGCGGTACGGAACGTCTGCAAACATTTCTTTGAAGGTCTGGGAGGTCTTGCTACCCAGGGAGCGCAAAACTGAGCCTTCATCCAGGCTGACGCCACAGATTTTATCTATGCTGAGGTTGGTAATGTTTCCGTCGCGAACCCGTTCATAGTTGGTAATGAGATAGGGAGAAGTCGCGGCTTCTACCTCTGCATCTGTGCGGACGTATTGCCAGTTTTGACCCAGTATTGGACCGTCTTCTTCTTGAAATTGATGTTTTACGCCCAGCGGACAAATGACGAGGAACGGTTGACCTGTGCGATGGTGGAGCTGCTTGGCGATTTCGCATTGTTGGCGGGTTTTGCCTAACCCGAAAGATGAGGCAATAAGCGCCCGACCGATACGCAATGCCCAGGCTGTAACGTCTTTCTGATGTGGGAGAAGGTAATCTGGCAGGTCTGACGGTTCGATATCGAAACCAGCTTTTGGCACTTCTATGATTTTTGTCTGGAGAAATTCTTGATAGTTCATGTATACCTCAGTAGGGCATTTCATGTGATTGGGTGAATTTGCTTATGGCTTCGGATGTGTCATAAGTTTGATATCGTTCAACTGATTCTTCTTGCGGTTGTGAAACCGGTTTGTTTGCGGTATTGCGCTGCCCTTGAAACTGTCGCATGTCATCGCCGGCGACTTCGATTACCTGACCACCATCCATGCGACTTGAGAGGTATCCCCATTGGGGAGCCATGTGGTCGGGTTTGACGTTGGTTGCCAGGACGGTGAGAAGTTCTGAACGGCGGTTGTAGCGGCTATCAAGCAGGCGAAAGATTGTTTCTTGCGTCCAACCGGTGAGATTGGCACGGCTGGGGTCTGCTACTTCATCGATGCACAAAAC
>CAYRRA010000076.1:0-20244 GCA_964426355.1 uncultured Anaerolineaceae bacterium
GCTGGAGAATTGTCTCGAGCGGACCGGACTGCCTCAACGACATCGACAGTTTTGCTGGTTACCCCGGTATGCGCTACAAGAAATTGAAGCGGTTCTGCCACAGCGAGCGTTTCGACCACACGTTGGCGGATGAAAAAGATAGGCTGCGCATAGGCGATAACGGAGTTGTCGACCCCAGACGGAAAACCGTGATAGAGTTTTTCAACTTCAAATGCCAATGAAGAGACCTCAGCATTGGAAGGCGCTTTCCCAAGAAATTGCATAATGGCTCGGATCATTGATACGGAAACTGCCGTGCCGGACCCCAGACCTGATGCGATTGGAATATCTGATTTGATTTTGATTTTCATTGCAGGAAAATGATCGATGTCCAGATATTTCTGAATGATCATGAATGTGCAGAAGAATGGATGCGTTTCCGGCAGGTCATGTAATTCAGATTCCAATCCAATATCGGGCGCCAGTATTCTTACCTGACCTGTAGGGGCGGTTGGAGCAGCAAGGATATACACAACAGCCTTCTTTTGATGAACAGGTATTGCGATGGCAGGTTGACCGTATACAACGGCATGTTCACCGAACAGGATGATTTTTCCAGGGGCAGAGGAAGAAACAGATGGCATTTCTATTTGAGAATGTAGAAAATGATGAGGATAAAAATACCCCATGAAACAAAGGTGACCTGCAAGGGGCGGTCTGTTAATACCAGTTCCTCAGGGGCGCCGCCTTGTTCTTTGACCTGTATCAGATACAGGTAGCGAAAAATACCGTACAGAACAAATGGGATGGTCAACATCATGCCATGGTTTTCCGGTAAATTTGGAGCAGAAAAGGTGTATAGGCTGTACGCTATGATGGTGGTACCCGAAACAATCGTAATCAGTTGATCCAGGAATGGAATTGTATAACCATCCAGCACTTTACGGTGAATGTGTGCATTACTGCTCAAAGTTGAAAGTTCTGTACGGCGTTTACCCAAACCGATGAAGAGTGCCAGGAGGGTGGTTACCACGTATAACCAGGGTGAAAAGCGCTCAACGGTGATTATGGTCACACCAGCTGCAACACGAAGAACATACCCTGATGCCAGTATCATGACATCGAGGATGGGAATATGTTTTAACCATTTTGAATAAAACAAATTGATAACGAGATATGCAACGCAGATGACACCAAAGCCTTTGGATAGAAAAAACGCGGGAATGATGGTAGCAACAATCAGAAAAACAGCAACAAAAGAGGCTGTTTTAACCGAAATTTTGCCCGATGCTATCGGTCGGTTTCGTTTGGTTGGGTGGTTGCGGTCTGCTTCACGGTCGGCGATATCATTAAAAATGTAAATACTACTGGAGAGAAGCGAAAACAGGATAACCGCCAGGATGGTTCTGAGCAAGCCATCCATGCTTGTTAGCTGCCGGTCAAAAACGAGGGCAGCAAAGAGGAAAATATTTTTTGTCCACTGACGTGGTCTTAATGATTTAAACAAGCCCTGGAGCATGGCGTTATGATATCATAATTTCCTTACTTTTATCCTTTTTTTTCAGTATGGCGTAAAATTGAGTCATGAAAAAAGTCCGATTGGATTTGCTGATGCTTGAGAGAGGGCTGGTCGGGAGCCGTTCTCAGGTACAACGGTTAATCATGGCGGGTCAGGTACGTGTAGATGGGCAGGTTGTATTGAAGCCTTCTGCCCAGGTTTTTCCCGAATCTGAGATAACGATTGAGACGGGTCAAAAGTACGTGTCTCGAGGCGGTGAGAAACTGGAGGGAGCGCTTAATCACTTTAACCTGTTAGACCTGGAGGGGATGGTCTGTGCCGATGTCGGTGCTTCGACAGGCGGTTTCAGTGATTGCCTGCTGCAACATGGCGCCAGCCATGTCTATGCAATAGATGTCGGGCATCATATCCTGCATTGGAAAATCAGAAACGATGAACGAGTCATTGTTATGGAGGGCACAAACGCGCGGTTTATTGAATCCCTCGATGAGAAAATTGATTTAGCGACGATTGATGTCTCATTTATTTCCCTCCAAGTTATCCTTCCGGTTGTGAAGCGGTGGTTGAAGGAGGACACCGGGGCGATCATTGCGTTAATAAAACCGCAGTTTGAAGCCGGGAAAAAAGAAGCCGCCCGCGGTAAGGGTGTGATACGTGATCCATTGGTGCATCGTGAGGTTTTGATTCGCGTCCTGACTTTTGCACAGAGCGAAGGTTTTCAGGTGCAAGGCATCATCTATTCTCCGCTTTTAGGACCGAAAGGAAACGTTGAATTTCTAACCTTTTTATCTTTAAGGATTCTCACCCAGCAGGATATTCCATCCCTCGTAGATGATTTGTTGGCAGACGAGATGAAAACGCAGTTAGAGTAAAAAATGAATACAGGAGAATATACGTTTGTACCTGAAAAGCTGTATAACTGTTTCTTTAATTTAGGGTATACTACAAGCCGATTATGACAGACCATATTCGTAATTTTTGTATTATTGCGCATATTGACCACGGGAAATCCACGCTGGCAGACCGTTTGCTTCAGGCTACTGGGACCATCTCAGAACGGGAAATGATGGAGCAGGTTTTGGACAGCATGGACCTGGAACGCGAAAAGGGTGTCACCATCAAGGCTTCAGCCGTTCGGATGAACTATCCAGCGAAAAATGGTGAAGTCTACTCGTTGAATTTGATTGATACCCCCGGGCATGTTGATTTTAACTACGAGGTGAGCCGGGCACTGGCTGCCTGTGAAGGCGCTCTGCTTATCGTTGATGCGACACAAGGGATTGAGGCACAAACTCTTGCCAATCTTTTCCTCGCCCTGGAAGCTGACCTTGTGATTGTTCCGATTATCAACAAGATTGATTTGATTTCTGCAAGACCGGATGAGATAGCAGATGATATCAGTAATCTGCTGGGTGGAGACCCGGATGAAATCATTCGCGTTTCTGCCAAAGAAGGGACAAACATTGACAAGGTGCTTGAGGCGGTTATTGAGCGGATTCCACCACCACCCGATGCTAAAGATCAACCCCTGCGGGCACTTGTGTTTGATTCCCATTACGATTCTTATAAAGGGGTTGTGGCTTATGTGCGCGTTAAAGACGGAGTCATCCCCAAAAATACGCGTTTACGGGCGATGTCGACAGGTGTTGATTTACTGCCGGTAGAAGTGGGGTATTTCTCGCCGATGATGAAACCTGTTGATATGTTACAGACCGGACAGGTTGGATATGTAGCAACGGGACTGAAAACGATTCGTGATTGCCGAGTCGGTGATACGATTACCCTTTCCTCTGATCCTGCTGACCAGGTACTGCCTGGATATCAACAGGTGAAACCCATGGTGTACGCCGGAATTTACCCGGTTGAGGGCGAAGACTACCCGGATTTGCGTGAATCGCTTGAAAAACTGCAATTGAACGATGCTTCGTTGGTTTATGAACCTGAGACGTCTCAGGCATTGAATTTCGGCTTCCGGTGTGGTTTTTTGGGACTTTTTCACATGGAAATCATCCAGGAGCGATTGGAGCGTGAATATGACCTGGATATTGTCGTAACTGCTCCTTCGGTGGAGTATGAAGTGATTACTCTGGATGAGCAACTCACCAGGGTCGATTCGCCTGCGAAATTGCCGGACGAGAGCATCATCAAAGAAATTCGTGAGCCGTGGATGCGTTTACTGGTCTTTAGTCCGACCGAATATTACGGAACGATTATGGAACTGGTTCGAAAACGGCGCGGTATTTATGTTGAGGAAGAATACCCTGCCCCGAACAGAGTTCAATTGACGTATGAAATTCCACTGTCTGAGATGATTGTTAATTTCTTTGATGAGCTAAAATCACGGACGCGCGGTTACGCCTCGATGGATTATCAATTCCTTGAGTACCGTCCTGAAAAATTAGTAAAACTTGAACTATTGGTTAACGGTGACCCGGTGGATGCCTTTGCGTCCATTGTGCATAAAGAGCATGCCTATCATAAAGGACAACGCCTGGTAACAAAATTAAAGGAGTTGATCCCGCGTCAGTTGTTTGAGGTTCCGATTCAAGCAGTTGCGAGCGGAAGGGTAATCTCAAGAGCGAACATCAAAGCGATGCGAAAAGACGTGCTTGCCAAATGCTATGGCGGTGACATCACCCGCAAACGTAAGTTGTTAGAGAAACAAAAACGCGGCAAGAAGCGCATGAAAATGGTTGGCAGTGTTGAAATCCCTCAAGAAGCATTTATGGCAGCATTAAAGCTGGAGGATGAATGAAAGAAAAAACCAGCTTTTCCTGGCGGGAGTGGGGACGCTGGATACCCGGTGTCATCATCAGTGCTATTGCCATTTATGCCATATTTCACCTGGTGAGCTGGAAGGATTTAGGTACTTCTTTCCGATCCATCCGGCTGGTTTTTGTTCTGCCTGGGCTGTTGATCGTCTTTTTGTGGCTGATGGCGCGTGCCCTTGCGATGAAGGTGATTCTCTCTGGGAAGCCCACTATCTGGCAGACATTTCGAGCGATTAATATCGGATATTTGTTGAACAACCTGCTTCCCCTCAGGGCTGGTGAGTTTGGGAAAGCGATTATCCTGGGAAAATCCAGCAAACTGGGCATGTCCTATATTCTTTCTGCCATCGTAATTGAGCGTGCCTTTGATTTAATATTCGCTGCAGCCTTTTTGCTGGTTGCACTGCCGTTTGTCTTTGAAATGGATTGGATTAAACCGGTCGCGATAGGTGTGCTGGCGGTTGTTGTTGCAGGTATTTTTTTGTTGTATCTCGCAGCAAGAAATTCGGCATTCATTCAAAATTGGGTAAAAAAGGTTGGGTCAAAATGGGGATGGGTGGAAAAACTGGTTTTACCTCAAATGGAATCATTTTTCACTGGTCTGCAAATTCTAACCAACCCTCGACAATTTTTATTAAGTTTGGTGATGATCGGTCTATCCTGGGTACTTGCGATAGGGCTGTATTTTATAATGTTATATTCCATCGTACCAGCTCCCAAATTATATTGGGGGATCTTTATTAACTCAGTGTTGGCGATGGGAATTGCCCTGCCTTCAGCCCCGGCAGCGTTGGGTGTTTTTGAAGCGTCTATTGTTGCTGGGCTTAAAGTACTGGGGGTGGGATATTCAACTGCTCTGGCATACGCTGTGGTGATGCACTTCTTGCAGGTTGCGTTTACCGGTATTATCGGTTTTTGGAGCCTGACACATGAAAGGCAATCCATCGGCTCGTTGTTCTCATCTGCAAGGAAAAAAGATTCCAACCAGGAAACGGATCTCGCTATCATCACAGGGAGAACAGAATGACAAAAAATTACCTGGTAACCGGTGGAGCAGGTTTCATCGGTTCCAATTATGCGGCAAGATTAATTGAACGCGGAGAGAATGTAACCATCTACGACAATTTGTCCAGACCAGGTTCCAGCAAGAATATTCAATGGCTGAGGGCACGGTTTGGAAAAGATTCATTCAAACTGGTTCAAGGGGATATCCGCGATTTTGAACTGCTGAAGCAAAATGTTCCCGGTATGGATGTAATCGCTCACCTGGCGGGACAGGTTGCGGTAACGACATCGGTTACTAACCCGCGGGAAGATTTTGAAATTAACGCATTGGGCACCTTTAATGTACTCGAAGCGGTCAGGTTAACGGGCGGGCAGCCAGTGGTGATTTATTCCTCCACCAATAAGGTCTATGGCGGAATGGAAGATGTGCGCATTGTGGAAGAAAGCGACTATTACCGCTATCAGGATTTTCCTTTTGGTATTTCCGAAGATCAACCGCTTGATTTTCATTCGCCGTATGGCTGTTCTAAAGGTGCTGGCGATCAATATATGCGCGACTACCACCGAATTTATGAAATCCCAACGATTGTCTTTCGGCAGAGCTGTATCTACGGGACGCGCCAGTTTGGGGTTGAGGATCAGGGTTTTCTGGCATGGTTTGTGATTGCCGCAGTAACCAACAAGCCCATCACAATCTATGGAGATGGAAAGCAGGTACGCGATATTCTCTTTGTGGAAGACCTGCTCAGTGCTTATGACCTGGGCGTGAAGAAAATTGATCAGACAGCCGGACAAATTTTCAATATCGGTGGTGGTCACCTGAATACACTTTCCATCTGGAGTCAATTTTCAGCATTATTGGAGAATCATCTCGGCAGGAAAGTTGACTATCAAACCGCTGATTGGCGACCTGGCGACCAGCTTGTGTATGTTTCCAATATCAACAAGGCACGAAAATGGTTGGACTGGGAACCGAAGGTGTCGGTTGAACAAGGGATTAAGATTTTATACGACTGGGTGAATGGCAATATTCCTTTATTCAGATCGAACGAGTCTTAAATGAAAATCCTCTCGGTGCTTACCTATTACAGACCTCATACCAGCGGCTTGACCATTTATGCCGAAAGGTTGGCAAAAGCATGGGCGCTGCGTGGGCATGATGTTACTGTTTTGACCTCACAATTTGATGCTACCCTTCCATCCGAAGAAATGCGAGACGGGGTTCGTATTGTTCGTGCTCCTGTGCTTTTTCGAATTAGCAAAGGCGTCATTATGCCGACTTTCGGGCTTCTCGCCAGCCGGCAGGTTTTAGAAAACGATTGGATCCAATTACATTTACCCCAATTTGATGCTGCTGGTATTGCATTAAGGGGACGATTGTTAAAAAAACCAACGGTAATTACCTACCATTGCGATTTACTGATGCCTAAAGGTTTGTTGAGCCAAACAGCCAACTTCGCAGTAACTTTTATGAATCGCCTGGCTGCACGTTTTACACATCGTTTCGTTGCTTATACTCGCGATTATGCAGAGCATTCTATACTGCTGAAAAAATACATTGATAAAGTACAGGTCATTCTTCCACCGGTTGAGCTTCCAGCCACGACACCAGACGCCATAAAAACTTTTCGCGACAGGTATAACCCTGAAAACCGAAAACCAGTGATTGGCATGGCGACACGATTCGCTTCTGAAAAAGGTGTTGAGATATTGCTGAGCGCTTTACCTGAGATTCTTAAAACACACCCATCTGCGATGGTCTGGTTTGCTGGTGCGTATCAAAATATCATGGGCGAAGAGGGGTATTACCAAAGGCTCGCTCCACAAATTGATGCGTATATCCGTGCCGGTCAGTGGAAATTCTTGGGCAATTTAAACCCGGATGAGATTGCCGCTTATTACCCCAATATTGATTTGCTGGTTGTTCCCAGCCTGAATTCGACGGAAGCCTTTGGTCTTGTTCAAGTTGAAGCGATGCTGAATGGTAAACCGACCATTGCTTCAGATTTGCCCGGTGTTCGCCAACCTCCCCAGATGCATCAAATGGGCAGGGTGGTTCCTATCGGGGATGCACAGGCACTGGCTAATGCCGCGAATGAGATACTGGCGCATCCTGAAGAATATGAGGCAGATATCGCTGAAATTGCCCGGCAGTATAACCCGTTCACCATTGCAGGGCAATATGAAGAATTATTTGCTGAAATCCAAAAGGACCTTTAATCGTCAATAAATACTGAAACCATCTGAAAGAATATTTGACATGGGTGATAACGACAAAGATTTCTTATGGCTTAATATTCGAGAGTTGCCTTATTTTCGCGGGTTGCTGCGTGCGGTGGAAGCACGTTTCTACCAGGACTTTGACATAGTTTCGCCAGCTCTTGACCTGGGATGCGGTGATGGTCATTTCGCTTCGATTACGTTTGATCGACCTCTGGATGTGGGACTCGACCCCTGGATGCAGCCGCTCCTTTCTGCTGCAAAAACCACTGCGTACCATACGGTTTTGAGGGGGGATGGGGCGAACATGCCATTCCCCGATGCGTATTTTTCTACCCTCATCAGCAACTCTGTGCTTGAACACATCCCGGGTGTTGACGCAGTTTTAGTCGATACTTGCCGCGTTTTAAAGCCCGGTGGTTACTTTTACTTTTGTGTTCTAAATCATCATTTTACTAATAACCTTTCAATATCCTCTTTTCTGGAACGTTTGGGATTGAAAAAATGGGCGGAAAGCTATCGGAAATTGTTCAATCGAATCTCGCGCCATCATCATTGCGATTCGCCAGAAATATGGCAAAAACGTTTGGAACAGGCAGGTTTTATTTTGAACCAGTACTGTCATTATTTTTCACCAGCCGCATTGCATGTGCTGGAGTGGGGTCATTACCTGGGTTTGCCATCCTGGATAATCAAAAAACTTACCGGTAAATGGATTTTGGTGCCAAAACCCTGGAACCTCATACTGGTTGATAAGATGATACGACGTTATTATGTACAGCCTGCTGAACATGAGAAAGGCTCTTACACATTTTATATTGCTCAAAAACTGAAATGACCTTTGTTTTTTCTGGGACATTGTTGTAACATTGGGTGAAAATTGGATACTGGCGGAAATATATGGAAGAACCTAGCATACTCGATTATCTAAAATCGATTTTGAACCCGTGGCAAAAAGAGAAGATCAAAATCCCCATCTTGCCAGCCGAGTTGCCTCCTCTAATTGATGGTGCGCAAAGCAAACCAGGCAGTGTGGTGGATGAAGTAGACCAACTTCGCGTAGATACAACCTCTGAATCGGGTGTTGTAACGGCAGAACCAAACCGTATTCCGCTTTTGCTGCTTTCCTTTGCCGTGCTCGCTGCAGTGATTGCGCAAAGGTTGCTCGAACCCCCGGAGCGTCATCTGGCGGTTTCCATCGTCCTATATGTTTTTTCCGTGCTGTTTTTTATCTTGTTTTTGTTTCTAACTCGAGGGCAAACCCGGTTTATTGTGCATACACCTGAATTCAAAGAGGTGAAGATCAAGAAAACCCCGTTAATCCTCTCCATTGTTTTTTCTGCCTTGAGTTTTTTTATGTTTGGTACGCATCGATTTGACGGGTTCAATTTGATGATATGGGTGACAGCCATTGGGATGGGTATCTATGCTTTCTGGCAACCACAAACCAGTCTTTCAGCCCAGTGGGGAAAATTGCGAGCATGGATGCAGAATCCGTTCATTGGTTTTCATATCTCCTGGTGGACCGTTTTGTTGTGTGTTGCCACGCTCGCGGTTCTTTTCTTTCGGTTTTATCGGTTGGATGAGGTTCCCGGTGAGATGTTCAGTGACCATGCTGAGAAGTTACTGGATGTATCTGATGTATTGGATGGGAATTTTTGGACATATTTTCCCCGAAATACTGGTCGAGAAGCGGTTCAGATGTATCTCACAGCCGGCGTTTCATTACTTTTTGGCACCGGTCTATCCTTTATGAGCCTGAAAATTGGCACTGCTTTAGCAGGATTGTTCACCCTTCCCTATATCTATTTACTTGGAAAAGAGCTTGGGAATAAATGGGTGGGACTGATTGCATTTCTTTTTGCTGGTGTTGCTTATTGGGGGAATGTCATCGCGAGAATTGGGCTGCGTTTTCCGCTCTATCCACTTTTTACTGCCCCGGTTCTCTTTTATCTCATTCGTGGATTACGGCGCTCACGCTGGAACGATTTTATCCTTGCAGGTATTGCATTGGGGATCGGCTTGCATGGATATTCCCCGATTCGCTTTCTTCCTTTTGTGATTACTGCGGCTGTAGCACTCTATCTGCTGCATCCCGTTTCCAAAGGAAAAAGAAAACAAGCGATTTACGGTTATCTTGTGCTGGCATTTGTCGCTTTCTTGCTTTTTATACCCTTATTGAGGTATTGGGCGGATGATCCTCAAATGTTTGCTTACCGTTCTTTATCGCGATTGAGCACCACAGAGAGGTCTTATCCGGGTCCGGTGACTGAAATCTTCTTTAGCAATCTTTGGAAATCACTGGTGATGTTTTTCTATGATAACGGAGGTATTTGGGTTCACTCTGTACCGGGAAGACCAGCGTTGAGCGTCATTCCCGCTGCTTTCTTTTTCCTCAGTATTTTCCTGTTATTTTTCCGTTACCTGAAAGAGAAAGACTGGGTGCATCTATTCTTGTTAATCTCGATTCCATTGTTGATGATGCCTTCCATCCTTTCATTGGCTTTTCCAGATGAAAACCCTTCACTCAATCGTACCGGGGGGGCGCTCATTCCTGTCTTTGTAATGATTGCGCTCATGGTGGAATATTTCCTTTCCACGCTGGTGAGATTGGTAAAGAAGGGCGGGAAAATTATTGCCTCCATTTGTGCGATCATGATTTTCATGTTCACAATGAGCCAGGATTATGATTTGATTTTCCAGAGATTTGATCAACAGTTCATGGCAGGGGCATGGAATACATCTCAAATTGGCAAGATAATCAGGGCATACGCTGATTCGACCATTGGCGAGCGAGATTCTGCTTATGTGGTGCCATTCCCTCATTGGGTTGACACCCGCCTGGTGGGCATTAATGCCGGTTTTCCCGGAAAAGATTACGCAATCTGGTCAGAAAATTTCGCTGATACGTTGAGCCAATCCGGCGCGAAGGTATTTATCATCAAAAGCGAAGATCAAGATTCGATTCTGGCGCTGCTCAATTTGTACCCACAAAGCAGTTATTGGCTTTATGACGATACACTGCCTGGTAAAGAATTTTGGGTTTTTCTTGTTCCTGAAGAACCCGCTATTCCAGCGAGTGGCACATCAGGATAATAGTTTATGGAAAATAATGCCATCGAAAAGCAACAAGTAAATAGCACAAAACGAGAAAAAAAGCGTGATTGGGCGCTTATCTCGGATTTAATCTTAATTTTTATCCTGGTTTTGGCGGGTTATTTCCGGCTTGTCGGGTTGGATTGGGATGAAAATCATCATCTACACCCTGATGAACGCTTTTTAACCATGGTGGAAACCAGTATCGCACCGGTAGAGGATATTCGCCAATATTTTAATACGGCACAATCCAGCCTGAACCCCAATAACCGGGGGTACGGTTTTTATGTGTATGGTACCTTGCCATTGTTTACAGTTCGTTACATTGCTGAATGGGTGGGTAAGACAGGGTATGGTGAGGTTTACCTTGTGGGCAGGTTTGTAAGCTGCATTGCTGATTTACTCACCATCGTTTTGATTTACTTGACCGCAGAAAGACTATATAAACGGCGGATGATCAGCATTTTGGCTGCTGCTTTTTCTGCTGCCGCGGTATTACAAATTCAACTATCGCATTATTTTACGGTAGACATATTTGCCAACCTGTTCTCAACCTTAACGTTTTACTTTGCAGTGAGAATACTTACGCTGTCAAAAAAGCAAATCCATTGCCAGGAGAATCTAAATAGCGAGGAAGCCAGTGGGGATGTAAAAGAAACTCAAGTCATTCGCCAATTACTGCTAGATTGGCGGGCGATTGGTCTGTATATTCTTTTTGGTGTTGCATATGGAATGGCGCTGGCTTCAAAAGTGAGCGTTGCCCCATTGGCTTTGCTGCTGCCGTTAGCTATAACAATGGTTTATTTGCGCCTGAACCCTGCTGAACGCCAAAAGGTAATTCCTTTTTTGTTACGTAATATAGCCCTGGCAGGGATTGTCAGCATCATCACTTTCCGCATTTTTCAACCCTACGCTTTTACAGGCAGCAGCTTTTTCAGCTTCCTTCCCAACGAGCAGTTCATAAAGAGTCTGCGGGAATTGAGCCAGCAGAGTCGCGGGAATGTTGATTTTCCGCCTGCTTTGCAGTGGGCACGGCGCAGCCTCTCTTTTGGATGGGTCAACATGGTCAAATGGGGAATGGGGATCCCTCTGGGTTTGTTGGCATGGGGAGGCTTTCTGTGGATGGGTTTTCGGATTCTGAAGAAAGAATGGCACCCACACCTGTTGATCTGGTCTTGGACAGCGGGATATTTTACGTGGCAGACCATCAGTTTCACAAGCAGTATGCGCTATTTTTTGCCAATTTATCCCATGTTGGAGATTATTGCTGCCTGGGCAGTTGTAAGGCTGTGGGATCAAAAGGGGAAACTTGCTCAAAAAAAGGTAAACATTTATCGAGTCGTTTCCATAGTGCTCGGTGTTTTCGTGTTGTTGGCTACATTTGCCTGGGCTTTTGCCTTTTCACGTATTTATACCCGCCCTGTTACCCGAATTGCTGCCAGTGAATGGATTTATCAAAATGTGCCATCTGCCATTAACCTGTCGATTGAAACAGATGAGGGTATGGTCAATCAGCCGCTTGGATATCCGTTAACAAACGATGTTATTTATACCCAACCACTGGTGATGGCTTTTACACCGGAGACACAAGGTTATATCACTGAGATTGAATTCAGCCATTTATTTGCAAAACGAGCAGACCAGTTACCGGTCAGTTTCTCTGTAAAAATCAGCCAGGACCTTGAGACCTTAGAGCCATTGTCTTCGAGCGTTTTGGTGGGTGATTTTCCAGTTTCAAGTAACGACCCTCGTGGGTCTGAACATATTTTGTATTTCACTAATGCCCTCTATGTGGAACCGGGACAACAGTATTACCTTGTGATTGAATCACTGGATCGCGGCAGTGCGATTCAAATGGCTGGACCGATTACCCTGGGATACACCACGAAGGAGGGGACATACCGGCAGCCTTTGTTGGAACCGGTTGAATTGATTACGACCGCCAATGAATATCGATTTACTGTGTATCCGATAGAAGACGGTTTGCTTAAAGAGGTTTATCTTCCACATGTCGTCGATTGGGCTGCGTCGGGAGATATTTCGGTATTTGACCTGAGCATATACGATGCAAGCTCGACTGAGACCAGTCTTGTCAGCGAACAGATTTCAAGTTCATTCTTACCAGGCGACGATCCTCGCGGGGAAGGTTATCGGTTCGTATTTGAAAATCCCATTTCGGTGAGCAAGGATTCATACTTTACCCTGCAACTGCGCCTGACAGAGGGAAAGGGAAATATTGCCCTTTATGGTAGTAAACAGGCACTCGAATCGACGTGGGATGACACATTACCATACAGTTTACACGGGTATAACATTTTTGATTATTACAATGGCATATACCGGACAGAGCTGAATTTCGAGATGTACTGGGACGATAACCAGGAGAAATTAGACCGTTTTCTGGATAACCTCAATCAGGCTGATTATCTGTTCATCAGTTCCAATCGCCAATGGGGAACAACTGTACGAGTTCCTGAGCGGTATCCTCTTACAACAGCTTATTATCGCAACTTACTGGGGTGCCCGGGAGATAAAGAAATCACCTGGTGTTACAGTGTTGCGGAACCCGGCATGTTTACGGGCAAACTGGGTTTTGAGCTTGTAGAAGTTTTCCAGTCGGATCCAAACCTGGGTAGTATCCGGTTCAACACACAATTTGCTGAAGAGGCTTTCACGGTATATGATCACCCCAAGGTATTAATATTCAAAAAAACGGGAGAATATTCTTCAGCAGTTGTTCGTGATATTTTGGGAGGGGTGGATTTATCCAGTGTTGTCAGGTTAACTCCAAGAGAAGCCAGCAAATATCAGGGCAGCCTGACTTTATTGACAGAAAAATGGGCAAATCAGATCGTCTATACTTTCAAGGATGGTCTAACCAGTTCAACACGCCTGGTTCAACAGCGCAGTGGAGGGACATGGTCAGAATTGTTTGATCGTGATCGGTTAATCAACCGTTTTCCCTTGCTTGGTTTGTTGATGTGGTACTTTGTAATCCTGCTTCTAGGATGGGTGACTTACCCGTTGACGCGCCTGGTTTTTGGAGGTTTGAGGGATAAAGGCTATCCACTGGCAAGGTTTTTTGGCATGGTACTTTTGGCGTTTATGGTGTGGATTGCCGGCTCGGCTGGTATCTCATTTACGTCACTCACTATCACATTAGCTTTTATTTTGCTTGTGATTGCCAACCTGGTCATCTTCCTGAAAAACAGGCGTGAAATTTTGGCTGAGGTCAGGAACAATTGGAAATACTTTTTATTGATCGAGGTCATTTTCCTGGCTGTGTTCCTCTTCGATTTGCTGATCCGCCTGGGTAACCCGGACTTGTGGCATCCCTATAAAGGCGGCGAAAAGCCGATGGATTTCTCATATTTCAACGCGGTATTGAAGAGCACAACGTTTCCGCCATACGATCCCTGGTATGCCGGTGGATATATTAACTACTATTATTATGGTTTTGTTATTGTCGGCGTTTTGACGAAGTGGCTCGGTATCGTGCCTTCCATTGCCTATAATTTCATTTTGCCCACGTTGATGGCGGTGTTGGCGATGGGGACTTTTACCCTGGGAAGCAACCTGGTCACCAATGATTATCTTCGCCGGTTTCGGGAAAAGAATACTGATCAATCGACCCATGAGATGCCTTTACCCAAAAGTGGTTTTTTGGGGGGATTAGGCGCAACACTCTTTATGGTTTTTGTTGGAAATTTGGGTACGGTGCGCATGATCTGGCAGGGTTTGATGCGCCTTGCTGCCCCAATTCCTATTGAGGAGGGCAATTTCTTTGCCAGGTTGTCCTGGACATTTCAAGGATTTGCTCAGTTCATGAGTGGCAGTTCATTGCCATTTGGCGCCGGTGATTGGTATTGGATACCCAGCCGCGTATATCCAAATGAGCCGATCACTGAATTTCCTCTTTTTACCTTCCTGTATGCGGATTTGCATGCTCATTTGATCGCCTTGCCGATCACCGTGATGGCATTGTGTTGGGCTGTTTCATTTGTTCTTTTCCTGACCCAGAGAAACCAGTCACCAGACGAAAAATTCAATGTTGGGCATCTTCTTCTGATGGTTTCTTTTGGCGCGCTGATTGTTGGTGCACTACGACCGACCAATACCTGGGATATGCCTACTTACCTTGTGTTGAGCTCATTGGCAGTGCTCTATGCCATCTATACGACAAATCTAGACTTTTCGTTATTCCCAGGGATGAGACCGGCTTTACGTAAATTCATCCTAGCAGCAGGATTGACCATTTTGTTTGTGTTTCTTGCTTTTGCATATTATCGACCTTTTGGAGAATGGTTTGGACAGGCGTACACATCCATCAAATATTGGGAAGGTGATCGATCTCCATTCGGGTCGTATCTTACTCATTGGGGACTGTTCTTGTTCGTCATTATTTCCTGGCTGTTTTGGGAAACACGTGAATGGCTTGCCACTACCCCCGTATCGGCACTCAACAAATTAAAACCTTACCGTGGGTTAATCCAGGTGATTCTCGCTGTTCTGTTTGTGGTGATTGTCGTTTTGACCATATTGCGGGTTGAAATTGGTTGGTTGGTTGTGCTGACCGGGTTTTGGGCTGCTGCATTGTTGCTGCGCCCAGGTATCTCTCACGCCAAACGGATTGTGCTCTTTTTGATTGGGACGGCATTGGCACTAACCCTGGCAGTGGAATTAATCCAGTTAGAAGGCGACCTGGGGCGGATGAATACCGTTTTCAAATTCTATCTGCAGGCATGGACATTGTTCTCAATCAGCGCAGCGTGCGCTTTTATGTGGTTGATTCACGATGTTCTGGAAAAGTGGAAACCAGGTTGGCGTGCGGGATGGCAGGTTGTCTTTGCGATTTTGCTGGGATCCGCTGTTCTCTTTACAATCATGGGTGGTTCAGACAAAATTCGTGACCGGATGACAGCAGATGCTCCGCATACATTGGATGGCATGACATACATGGCATATTCGCAGTATTACGAAGGTGGAATGGCGATGAACCTGGAACAGGATTACCAGGCAATACTCTGGATGCAGGAGAATGTTGAAGGTTCACCGGTGATCGTTGAAGCGAATACCGTTGAATACCATTGGGGAAGCCGGTTTACAATCTACACAGGTTTACCAGGCGTTGTGGGATGGAACTGGCACCAACGACAGCAACGTGCCCTTGCACCGAGTACATGGGTGACTGACAGAGTGGACGCGGTGGGAAATTTTTACCGCACGCTTGATCGAGAGCAGGTGGAAGCCTTCTTGGACGAGTATGATGTGCAATATATCATCGTTGGACAGCTAGAAAGAGCTTACTACGGGGCAGATGGTCTGTTAAAATTTAACCAGTGGAATGGAGACTTGTGGACAGAGGTATACCATTCAATGGAAACAACGATTTATCGAGTTAATTCCACTCACTAACGGGATAAGGGCGAATGCTGATGGTGGATTTTATTCTGTGGTTTCTCTTGATTACATTAGTGGGGTGGGTGACCTTTCCCATCGTTTTCAAGTTATTTCCCCGCCTGGCTGACCGGGGATATGGTCTCGCTCGTATTGCTGGTTTGTTGCTCTGGACTTATTTCTTCTGGCTGCTCACGATTTTGCAGGTTGGACAGAACAACCTAGCTGGTTCTCTACTGGCGCTCTCAATTGTGCTCATCATCAGTGTGTTATGCCTCAGAAAACAAACTTTTCGTGAATGGTTGACCTGGATAAAAGGGAATTTCCGAGTAATCCTTTTTGAAGAACTCGTGTTCCTTGTCTTATTTGCCTTCTGTGCCCTCCTGAGAGCAACCTACCCTGATCTGACCGGAACGGAAAAGCCAATGGAACTGGCATTTATTAATGCCATTTTACGATCGCCAGAATTTCCACCTCGTGACCCCTGGTTGTCTGGCTATGCAATCTCATATTATTACTTCGGTTATGTAATGGTTGCAAATCTGATTCGTGTGACTGGGGTGGCTTCGTGGATAGGTTTCAACCTGGCGATTTCACTCTGGTTTGCATTAACCGGTATTTCAGCCAGTAGTTTGTTGTTTTCATTGATTTCGCGTATTCGACCGGGAGAGGAAAATTCTTCACAGAAGACGGGAACAAATCTTTTGTGGTCTCTCTTAGGTCCTTTGTTTGTGCTGGTAGTCAGCAACATCGAAGGCTTTTTTGAGTTGTTGCATGCGCGCGGTGTCTTTTGGTACAAGACCGCGGATGGGCAACTGACCTCACGTTTCTGGACGTGGTTGGATATACAGGAGATTAGCCTTCCGCCTGTGCAGCCTTTTGGATGGGTTCCTGAGAGACTAACTGGCATCTGGTGGTGGCGAGCTTCACGGGTGCTGCAAGATTACACCGCTTCAGGTGTATCGAAAGAAGTCATTGATGAATTTCCGTTCTTTTCATTCCTTTTGGCTGACCTCCACCCGCATGTACTGGCGATGCCAGTAGCGATCCTTGCTATCGCTGCTGTATATCATCTATTCCTCTCCATACCTGAAGACTGGCAGGATGGCATACCGCTGATTACCTGGGTACGAAAGTGGATAAAGAATGAACCAATTTCCATTTCGAACATGGATCTATCCCGGTTTTTTCGATCTCCGTATTTTGGGGTTCTCGCATTCCTTGGGGGAAGTCTTGCTTTTTTGAACACCTGGGATTTTCCGATTTATGTTGGTTTGTTTGCAGCGGTTTACACCTACAAAAGGTATCAGGTATGTGGATGGAACTGGAACCGGGTAGAAGATTTTTTGTCTTTGGCGCTCACCACTGGCATCACAGGCGTTCTGCTCTTTTTCCCTTTTTATATCGGTTTCTCCTCACAAGCCGGTGGTTTTTTGCCCAGTTTGTTCTTCTTTACACGCGGCATTCATTTGTGGGTGATGTTTTTACCATTCCTGTTCCCTATCTTTTTCTGGCTCTTTAGAAAGATTTTCAAGAAAAGGGAACAGCCGGGCAGCATTCGAAATGGGATAGTTTTCACCTTGCTCATATTCGGTGGATTGTTCGCACTCTCATACTTATTTGGCGCGATAGCGATTTCGTTGCCTTTCCTGGGACAATTGGATACCTCCAGTGGTTTGGGAGCTTTATTAACCAATCTTGGAAACCTTTTTTATGGTGTGCAAGGAATCACTCAACCTGGTGAACTATGGGATTCCCTGCTTTTGAGGTTAACCATGCCAGGAGCCTGGATTACCCTTGCGTTTTTGACGTTACTGGTTTGGTCCTTACTGACAAAAAATGAGAACAACGAACGAGAGGTAGTTTTACAAAATTCTGGCGCACCTCATTCTGGTTCACCCGATGCGTTCATTCTAATCGTTGTTTTGTTGGGTGCAGGTCTGGTAATTTTCCCTGAGTTTTTTTACCTGCGTGATCAATTCGGGTGGCGAATCAATACTATCTTCAAGTTCTATTTCCAAGCCTGGATACTATGGGCGATTTCTGCTGCATTTGCCTCCGTTTACTTGTGGAAAACAGTAAAAAGATTACCACGATTCCTTTTTGGTGTCCTGTGGTGCAGTATTTTGCTGATGGGATTGGCTTACCCATTTTTTGGTGTGAGGATGAAGTTTTCTGGTTTGAATTTTCAAAATTTCTCATTAAATGGGGCGCGCCACATTGAAATTAACTCCCCCGACGAGATGAAAGCCATCAATTGGTTGGTGCAGGCTCCTGACGGTGTGATCCTTGAAGCTGTCGGTGGAAGTTATACAGGGTATGCGAGGATTTCCACTTATACGGGATTGCCCACCGTATTGGGCTGGCCCGGTCATGAAAGTCAGTGGCGTGGTGGGTATCAAGAAATGGGCTCACGGGAAACCGATGTTCGCCAGATTTATCAGAGCACAGATTGGTACCAGACATTAGAATTATTGAGACAATATCATATTCGATATGTTTATATCGGGTCTATTGAAGAAAACACCTATCGTGTCAGCAGAGAGAAATTTGAAGCTAATCTGGACCCCGTTTTTTCTTCAGGGAATGTGATAATTTATGAGATACCAGATGAATTACTTCGGAGTGAATAAGGATAAGAAGGATGATCGAAAAGTTTCATAAGATTGAACCCTGGTTGTATGTGCTGGCAGTAGTACTGGCTCTGATGATGCGGTTTATTAATCTTGGCAGCATTCCCTTGTCAGAAATAGAAGCTGAGAGAGCATTAAATGCTGTTGCAGTTGCAGGTGGCAATGTTGGTACTGAAACCGGGTTTTCATTGTATGTGGTCTTAACCTCTGGATTATTCTATTTGTTTTCTGAAAGTGAGTTCTGGTCTCGGGCTTTGTCTGCGTTTTTTGGCATACTTCTCGTACTTACTCCCCTTTGTTTGCGCGATTGGATGGGACGTTTGCCAGCAGCGTTTTTTGCCATTTTCCTGGCGCTGGATCCCATCCATGTGTTTGCAGCAAGAAATGCTGGTGGAGATGTCTTTGCCTTCTTCTTTTTGATTGCTACGCTGGGCTTTGTTTTGTCAAGAAAATTTACTCTCGCTGGAATCTGTTTTGGGTCCGGGCTGCTCTCTGGTTCTGGTTTTTGGTATGGGATATTTTTGTTGATCCTTTCCCTGTTGTTGGAGACCATTTTTCGGGTCTCTCAACCCAGGTTGGCAGACAGACAGTTTCAAATGACTGCGGTTAAACTCGGAAATGACGAGTGGAAACAAATACTTTACGGGTTAGGTGGAACAGTCATTATTCTGGGATCGTTGTTCTTTTTTATTCCAAAAGGGTGGAATGGCTTATGGGCTGGCTTTGTGCAGTTTTTAGACGGATGGTCTCAACCTTCTGTCTTTTCCATTCGAGAAATATTTGCCAGCCTGTTATTTTATGAAGCCTTGCCAATTGTATTAGGTGTGATTGCTTTTGCCAGGGTGATTTTTCGAAAAGCAGGTGGAAACCGGTTCTATTATTGGGCAATTCTTTCTGCAGTAATGTTGGTGCTGATTTATCCCGGCAGGCAACCGGAACACTTGATGTGGATGCTTTTTCCCTTGTGGGGATTTGTTTTGAAGAATATGTTGTACAGTTATTTGTCGTTCAGCCATGAGAAAATCCCTTATGTTGCCATGTTGATTCTCGTTGTGATAGCCGCCATTTTTGCATGGATTAATTTGTCCGGTTTATATACCCAAACCTTTGTTGATCAACTTCAATATCAACTCCGATTGGCTAGTCTTGCTGGGGCAGTTCTGCTGGTTCTAATCACGACAATACTGATGATTTGGGGTTGGAACTGGCAGACCGCTACGAAGGCACTGTTGGTTGGCACAACGCTGGTCTTGCTTTCTTTTTATGTTCGCGCATCCATCAATGTGATTCGACCTGAATTGTTCCAACAACCGTTGCGGAAATACCAATTCATTGACCAATCACTTTTTATGGATACCATTCGGGCTTATCAACGTTGGAATACTGGTTTTGAAAACTTGGATGATGTCTATATATTGAAGGTGAATCAGAATACGCTGAAATGGGCATTGCGTGAACTACCTGATTCAAGCTATGTGGAGACGCTGCCAACCACATTGACACCTGCCCTGATTGTGACCGGTGGAAGCCAGCAGATTGAGCTTACCGATCAATTTACAGGACAAGATTTTGTCTTACAACGAAATCCGGAATGGAAGACGATGTCGTTGCACGACTGGATAAA
>CAYRRA010000077.1:0-20112 GCA_964426355.1 uncultured Anaerolineaceae bacterium
CCTGTCCACTTTGGAAGAAGAGCGCCTGGTTCAGAAATCCGCAAACGGGCAAAAATATCAGGTGGGAATTATGACCTTTGAATTGGGCAGTATTTACATCGGTCACCTCTCGATCGAAAGAATCGCCCGCCCATTCATGGATAGCCTTACCGAAAAATATGGCATGTCTACCAACCTGGGCATGCTCGATGACGGTAAAGTTGTCTACCTGGGAACCTCCGATCCCCACGAATTTATGCGGTACAGCCCCATTATTGGCTTTCGGCACTACATTCACTGTTCCGCCCTGGGGAAAGTTCTTGCAGCAACCTATGAGAATCACGAAGTTAGAGCTATGTTGGAAAAACACGGCATGCCCCCCTTATCAAAATTCACCATCACAAACATTGAAGACTATCTGGAAACACTTATTGATGTGCGCGAGAAAGGTTATGCGGTCGATGACCAGGAGAGCGCGGTGGGCATGTTTTGTTTGGCTGCACCCATTCACACCCATGAAGGACGCATCATGTTTTCATTGAGTATCTCGGGTGCTAAACCGCTCTTTACCGATGAGAGTTACCCAAAACTGTTAGCTGATTTACAGCAAGTAGTTCATCGGATATCTCTCCAATTGGGATGGAACGGCATCGTACAATAATCGACCAGCAAAATATATACGATTTAAAGGAGGTGAAACCAGAAGATTGAAAAGGAAATGATTGAGTCGAATGTCTACCTGTGTAAAAATCTCTACTTTCAAATGCAAGGAGAAAAAATGTTGAAGAAATCGTTCAAAAGTATTGCAGTACTACTCGTCATCATGCTTCTGGTTCCCGCATTAGCTGCATGCCAACCCGCACCCGAACCGGAAAAAATCATTGAGACAGTAGTCGTAGAATCAGTCGTGACGGAAGTCGTGACGGAAGTCGAATACGTCGAAGTCACCCCTACCGCCCCTGCAGCCCCCATTAAAGAAGGTGGACCGGTATTCATCGGTACAAACGGCATGACCGGCAAACACTACAACCCGATTTGGATGACCTCCAATCCACAGTTCATGTCCCTGCCGCTCATTCTCCCCGCGCTGACCTGGTTTGACAACAACATTCAGCCCATTCTTGACCTGGCTGAGAGTGTGGATGTCAACGAAGATGCGACTGTCTACACATTCCATCTTCCCGAAAACGCCGTGTGGAGTGATGGCGAGCCCATTACCGCTGAAGATGTTTACTTCACCTACAAAATCTCGGTTGCCCCTGGTGCTGCTGGCGTATGGAACACCAATTATGCCAACATCGTTGGTATGAAAGACTACACAACCGGCGAGGCAGAGGAAATCGAAGGTATCGTGATCGTCGATGACCATACCGTCACCTTCAATCTCGCAGCCCCCGATGCCGTGTTCCTCACCAAAACTTACATCGGCATCCTACCTTCGCATATCCTGGGCGGTATGACCATTGAAGAAATCGAAGCAACCGATTACGTCGATGCCCCCACCGTCACATCCGGACCCTACGAATTCGTCGAATTTGTCTCAGACCAGTACATCCATGTCACCAAGAAAGCCGATTACTGGGGCAAACAAGTCAACATCGATGATGTGTATTTCAAACTCTTTGACGCTGAAGCAACCATGCTGGCACAGTTGGAAGCCGGTGAAATCGACATCGCCATCCTGCCTGCCGGTGAAGCTGATCGTTTCCAGGCTCTTGATTACATCAATGTCATCGAGACCCCAGGCGTTGGCTACTACGTCAACCACATCGATGCCCGCACAGCAGAGCAGATCCAAACTGTCCGCGATGCTGGAACATGGACGATCCCCGAAGATGTTGAAATCAAACCCTATCTGCAGGACAAGAGATTCCGCCAGGCTCTGGCGTATGCGATCGATGCTGAAGCCGTGATCGCTGTTGTTGCAGACGGCAAAGCAAAACCGATTTATGGTCCAATCTTTGGTCCTGAATGGGCAGTCAATCCCGACCTGAACACCTACGCCCGCGACCTGGACAAAGCTCGCTCGTTGATGGAAGAGGTTGGCGTTACATTCGACGAGAACGGAAAAGCACTCTGGGAAGGCAAACAAATTTCGTTGGTCTACCTTTGCACCTCCAGCGAACGCGAACGTAAATACGGTGAGGTCATCCAGCAGCAGTTGGGTGAAGCTGGTATCCGCCTGGATATCAAGATGGTCACCAGCGCAGCATTCCTCGCAGCTGCCATTGCCGGTGAAGGCGACCTGGTTCACAATGCCGGTGGTCGCTTTGGCGCAGAACCCAGCGTGAGCAACGGTTATTACAGCTGCACCGCTGGTTGGGCAACCCTGGTTCTCGGCTATTGCAATGAAGAATTCGATGCGTTGATGGCAGCCGGTATCGCCACCAGCAACACTGAAGAACGCGCCGAAATCTACAAGCAGGCAGCAGCCATCCTGAACGAGGATGTCCCCAGCCTGTTCTTCTACACAGCCAATAGTTTTGCTGGTATCAACACCGGTCTGACCGGTGTGGTCCCCAGCGCCGATCCTGGTTACCTGACCTGGAATATTGAAGACTGGGCTTTTGTAGAGTAATCGTAAACGAGTAACAAGATATGCAGTGGACAAACATCCGCTGCATATCTTTCATCAGGCAATCATGTCAGGTAGAAAGATGAACCTAAAATTTTCATTGAGCATGTGGAACTTTAGCCATTTTTCAAAATTAATCCCTCTGGAAGAAATCACTGAATTCGCCAGAGAGAACAATTTTGGGCTTGAAATCTGGCAGGATTATGGCGAATGGACAGATTTATTTGATGCTCAAACCATAAAAAAAGTAAAACCTCTTTTTGAAGGCATCGAGGTCACCCTTCATACGCGCACCGGGCAGAACACATTGGATCAACACAAAGCACAGATTGATGCCACTGTCCAGTATGGCGCTGAAATTTTGGTTCTCCACCCGGACGATTTCTATTTTTCCGGCACACGGGAAGCAAATCTGGACCTTGCCAACCAGGCGCATGAGTACGCCAAAAGTACCGGTGTAAGGCTCGCATTGGAAAACGGTCAATTCTGTTTTCTGAAGAATATCTACGAGCAAATTGAAACTATGGAATTCTGTCTTGATATCGGGCATGTCTACCTGGTACCAGAAACCATGAAGCAATTTTTGGATGTTTTAAAAACACGAATCATCCATTACCATTTTCACGATTCACTTATCCCTTATGAAGCAATCAAAAGCCAGCCTTCCTGGATGTTAATTGACCATCACATTCCAGGGACAGGCATAATTTCTGAAGAAGACTGGCATCAGGTGTTTGCTGCAATGAACGAAGTCAATTACCAGGGGTCCGCAGTGCTGGAAATTCGTCCGTATCATCCTTTTCAATCTATCGCATTAGGGATGAACAAGATCAAGCATTTTTTCTCCAACCCCTGAGTTTTTAACATAAGGAAGTAAGATTAATGACCCAATACATATTCAGACGTTTACTAATCAGCCTTCCGATCCTGTTAGGTGTCACCATTGTGATTTTCTTACTGATCCATTTCGCACCTGGTGACCCCGTCACCGGTATGCTCGATCCGACAGCCGGTGCGATCAGTTCAGAAGTTGTCGAAGCACAACGAGCCCAATTAGGTTTGGATAAACCACTGCCAATTCAATACGTTTATTGGCTGGGGAGGGTTGTGAAAGGCGATTTAGGTTATTCTCTCATCAATGGAAACCCTGTCAACAAAATGATTGCAGAACGGTTCTGGCCCACCATCAAACTGACCATGCTTTCAATGATCGTCAGCGTGCTCTTTGGAACTGTGGTCGGCGTGATTTCAGCAATCAATCAGTATTCACTGCTAGACTATACCGTCACCTTAATCTCCTTTGTTGCGGTCAGCATTCCAGGGTTTTTCCTGGCACTTGGAATGATTTTTCTTTTTTCATTGAAATTGGGTTGGCTTCCAACTTCCGGTATGACCACGCTGGGTGCGGAACCTTCAGTATGGGACAGCTTCAAATACATGCTCATGCCTGTCACTGTGCTGGGCATCGGCACGGCGGCTCCCATTGCGCGTTACGCACGCACATCCATGCTTGAGGTTCTCAACAATGAATACGTCAACGTAGCTCGAGCCAAGGGCGTCCGCGAAAGAATGGTCATCTTCAAACATGCTTTTCCAAATGCACTAATTCCGTTGATTACGGTTGTGGGATTGCGTATTCCTCAACTTTTCGCCGGGTCGGTGATTGTTGAGCAAATTTTTCATTGGCGCGGTATGGGAACGTTGAATATCTGGGCAGTGATGAACCAGGATTACACCACCCTGATGGGATTAAACCTGATCTCAGCCATGTTGGTTCTGGGAAGCAACTTGATAACAGATATTTCTTACGCGTTTATTGATCCTAGAATTCGTTATAACTGAGAGGTTATTGATGGAACACAAACCAGAAGAAATTGAAAAAAAGAATAACCTTCCTAGTTTTGAAATAAAAAGTGAAAAACCCTGGAAACGCATGTTGTACCGGTTTTCTCGTTATCGACCGGGGGTGATTGGTTTTTTTATTATGATTGTCCTGATCTTTGCTGCAATCTTTGCACCTGTGGTTGCCAAACAAAATCCCTTTTACCAGAATTATTCTGAACTAAAACAACCCCCCAGTGAAGGTCACATCTTGGGCACAGATGCCATTGGACGAGATGTATGGGCGAGGTTGATTTACGCCACCCGGGTATCCCTTTCGGTCGGTCTTGTATCGGTCAGCATTTACACGGTTATCGGTACCATTTTGGGCACGATTGCAGGCTACTTCGGTGGTGCAGCCGACACAATCATCATGCGTTTTGCCGATATCGTGATGTGTTTTCCATCTCTGATTATCATTATCACGGTGGTTGCCCTGATAGGTCCAAGCCTTAATAACATCATGATAGTCATTGGGTTATTGAGTTGGCCCAGTATCGCCAGGTTGGTGCGCGGACAATTCCTCAGCTTACGCGAGCAGGAATTTATTACCGCTGCGCGCAGCATGGGACTTCCCAGTCATCGCATTATCACCAAACACATGCTACCGAACTGTGTAGGTCCCATCACCGTTGCAGCTACCTTTGGTATTGCTGGTGCCATCCTCACCGAAGCCAGCCTGAGCTTCCTGGGTTTGGGCGTACCCCCACCGCAACCCAGTTGGGGGCAGATGCTCTCCGATGCCCAGAAATTATCTGTATTATCGGATATGCCCTGGTTGTGGATACCTCCGGGTTTGATGATTTCCGTAACCATCATGAGCATGAACTTTGTCGGTGATGGTCTGCGCGATGCACTGGATCCACGCCAAATCCTAAAATAATGAATAGAGAATATCTTATGCAACATACCATTGTTTACAAAGACCCGCGAGCATATAGCTGCTTCCCTGCCATTGCCAAAACCGCCACCGGCGAACTCCTGGTGACCTTCCGAAGAGCAGGCGGCTTCAGCCTGACCGCCGTTAAACAGGGCAAATACGACCATGTAGATAAAGGCGCAAGAATCTGCCTGGCAAAATCCAATGATGGCGGGGTCACCTGGCAAGATGCCACCATTTTTCCTGTCTTTGACCCGGAATGTGGCGAACAAGACCCATCCATCATGGTCTATAAAGATGAAATGCAAATGATTAACTACTTCTGTTGGCGGGTTGTACCGGAAGAGGAAAAAGGTCGTTTAAGATACCCCGCCCGCCAGCAATATGATGGCTCCTGGTCGGATGTAGAAGGCCCGCTGGTCATCCGTTCATTCGACCACGGAAAAACATGGGAGACAAATCCAATTCTGGTAGACAGTTCTCCGCTTCCAAGAGCGGGAACCTCAGATGGCGCGATTGAACTCGCTGATGGATCATTGATGATGGGTATCTATGGCGGTGATGATGGCAGTTCAGTTTGTCGCGCCTATACGGTTAAATCCTATGACCGTGGAAAAACATGGGAAAAACCTGTTCTGCTTGCCGCCGACTCTGAAACCCGTATCAGTTTTGAAGAACCTGCTTTGGTTGAACTTGCAGACGGAACGATCCTGGCACTAATCCGTTCCGGCGAACCGCGCAAATACCAGTACCTGTACCAGGCAACTTCAACAGATGGCGGCAAGAGCTGGATAGATTTACATGAAACCCCAATGTGGGGGCATCCTGCCCATGTCCTCCGTCTGAAGGATAACCGCCTGGTTTGCACCTACGGATACCGCCGCGAACCTTTTGGCGTGCGGGCATGCGTGAGTACTGATAACGGAATAACCTGGGATATTGACTCCGAAATCATTCTGCGCCAGGATGGCTGCTCGAGGGATGTCGGTTATCCCTGCTCAACGCAGTTGGATGATGGAACCATTGTCACGGTGTATTACATTCACGGCGAAGATGACATTCGCCACATTGCTGCTACACGTTGGAAACTGGAAAAATGAACTACAGGAAGGGCTTAACGATCCTCTTTGGGCAGTGCACTGGCTGGCGAATTTGCCAGCCAGTCACTTCCCCCCACATCGGCTGGATTGGGGTTGCTCAAAGAGAATTTTTGTGCTGTTAACCAGAAATATGGATAAAGTAGTCAGAACATTAATTATCAAAAGGTATCATTTATATGCAGGTTTGCTTTCAAAATTCGAGAAAAATTTGATTTTCGTAACCTTATTAGAAAAATCGAAGTCAAAAATGAAAGGATAAAACGTGTTTTCAGGAATTTTTGCTGCTCTAATCACACCTTTTACAAAAACAGGGGAAGTCAACAAACAGGCAATCAAAGACTCGGTTGATTACTTGTTATCCAAAGGCATCAATGGGTTCTATGTTTGCGGCGGAACCGGCGAAGGTCTGCTCTTAACCGAGAAAGAACGCAACCTTGTCTTGGACACCACCGTTTCCCAGGTCAATCACGCCGTACCGGTGATTGCCCACGTAGGCGCACCATCCACACAGGAAGCCGAAGCGCTGGCAAAGCACGCAGCAGCGAATGGCGCCGATGCAGTGGCGTCTATTCCCCCAATTTACTACAGCGTTGGACGTGAAGGGATTGTCGAGTATTACCGTCGCCTTGCAGAAGCAGCTGGAAATCCGGTTTTCTTCTACAACCTGCCTGCCTCCACCAATTTCAGTCTAAACGCCGACCTTGCTTCCACTTTGTTTCAGCAGAATATCATCCAGGGCGTCAAATACACCTCCAGCGATATGCTCAACCTGCGCATCATTATGGATGCCTGCGGTCAAAAACTGAAGGTGTTTTCAGGTCCAGACGAGATGCTGCTCCCCTTCTTAACGATGGATGTACTTGGCGGCATTGGAGCGACATTTAACTGCATGCCCGAAATTTTTGTTGGTATTTATCAATCGTGGAAGAATGGCGAAATTGAAAAAGCAAAACAGTTGCAGGTAAAAGCCAATCGCGTCATCAGTGCATTCATCAAATACGGTGTCATCGGTGCAGTTAAGGCATCTATGGGCTTCCTGGGGATCGATTGCGGTGACCCTCGCGGACCTCTGCCAAGTTTAAGCGATGAACAGAAAGAGAACCTCAAAAACGATTTGCGTGAAGTCGGGTTCTTTGACGCAAATTAAGGAGTGTTTGAATGAATTCGCGTGAAAGGGTGCTGACTGCCCTGAACCACCAAGAACCGGATCGGACACCTCGAGATATTGGGTCCACCACCACAACGGGTATCAATTTCAAGGCATACCAAAGCCTTAAAAGGTACTTGCAATTCCCCAACCCAGATTCGTTTGAGTTCATGAGTGCAAGGGCTTTGGTGGCAAAAGTGGAACAGGAAATAATCGACCGGTTCAAGCTGGATGTGTTGCCCATATCCTCTGCAAGCGCCTCTATTGTGCCTCAGCTTGATGAGAACCGGGCTTATATCGACCGCTGGGGTGTTGAACGAAAATTACCGCGTGACGGCGGGCATTATTACGTCAGCCACCCCCCACTGGCAGGTATGGAAAGCATCGCCGATTTGCAGGATTTTGCCTGGCCCCAACCAGAAACAGATTTTTCCGAACTGGCTCTCCAGGCGAAAGATTTGTATGAAAACACAGACAAAGCACTGGTTTTAAACCTGTCGATTGGCTTTATGCATCAATCGCAATTTATGCGCGGGTATGATAACTGGCTGATGGACCTGGTGAGTGAGCCAGTACTCGCCGGGTATTACATGGACCGCATCATCGATATCTGGATAGCGGAGTCCGAAAAGCTCATCGAGGCAACCAAAGGGCTGGCTCATGTTGTCACCTATACAGATGATGTCGCCTTCCAAAACGGTCCAATGATGTCGAAACGGATGTATGACCTTCTCATTAAACCCCGTCAAAAACGGATAATTGAATTTTTAAAGAAGAGCGGGATGAAGGTCTTTCTTCATAGCTGTGGCAGTATCGTTACATTGCTGGAAGGCTACATCGATATGGGCGTGGATATCATTAACCCGGTGCAGGTTTCAGCCAAAGGGATGGGGGAAACAGCCCTGTTAAAAGAGAAATATGGCAAAGACCTCGTTTTTTGGGGAGCTATTGATACGCAAGACATCTTACCCCACGCAACCCCGAAGAAAGTCAAAGAAGAAGTCTGGAAAAGACTCGATGATCTGACTGCTGATGGCGGTTATGTGCTGGCATGTGTACACGATATTCAAGAAGAAGTACCGCCAGAAAATATTTGCGCAGTTTTTGAAGCAGCAGACGAATGGGAAATGAAAAGGCGCGCGGAGTAGAAAAATGACTGAATTTGTAAAACTAGACCCAGATTTTCAAAGAATTAGAACCACAGTGATGCGAGAGGGTGAGCCCGACCGGGTTCCCAATGCCGAGCTGCATGTGGACTGGCAAATAAAACAAGAGTTTCTGGGGAGACCGATTAAAACCGTACAGGATGACGTGGATTTCTGGTATCAGGCTGGTTACGATTATATTTACCTGCGGGCGAATTATGAATACCGCATGGTTGGAGATGGATTAGCCGCAGAGGACCATATTTATGCCGGCGACATGCAAATGACCCAATGGTCGGGTGATGCAACCAGCCTGGTCAGCAACTGGGAAGAATACGAAAAATACCCCTGGCACGACCCGGAGAAAATCGATTATTCAAACCTGGTCAAGTGTGCTCAATGCCTCTATCCCGGGATGAAAATCATTTCGGGCGTTGGTGGAATATTTACCCGGGTTTGGCGGATCATGGGCTTTGATACTTTCAGCTTCGCACTGGCTGACCAAAAAGACCTGGTGGAAGAACTTTTCAGGCGCGTTGGGGAAACACAGCTCAAAGTCTTTGAACGTATTGTCGAAATGGATGAGGTCAAAGCCATGTGGTACGGCGATGACCTGGCTTACGGTTCAGGCACCATGGTCAGCCCTGCTATCTTGAGGAAATATCTGTTCCCCTACTTGAAAAAGATGGGGGAGATTTGCAAAGCGAAGGATTTACCTTTCATCATCCATTCAGATGGAAACCTGCTTAAGGTGTTCGATGACCTGATTGAATGTGGCTTCAATGGCATTCACCCCATCGAACCTAAAGCAATGGATAGTAAAGCTGTCAAAGAGAAATATGGCAATCAGGTCTGCCTGTTGGGAAACATTGAGATTGGTGAAATTCTCACCCTGGGCACGCCTGAGCAGGTGGATGCCGAAGTGCAAGAAAAAATTAAGACCCTGGCTCCCGGTGGTGGATATATTGTGGGTTCCAGCAATACGGTTGCCCATTATGTAAAACTTGAGAACTTCAAAGCAATGGTGAAAGCCACCCGCAAATATGGAAAATACCCAATCCAATTGGATTGAGGAAGTATTTAAGGAGAACTGTTCTATGACAATGACTTCAAAGGAACGCGTGATGTGTGCCCTTGCAGGAGAACAACCTGACCGGGTACCATTTTGCGAAGGATCAATCGCATCCAATATCGCCAGGGAAGTTGCTGGTGTTGATCGAAACCTGGAAGAATGGGAAATTTCAACCCTGTTTCACCGGGATGTGCTCGTTCCCATCCTCTTCCCACCATATTTTGCTGAGATGAAATTGCTGGATGATGACGATGACCAGCCGACTATATCGCAAGGCTTACTGAGAACCAGAGCCGACCTGGAACGGATGGTTTTCCCCGATCCCAATGACCCCGCGCTGTACGCCCATGTTAAAAAGGTGCTGGAGAATAAAGGCGACTTCCCCGTCGCAGCAGCCATTAAGCAGGGCGTGGCTTCCACATTGGTCAGCATGGGGATGGAAGCCTTTTCTTATGCCCTCGCCGACGACCCCGATTTTATCCGTGAAGTACTCAAACGCTATGGCGACTGGCAAATTGTGGTCACCGAAAACCTGATCAGTATGGGTGTTGATTTTCTTTGGTGTTATGACGATATTGCCTTTAAATCAGGTCCTTTGTGCTCACCGCGTGTTTTCCGGAAATTCCTGTTACCCGCTTTTCAACGCCACGCTGAAACCATCACCATTCCCTGGGTATTCCACAGTGACGGTAATCTCATGCCCGTCATCGATGATATCCTCAGCCTTAAACCAACCGCCATTCATCCCCTCGAACCCGGTCCAATGGATTTGGCGAAGGTAAAAGAAAAACTGGGCAAAAAAGTCTGCCTGATTGGAAACGTATCTGTGGATCGTTTGAGCCGCGGTACGCCGGAAGAAATCGATGCAATTGTGAAGGATTGCATTAAAACTGCCGGTCCGGGTGGTGGCTATATGATTTCTTCGTCCAACAGCATCCCACGTTACGCCAAAACAGAGAATGTCGTAGCAATGGCAAACGCCATTCAGAAATATGGGAAGTACCCATTACAGTTCTGAAAATGAAGCCGTTCGTCTTGTCCGTGTGTGGAGATCCTGGAGGAGCCAGAGCGCTCATCCCGGTATTTGACCTGCTTGAACAGCGCCAACGGGTCAACCTGGTTCACTTTTCCTATATTGCTTCTTCAGAGGTGTTGCAGCAGTATGGGTTTAATGTGAACTGCCTGGACGCAGAGCCATACTCTTTGCAAGATGTAGGAAAGACCATGCAGGAGTTTTCCCCACAACTGCTTCTTACAGCAACATCCATGCACGAACTGGCTTTTGAAAAGAAATTTCTCCGGCAAGCCCGGAAAATGGGCATACCTTCTATTTCAGTATTGGATTTTTGGTCCAACTATTCCATGCGGTTCTGTGATGAAACCGGAAAGCTAAAATACCTGCCAACAAAAATTGCCGTTATGGACGCGTTTTGTAGAGAACAGATGCTGAAAGAAGGTTTTCCGGATGAGCACATTCTCATCACGGGACAGCCGGCATTTGAAGAGATAGAAAAAAAACGGTTGGAGAAAAAGGTATCAGGCGGGAAAAAAGATATCACAGGTTGTAATATCCCGTCGGATGGACTGTTTGTGCTTTTCTTTTCCCAACCGATTCATAAATATTTCTCTGGCACCCCGGATGACCCGGGGTACGATGAATTTACTGTATTGCAGTTTTTACCCGATTTGCTTGAAAACATACAAACTTCTTTGGGGAAACTTGTCTTTCTCGGGATTATCCCCCACCCAACGCAAAACGTCTCCGATTTTGAAGTGTTTGCAAGGAATAAGTGCCAGGTCATTGACCCCTTGAAAGCAAGCAGTGACCTCATGCTCTCGGCAGATTTAATCCTGGGTATGACGTCTTCCAGGTTGATGGAAGCATTCATCCTCAATTGCCCTGTACTGAGTTTACAACCCAACAGTCCAAAGCCATTCTTATTTCCACGAACTTCCTCCGGAACCATCCCGGTTCTCAACGAGCCAGGAACCATTACAGAGCAAATTTTAACAATGTTGAAGCGTAATGATGACGCACAGACCATACCAATAAAAAGTCAATTACAGCACACAGGCGCGGCAGAAAAGGTAGAAAACTTGGTTTACCAATTGCTCAACATCGATTGCCAGAAAGAAATGAGTTAATATCAATTTATTGTCAGGAGTTTTTAAAGAATGAAAAAACGTTTATCAGGTAAAGTTGCGCTCGTTACAGGCTCTTCTCGCGGGATTGGCAAAGGAATTGCTTTAAAAATGGCAGAAGAAGGCGCGGATATCGTGGTGAATTATTATTCCCACCCGGATGAAGCCGATGAAACCGTGAAAGCGATACAGGCGATGGGTCAAAAGGCAATCGCTATTCGTGCTGATATCTCAAAACGAGAAGAAGTCGAAGCCTTATTCGAACAAGCCCTTCAATATTTTTCCCAGATCAATATCGCTGTTTCCAATGCCGGTATGTCCATCCGTGAAAAGGTATTGGAAGCCAAATGGGAAAATGTGCTTAAAACGATTGAGGTCAACCAATTTGGAACCTTTCACACCTGCCAGTTGGCTGCTCAACAAATGGTCAAACAGCAAGAACGGGGTATTCCTGGCGGAAAAATCATCATCATCAGCTCAATCCTGGAGGAAATTGCCCCCCAAAGCAGCGCAGCATACAACATGGCAAAAGCAGCCATCAACCACCTGGGGCGCACCATGGCGAATGAACTGGCATCTTATCACATCAATGTCAACATGCTCAACCCGGGCTGGATTGATACACCTGGAGAACGAAAATATGTTTCAGATGAAGTCATTCAGAAGAGCCAGTCCAGCATCCCGTGGAAACGACTGGGAAGCATCGAGGATATGGGGTATGCCTGTGTGTTCTTAGCCAGCGACGAGGCAGATTATATTACCGGTGCCACCCTGCGAATAGACGGGGGGTTTGTACTGGGAATGACATTACCAGATGCAAGCGAGTGATTATATGAGTCGTGTTCCAGGAGCATCACATGAGTAAACCCTGGTTCTTAGGAATCGACCTGGGGACAGGCAGTTGCAAAGCCATGATTATCGACCAGGAAAGAAACATTCTTGCCGTCGACGCTTGCGATTATGGTCAAATGAACTGGAAAGAACAAGACCCTGAGATCATTTTGCAAAGCATGGCAAAGGCAAGCCGGTCTGTGATTGAAAAAGCCGAGGTGAACGCGGCAGATTGTGCAGCGCTTAGTTTTAGTTGTGCACTCCATGCCGTCATAGCGATTGACCGCCACGGGGAACCACTGACCGGTGTAATGACCTGGACAGATGACAGGGGTCTTCCTCAATCTGAGAAAATTAAAGCGCAAGATGAACAAAACTCGCTTTATCAAATCAGCGGTTGTCCAATCCACTGGATGTACTGGCTTTACAAGGTGCTTTGGATAAAGGAAAATCGTCCCGATCTCTTTAAAAAATGTTGGAAATTTGTCTCCATCAAAGACTATATTCTGCACAAGCTCACCGGAGAATACGTGATTGATTACGCCGTAGCCGGTGGCGGTGGTTTACTGGATGTGAAAAACTTGTGCTGGAGCCAGGTGATACTCGACCTGGCAGGGCTTGTCCCTGAGAATTTATCCACACTGGCTTCTCCTCATACCGTTTTTAACCGCATCGATGCTGACCTGGCACGACAGATGGGGCTTCACCCACAGGTCAAATTGGTTTTGGGCGCTTCGGACGCAGCCAACTCCAGCCTGGGTGCCGGTGCGCTCCATCCAGACCAGGCTACCTGTATGATTGGCACCAGCGCTGCCTTGCGCGTGATTTACCCACAACCCCTCCTCGACCCCCAGGCGCGCAGTTTTTGTTATCCCTTCGATGAAACTCATTGGTTGGTCGGCGGGGCTCTCAACAACGGCGGAATCGTCCTCTCCTGGTTAAAAGATACAATCATGTCCGCATTTCCGGGCAAGGACATGCAGGAATTTACCTTTGAAGATATCTTCAACCTGGCTGCAGATATTGAGACCGGCGCAGATGGTTTGTTAATCCTGCCCTATTTTGCTGGTGAACGGAGCCCTTATTGGAGTTTGAACAACCGGGCGGTTTTTTATGGGCTCACACTCGATCATGACATGCGCCATATATCCAGAGCCATATTGGAAAGCATTGCATTTCGGCTCCGGCAGTTGACCGGGATTCTCCAAAGCCTGCATATCGAGGTGAACGAAATCCGCACATCGGGGGGAGGCACGCGCTCACGGCTTTGGATGCAAATTCTTGCGGATATCCTGGGTAAAGAGATCAGTTTACCGCACACCGAAGAGACCTCATCATTTGGCACTGCGCTCTGGGCACTCAAAGGCAGCGGCTACCTTTCCAGTTTTGATTCTCTGATAGGCAAAATCGGCATCAAGGGAAAATTCTCCGCTGACCCGCAAAACCAGTCCCGGTACAACCACATCTTCGACAACTATTCGCAGTTGAATGAACTGTTACGCCCTTATCAGAAAAGCTACAAATCTATTGACAAGGATGCTGTATGAGAAAAGCATTGAAAGAATGTAGAGTTCTGGTTACACCCACCTCGTTTGGGAAAAGCGACCCGCAAGTTAAAAAGGCTTTGGAAGATGCGGTTGGCGAAGTCATCTACAGCCAGACCGGGAAACCGCTCCAGGCGGATGAACTCAAAGAAATGATTTCGGGATATGACGGGTATATTGCCGGGTTGGACCAAATCACGGCTGATGTGATTGAGGCTGCCAGCAATTTGCAAGTCATCGCGCGATATGGCGTCGGCGTAGACCGGGTGGATATCAAAAAGGCGGAGAAATGCGGAATCGTCGTCACCAACACACCGGGCGCCAACGCCGCCGCAGTGGCGGAACTAACCGTCGCATTCATCCTGCTCCTTGCGCGCCAGGTTTCCCGGGCAGACCGGTTAACCCATGCCGGTGAATGGTCGCGCATCAATGTGCCCGGTCTGAGCGGAAGCACGGTTGGATTGATTGGTTTCGGTGCAATTGGGAAAGACGTTGCGAAGAAACTGAAAGGGTTTGACGTCAACCTTCTCGTCTTCGACCCTTTTGTTCACCCGGAAACTGCGCTCGCTCTGGGTGCGACCCTGGTTGAACTGGACGACCTCCTGGCTGCCTCCGATTTTGTTTCCTTGCATGCCCCCCTAACACAAGATACAGTTGCGCTGGCTGATTCTACATTTTTTGACAAAATGAAGAAAGACGCAAACTTAATAAATACCGCCAGGGAAGAAATGATAGAGTACGCGGCTATTGAAGAAGCCCTGAAGAGCGGCAAGCTCGCAGGTGCTGCCGTGGATGTTTTCGCAGAAGAACCGCCAGCAAAGGATTACTTCATCTTCAACTACCCCCAGGTCATCGTTACCCCGCACATGAGCTCTCATACGGATGATGCGGTGAACCAGATGGGTTGGATTGCGCTCAAAAACTGCCTGGCAGTTCTAAAGGGTGAACAACCCCCCAACCCTGTTACAAAAATATAGCGGAAGGAGATCAGAATGGCACGGTATAGAAAACTACAAGTATTGAATGAGATTATTGAGAAGGGTCTCATGCCTCTCTTTTTTCACCACGACCTTGAAATTTCCAAAAAAATCATCGACGCCTGCGTGAAGGGCGGTATCCGCACCATCGAGTTCACAAACCGGGGAGACCACGCATGGGAGGTTTTCTCACAATTGGAGAAAATGCTGGCAGCCGAGAACTCACCCGTCATGTTGGGTGTCGGTACTGTCGATGATGCGCCCACTGCTGCCATGTATATCGGCAGTGGTGCGAACTTTGTCGTGGGTCCCACTTTCAACGAAGAAGTGGCGCGTTTGTGTAACCGCCGCAAGATCCCCTATTTCCCCGGCTGCGCAACGGTCAACGAAATTGCGACTGCCGAAGAGTGGGGCGTCGACATCTGCAAAGTCTTCCCCGGCAGCACAGTGGGTGGACCGGCATTTATCAAAGCAATTCACGGTCCAAGACCTTCCTCGTTGATCATGCCGACAGGTGGTGTGGAAGTAGAACAAAGCAATATCACCGAGTGGTTCAAAGCCGGGGCAGTCTGTGTTGGTTTGGGTTCCAACTTAATCAACAAAAAACGGCTGGCTGAAGGCGATTATGAAGCCATTACCCGTGATATTCAACAAGCGTTAACCTGGGTCAAAGAAGCTCGTTCCTGATATTTGGAAAAAGCCAATAAGGACTACCGCCGAACATAGAGACTGCTTACCTGGATAAGATTATGATCAATGAGAAAAATGAATCCCAACAATATCTGACAGACATTGAAATCTATGAGGCATTAAAAAAGGGGTTCGATGCGCAAAACTTTAAAGACCAGAAGGTGTTGGTATTAATCCCGGATATGACCCGTACAGCACCGGTTGCAGCCTTGTTTCGTATGATCAATGAACTGCTGATGAACCGTGTACTTAAGCTGGATTACATGATTGCGCTTGGTACACATAAAAGCCTGACCCCTGCCGAAATTGAAAGTCATCTAAAAATCTCCGAGACCGAACGAAAAAGCCTCTACCCGAATGTTACAGTCTTCAATCATGAATGGGATAAAAAAGAAAGCCTCGTTACCCTGGGGAATTTATCCGCTGAAGAAATTAAACAAGCCAGTAATGGACTGCTCAACCAGGAAATTCCCGTCCAGATCAATAAAAAGCTTCTGGACTATGACATGGTGATAATCTGTGGACCCGTTTTTCCGCACGAAGTGGCAGGCTTTTCCGGAGGGAACAAGTATCTCTTCCCAGGTGTCAGCGGACCTGAAATGATTCACTTCACCCACTGGTTGGGAGCGTTAATCACCAGTTACGAAATCATTGGTACCATCCAAACACCGGTAAGAAAGTTAATGGACTCTGCAGCCAGGTTATTGCCCAGGAAACTCATTTATTGTTCAGTGGTTAACGATAAAGGGGGTGTTTACGGCTTGTTCATCGGTGAAGATACCACCAGTTGGCAATCCGCTGCCCTGCTGTCTTCACGGGTGCACATTAAGTATTTGGATAAACCGGTGAAACAAGTCATCTCAGTTTTACCCGAAATGTACGATGAGCTCTGGACTGGCGCAAAAGGGATGTACAAGCTCGAACCCGTCGTAGCAGATCATGGTGAGATCATCATTTATGCGCCACATTTGACAGAAATATCCTATACGCATGGCAATACCATCAAAGAAATTGGCTACCACATCCGGGATTACTTCCTTCAAAACTGGGAACAGTATAAGATTTACCCATTGAGTGTAATAGCGCATTCCACTCACCTGAAAGGACAGGGAACCATGCACAACGGGATCGAGCAGCCGCGCATATCTGTGAAACTGGCTTCCGGAATTTCACGCGCAGATTGCGAAAAAATCAACCTGGAATATGTAGACCTCAAATCGCTCCGTCTTGAAGAGCTCAGAAATCAGAAATCCGACGATATTTTACTGGTTGAAAATGCCGGTGAGATACTGTATCGTCTTAAGGAGTAATCACAGCAGAGAACAGCCATACTTTTTTTGCAAATATCTTGATGTTGAGTAATCAATCAAAATGATTTTTAAGGAGAGATAAAAACATGAAATCCGTTTTAGAGAATATTTATGAAGGTATCATCGAAGGGGATAAGGAACTGGTAAGGGAAAAGGTTGCCGAAGCCATTCAAACTGGTCTGGATATCAAGCAGATATTGGAAAACGGCTTGATTAAAGGAATGACCGAAGTTGGACGCCTTTTTGAAGAGGGTGAATATTACGTCCCGGAAATGTTGATTTCTGCCCGAGCCATGCAAACCGGTATGGACCTGCTAAAACCCCATTTGCTCAGTGCAGATGTCAAGATGAAAGGCAAAGTCGTTATTGGTACCGTGAAAGGCGACCTGCACGACATCGGAAAAAACCTGGTTGCGATGATGCTCGAAGGTGCCGCATTTGAAGTGGTTGATTTGGGCACCGATGTTGCGCCAGAGAAATTCGTTGAAGCCGTAGAACAGAACGACGCAGACATCATCGCTATGTCAGCCTTGTTGACCACAACCATGTCAAACATGAGAGAAACCATCAAAGCATTGTCATCTGCTGGTTTGCGGGATAGAGTGAAAATTTTGGTTGGTGGCGCTCCACTAACCCCTGAGTACGCCACGGAAATCGGTGCCGATGGTTACTCAGTAGATGCCAACCAGGCGGTATTCGTGGCAAAAACACTGGTTGCAGCATAAACATCCATCACGAAAAAACTGCCGGTCTCTCATTGGTATGGAGAGACCGGCTTCTCTTTTTATTCAGCCAATCTGGCAAAACTGTCTTTCAATTTCGGGTAAAGGTCTTGATAAATGAGGTATACATTCTGATAGGTATTCACCCAATCAGGGTCAGGAAGAGTGCTCCCCGTGATTTGAATACAGGCATGACTGGCAGCTAAAATATCGCTCCAGGTACCCACTGCAACCCCCGCCAGCAATGCTGCCCCGTAGGCAGCACCTTCTGTTGTATTTACCGTAACCAGTTCTGCATTTAGCACAGAAGACAAAACCTGTCTCCATAATTTGCTTTTCACCCCCCCGCCAGAGGCACGAATTTGAGTTACTTTCCCCATGCCCGCATTTTGTATCAACGAAAAGCAGTCTCTTAATCCAAAGGATACGCCCTCCAATACGGCGCGTGTCATGTGAGCACGGGTGTGGTTGAGGGTCAACCCAATGAAAGCCCCCCTCGCCAGCGGGTCTGGATGTGGTGTGCGCTCACCTGAAAGATACGGCAGAAATTGAAGACCCTGGCAGCCAGCCGGAGTCAGCTCTGCACCGGCAACCAGTTCGTCAAAGCTCACCTCGGGAGCAAATGTATCTCGAAACCAACGCAGGCTCCCCGCTGCTGAGAGCATCACTCCCATGAAATGCCACATATCCGGTACAGCGTGGCAGAAGGCATGCAGCAGCCCGTTGGGTTCAATCAACGCCGATGGGGTGGACGCAAAGACTACACCGCTTGTCCCAACGGTTAAAGCGACCACGCCTGCCTCCACTGCCCCCATTCCCACAGCACCCGCAGCCTGGTCACCTCCTCCTGCTGCCACCGGTGTACCAGACTTTAACCCGGTCAACTCGGCGGCTTGTGCGCTGATGTAACCCGTGATTTCTGTGCCTTCAAAGGTTCGAGGCATCCAGGCAGAAGGGATTTCTAACATCTCCAAAACCTCTTCTGACCAATCTCGTTTTCTCAAATCAAACAACACCGTGCCTGCGCCATCCGATTTATCCATGGCGTATTCATGGGTTAACATGAAACGCACATAATCCTTGGGCAGTAAAACTTGCTTTACCCTGGCATATACTGTGGGTTCGTTCTCTTTTACCCATAAAATTTTTGGTGCGGTAAAGCCCGTCAGAGCAACATTTCCGGTAATCTGGATAAACTTTTCCTTTCCATATTGATGATGAATTTCATCGCATTGACTTTGAGTGCGCTGGTCATTCCACAAAATGGCTGGGCGCAGCACCTCTCCAGACTCGTCTAGCAACACCAATCCGTGCATCTGACCTGTCAGCCCGACAGCATTGATGTCACTGCCTGCCAGACTGGCATTTTCAAGAGCCTGCCGGACACATAAAATCACTGCTCCCCACCATTCCTTAGGGTCTTGTTCTGACCACAATGGTTTGGGTGTTTGCAATGTATGCGGCGAAGATGCAACCGCGACCAATTTACCGGTTTTGTCGATGATCAGAGCTTTACTGGATGTGGTTGACACATCAATACCGAGGAAATACGCCATACAGCCTCCGGTTTATGGGAATATCAGGAGTTAGCGGACACCCAATATAACTTCGTTTGTGAGCTGATCCAATCGCTCATACTTCAAACCTCGCCCGGCTATTTGAATCCGGTCAAAGTTCTCTACCTTCAACTGATTCGCTTTTTCAGCAGAATATTTACCCAAAAGCATATCTAACGAACTGTCCCCTGTGTTTATTTCAGCCACAATCGATTGAATTTCTTTGTCTTCATTCCAACGCGCTGCTTTTTCTTTCAAGATCAGGTAAGTCCGCATACAACCGCGTGCGAAATCCTTCACGCCTTCATAGTCTTCGGTACGGTAGGCGTGTGCATCAAAATGCCGGCTGGATGAATATTTGTAATCTTCCAGCAGTTTCACCAGGAAAAATGCGCTTTTGAGATTTACCGCGCCAAACCTCAGGTCCTGGTCGTAACGCCCAAATGCCTGGTCATTCAAGTCGATGTGAAAGAGCTTTCCTGCCTCAAGCGCCTGTGCCACTCCGTGCATGAAGTTAAGTCCTGCCATGTGTTCATGCGCCATTTCCGGGTTCACGCCCAC
>CAYRRA010000078.1:0-19863 GCA_964426355.1 uncultured Anaerolineaceae bacterium
TAATATTAAAGGATCGTACTCTCGTTGACAGCTCGTTTTGTTGGTAATATTTCAGTTATAAAACATAACAACTTTGTTGGGTGGAAAACCGGCAAGGTGGTGGGCTGCCGGGTGTATGACGGCATCTTTTCAGGTAAAATAATCCTGCATTGTTTGCAAATCTTTTATCTTCTCCACTTGTCATTAATCTTCAGGAGGGGTCTTGATGGAAAACTCAAAAAAAGCACATGCTGACGGCATGCCTGCCGATTCTGATTATCGATCGATTTTGGATATTCAAAAAGAAGGCGTGATTGTACTCGATCAGGAAAAAAACGTTCGTTTCATCAATCCTGCCGCCGCCGCCTTGTTAGATGTAACTGCACCCGACATGCTGGGTCAAGTTTTTCCACTTGAAATCGTGGAAGGGGAAACAAGGGACACGAAAGTTGACCCGGCAGGCACAAAATGGGTGCGAATGAATTGCCAGGAAGCCCAATGGGAAGGTAAAAAGGCATATTTTGTACAGTTAAAAGATATCAGCGAGCGAAAACGTGAGGAAGAGATGCTTCGCCAGGCAGTGGATGCGGCTGAGGCTCGTGCAAGTGAGCTGGAGGCGTTGAAATTTGTTGCGGACCAACTCAACCAGGCAGCATTGTTGGAAGATTCCATTCAATCTGGTCTTGAAACCGTTCTTGCGCTGGTCAATGCAGAGGCATCCTGGGTGCTGCTTCCGGAAGAAACCGGCAACATCCGTTTGATCGCTTCCTACAGCGATGCTTTTCTCTTGAAATCGGAAAAGAGAACATTAAGCCCGGCTTTTCGCTGCGATGGTTTGGATAGAATTATGCGCGGTGAACTGGATGAACCCGAGCTAATCCGTAATGCAGGCTGCATGCGTGAAGCGGGCATCAGTCAAAACCTGACACCAGAGCATTACACTGTTCCACTGCTAATACGCGGAGAACCAATTGGCGCTCTGAATATCGTGTTGGGTAAAGACAAAACCCTGAACGTGCAGGATAATAAATTGCTCAAAACGATCAGTCAGCAATTTGCGATTGCCATTCAGCGTTCGATGCCGCTTTCCAGTACAGTTACCTCGAATAAATTTGGTCAGGCACTCAGCCAGGTCAGCCGCACCATCAGCAGTGCTTTGGATTTGCCAGCCGTGCTGCAAAACGTACTTCGCCTGGCTATCGAACTGGTTGGCGCCGAGGCAGGTTCTTTGGGTCTTCTCACGCCTAACCAAACCAGCATCACCTTTTTGACCAATTTGCCCGAGACTGCCAGCCAGCAAAATTTGTTAAAGAGCGATAATATAGTCTGGCAGGTCATTACACGGGGTAAATCTGCATTGCTGGTTGGCGATGATTTGCATCCGCACATGCCAAAGCATTTTTGTGAAGGCGCAAAAAGCCTGATTTTATCTCCGGTCATTGCCGGAAGACAGGTGTTGGGAGTCCTCGCGCTGTATACTACCGGAAACGAAAAGACTTTGAATGCGTTTGACCAGGCGATTGCTGAGTCGTTGGGTCAACAGGCAGGCATTGCTGTGCAGAATGCCCAACTTTACTTTGAAGTACAACAACTCACAATCACCGATCCGCTGACCGGGTTGAATAACCAAAAGAGCTTTATCAACCAGGCGGTACGCGAATTAGAGCGCGCATGGCGGTATAAACGTTCCCTTTCTATTATATCGTTCGTGATTGATGATATCCGTTCGATCAATGAACGATTTGGGAGAGAAAGCGGTGATCGTATTTTGCAGTCGATTGGTCGCATCACTACTGAGAGCTTGCGGCGGGTCGATGTGGTTGGAAGATATAACGGAAACAATTTCATCATCCTTCTGCCTGAGACGGAAAGCGAAAATGCCCGCGAGGTTGCTGAACGTTTGCGTACAAAAGTGGAAGCTTTCCGCTTTGATACGCCTATGGGTACCGTAACCTATACCATCAGCCTGGGTATTGCCGGGATGGTGGAGAATGAAGTGATCGATCTTGAACGTTTAATTGACCGTGCCAACCAGGCGCTTTACACCGCAGTACAGGAAGGTGGTAACCGAACATTTATATGGCAGCGCGGTACCATCGTCCAATAGTTCGCTGCTCACCTGGCTTAATAAATTCGATGAGGATGTAAAAGACAGAATGTTTTTTTTGCGTAAAGTATCGGTATTGTCTCTTTTATTGGTAGTCTTGTTACTTGCTGCTGGATGCTCATTTTCTACTGCTGGCGATGTTACCCCGCCCCCAGGCGCAGAACAGTCGCTTCCAACTACCGCCACAGAAAGCCTTTCTCAGGCAGAGACCTCTTTGGAGGAATCTGACTCTGTTGCAACCACCCCGTCTGATTCTGCCACGAATGAATCAGGCGCCGGTCCATTGCTCATTGACAGCGGTCCGCTGACCATTCGAGGAACGGTGCTTCACCAAACAGGCGGAGATGTCCCGGCTGGTCTGGAGGTATTTCTGCAGGGTTATGCACAGATGGAGGTTGTTACTGCTCAAACAACCGTCATTGACGAAGATGGTAATTTTTCCTTTGTGCTGTTGGAACCTGTTCAGAGCAAAATATTTATCGCTTCCCTGGAATACAACAGCGTTGTGTTCAATTCGGGGATGGTGTACCTGGATGAACTTCAAGACGGCTCTGTCACTTCTTTAACAATCCCTGTCTACGACAATACACCCGATACCAGCTTGCTTTTGGCTGACCGCGTTCACGTATTCTTCAGCTTTTTATCCGCCGAGCAAATGCAGGTGGTTGTCTATCTGTTAATTTCAAATGCCGACAACCGGGTTGTAGCGGGTGAAACAATAAACGATCCAACACTGTTTTACACCTTGCCTGCTGATGCGGAAAACTTACAGTTTGAAACCGATGCAGCCAATTTTGTAGAGACCGAGAATGGCTTTGGCGACCTGGCGGTGATTTACCCGGGTGAGCAGCAGTATGAACTGCTTTTTGCTTATGAAATTCCCTATAACCGAAAACGCAGTCTCAACATGGTTTTCCCGCTGAGCGTGGCATCTGGAACGGTTATTGTTCCGGAGGGTGTAAAAGTGACCAGCGCACAGTTATCAGAAGCCGGGGAGCGCGAGATGGAAATGGGCTTGATGAAGCTCTATAATATCGCCGAACTGGAAGCAGGCACGGAGTTGGAAATGGAACTGCAAGGTTTCCCCAACACTGTTTCATACAACTCGGAAAATAACTGGGTCGGGCTGGCGATTGGGGTTGGAATCTTTGCACTGGTGACGATATCTGCCGGTTTTTGGCTGCACCGAAAAAACCAGCGGGTGGTTTCGTCTAAACACGAGCCTGCCGGACAGGAAGTGCCTGGAACACAGGATGACCTGCTGGATGCCATCATTCAACTGGATACAGCGTATGAAAATGGTGAAGTATCTGAAAAAGAATACCTCTCACGCCGTGCTCACTTGAAAGAAAAATTGAAAGAAATAAGAACAGAGAGTGGAGAGTAGTTAAGACCTCAACCATTGGTCGACTCTCGAATTTCAACCTTTACGAAATCATGTTAATCCACGTCCATCATTTGGTTAAACGCTTTGGGCATAAAACTGTTTTGCGAAAGCTGAATTTTTCTGCCTCGGATGGTGAATTTATCGCATTACTGGGACCGAACGGCGCAGGGAAAACCACTTTCCTGCGCATTCTTGCTTCACTTTCTCGCCCCACATTGGGCGAGGTGAGCATTGCCGGTTATGCTCTGCCCGCCCAGGCAACCGCAGTGCGCAGCCGGCTGGGCGTGGTCTCACACCAGCCCTTGCTGTACGGCGACCTGAGCGCGGAAGAGAACTTACGTTTCTTTGGGCTGCTATACAATGTCCCCCAACTGGCTCACCGCAGCGCCGAAGTGTTGGAGATGATCGGGCTTACACCGCGCCGCAGTGATTTGGTGCGCACCTTTTCGCGGGGGATGCAGCAACGGCTTGCCATCGGCAGGGCAGTGCTGCATGATCCGGAGATTTTGTTGTTGGACGAGCCGCATACCGGTCTGGACCAGGATGCCTGCGATACGCTTGACCAGGTACTCTTGCAGGTGGCAGCGCGCGGTCGCACTGTGGTGATGACTTCGCACGACCTGGCGCGTGCAGCCGGGTTGGCACAGCGCTTTGATGTGATCACGCGCGGGCGTATTCACGCCAGTGTGCATCAAAGCGACCTTCCACAGGATGGGCTGCTGGCATTCTATCGGCAAGCCCTCCATGCGGCAGCAGAAAACGGCAGGGAGGAAACGCATGACTGAGATGCGTTCTTTTCTGCGTGCCATGTTCGCTGTGGTCTGGAAGGACCTGGCTGCTGAGATGCGCAGCCGCGAGATCATCTCTGCCATGCTGGTATTTGCTTTGCTGGTGATCTTTATTTTTAACTTCGCTCTTGAATTAAACGCCCAGGTGCGCAATTCTGTTACGGCGGGGGTGTTGTGGGTTACTTTCACCTTTGCCGGAACATTGGGTTTGAACCGTTCGATGGCAGTGGAGAAGGACCGCGGCTGCCTGGATGGATTATTGCTCGCGCCTGTTGACCGCACCGCGATTTACTTCGGTAAAATGATTGCCAATTTTCTCTTCATGCTGCTGGTCGCTGTGATTGTTTTACCGCTTTACAGCCTGCTATATAACCAGAACCTGTTTATACCGGGTCTCTGGCTGGTGATTTTGTTGGGTTCGCTAGGATATGTAGGTGTGGGAACACTGCTTTCCAGTATGGCAGTGCAGGCACGCACGCGAGATATCTTGCTGCCGATCCTTCTTTTCCCGGTCATTATCCCGGTTTTGGTTGCAGCGGTGAAAGCCAGCAGTGCATATTTGCAAGGGATGCCATTTGAAGACATCCGCCCCTGGATCACTTTGTTGGTGGTATATGATGTCGTCTTCATCGCGGCTGCTTTCATGGTGTTTGATTTTGTGGTTGAAGAATAGGTATTTATTGAGGAACAGGAAATGACCAAATCATCTCTGGCTTTACGTGTTCTTACCATCGTTACCGCGATTCTAATGGCGGTTGCTATCGCGATGGTTTTCTTGTATGCTCCCCTGGAAGCGGTGATGGGACAGGTGCAAAAGGTGTTCTATTTTCACGTGGCTTCTGCCTGGACCGGGATGCTGGGGTTTTTCGTTTCTGCGGTCGCAGGTGGGTTCTATTTGCGCACGAAAAAAACGGTATGGGATGTGGTGGGCATTGCCGGGATTGAGATCGGTCTGGTGTTCACCCTGATTGGCATTGTCAGCGGGTCCATCTGGGCGCGCCCGATCTGGAACACATGGTGGACATGGGACCCGCGTCTGACCACCACTACCATCATGGAATTGATTTACCTGGCATATCTAATGCTGCGCCAGGGTATTGAAGAGCCGGAGAAACGGGCGCGGTTTGGAGCGGTTTATGCCATCATCGGTTTTCTCAGCGTGCCGTTGACCTTCTTTTCCATCCGTATCTTCCGTACCATTCACCCGGTGGTAGTGGGGGTTTCCGACCCCGCATCTGCTGGCACGTTTGATATGACTGCCCGGATGCTGCAAACGTTCATCTTCAGCCTGGTTACTTTTACTTTCTTCTTTGCCACATTGCTATGGCATCGGGTGCGGGTTGGGTTGTTGGGTGAACACGTGGCACGCATTAAACTGGAACTGGAAGACTGAGGAGGAAGTAATGGAAGGACCAGCACAAACCCTGAATTATATGATTGCCGGATATGCGGTGATTTTCGGTGTGATGGGGGGATATGTTATCAGCCTGATCGTGCGCTGGCAGAGGCTGCGCAAGGAACAGGCTTACCTGGAGGAATTGAACAGCGGGGAAGAATAAGCTTTTTTATCCAAAAGGCGAAGACAAAGAGTGTTTCGCCATCAGGATGTGGTGGAGGTTTAATAGGTCGACAATGAGCGCATAACCGGTCTCCACTCGTCCTGCACCCGGACCGATGAGGGTTACGTCGCCGAGCAATTCGGTGCTGTAGGTGATGGCGTTGGTTGCCCCATCCACCGAAGCCAGCGGGTGCGAGAGCGGCAGTCGAACCGGTTTGACGCTTGCCTGAACATTCCCATTGATTTTTTCCACCTTGCCGATCAGCTTCCATTTTTCACCTGCGTTGGTAGCGGCGGCAATGTCAGCGGCGGTCAGTTTACTGATGCCCTGGCGATCAATATCATCCATTCCAATGCCCGCATTCATCAGCAGGTTAGCCAGGATGACTACCTTTCCGGCGGCGTCATACCCCTCTACGTCTCCGCTCGGGTCGGCTTCGGCATACCCCAGCCGCTGGGCTTCAGCCAGCGCATCGGAATACTGTGCCCCGGCGGTCATTTGAGTGAGAATGTAATTGGTTGTTCCGTTTAGAATCCCTTGAATTTTGGTTATGCCAGCGGCAGTCAATAAATCGAGACCCAGGGTAAGGCTGGGTGTGCCGCTCATCACACTGCCTTCCACCCCAAAGAAAACCCCGCTTTCAGCAGCCAGTTTTGCCAGTTCGGTATAATGCAGTGCGGCAGGTCCCTTATTGGCGGTGATGACGTGTTTTTTAGCGTTCAGTGCCGCACGGATATAACTGGTTGCCGGTTCGCCCGTTTTGAGATCGGTGTAGCTCATTTCCACAATTACATCTGCATTGCTGTTGGCGATGGTTTGCATGGCATCCCAGCCGTAACACTGTGCAGGCAGGCTGCCCAGCGGTTTGCCGTCGGAGATGGCGTTCAGCAGAGCTGTGGGATCCAGACCGTTGGGGTCGTACAGGCTGCCTTTGGTCAGGCTACTAACCGCCACAATCACCAGCCGGGCACCGAAGCGTGCTGCCATATCCTCACCGCATTTTTGGATGATCTGCGCCAACCCTTGACCCACATTCCCAAAACCGATCAACGCAAGACGGTACATTTCCATCTTCCTCTCCTCTTTTCGTCATCAATCCCAGTTAAATGTTATGGTGTTCTTGAGCAAATGGATTATACCCGCTGAGACCTTTTTTTGCGGTAATTAATTCGCCATAAGTTTCTTTACAAACTTTCGAGTTTTTCAGCCGATTACATAGCAAAAGAACCCGCTATACCGCGTTGATCAAAAGAAAGGTTCAGTCATACACAAAATAGTATTTTAAGCATTGTTGACATGATGATGATTAGTTGCTATTATTAACATGCTGTTAATAATTCACAAACAGATGGTTATGGAAAAAACCTATGAATATTTGCAGCAAAAATCATCATGAAATGGAGAAGCAATAATGAAGAAGCGTGTCTTGGCATTGTTAATGTGCGTTTTGATGATGCTCAATTTTGTTGGCTGCTCTGGTGTTTCGGAAACTGCTCAGCCATCCACGGGTTTGAGCACCACAGAGGACGTCAGCGAGCCTGTTGCTGATGATGTGACTGATGCCTCAGCAGCCGAAGTTGAAAGTGATGCTGCACCGTCAGAAGCAGTTGCAGAACCTGAGGAAGATAAATACGTGGAAGATGGTACTTTCCGGTATCTTTATTCTTCAGAAATTGGCACCATGAATTATCTTGCAACTTCCACTACTGCTGACTTTAAGTCCAGCGCCAATTTCGTCGATACCCTGATCGAGTATGACTCTTTTGGTGTAGTCCAGCCCTGTCTGGCTACCGAATGGAGTGTGTCAGAGGATGGACTTGTCTGGACGTTCAAACTGCGTGAAGGCGTAAAATGGTACACCAGTGAGTTAGATGAGTATGCAGAAGTAACGGCAAATGATTTTGTTTATGCTATTCAGTGGATACTCACACCGGCAAACGAATCCTCCAATGTGGATCATGTTACATCCGTCATCAAGAATGCCCGTGAGTATTTCGATGGATCCATTGCTGATTTCTCACAGGTCGGTGTAAAAGCAATTGACGATTACACTCTTGAATATACACTTTCCCAACCCTGCCCGTACTTCCTTTCCATGATGACCTATGTAGCTTTCATGCCAGTAAATCAGCAGTTTGTTGAGGAAAATGGCGAATTGTTCGGAACCAGCAACGATACACTCCTCTACAACGGTGCTTATTACTGCACGAGTTGGGAACCACAGAGTGAATTCATTTGGGAACGGAATCCCAATTATTGGGATGTCGCAAAAGTTTACATCAAGACAATTCATGGAAAATACAACGCAGAAGCTGAAGCTCTTGCGCCTGAGATGTATTTACGTGGTGAAATCGATGAGGCTCAGATTCCGGTTGAAATTCTTGATAGCTGGATGGCTGATGAAAAAACCAAGAACCTCGTTCGCCCCAACAGAGCCACCTATGATGCCATGTGGTGGTTCTTCGATTTCGATCCGCATTTTGACGAGCCTTTTGATAACGATAACTTTAAATTGGCAGTCAATAACACAGCCTGGAGGCTCTCAATTGTTTATGGTCTTGATCGTGTAAAGGCGATGACCGTTTATGATCCCTATGATCCTCAACAGTATCTGATGAATACCATCACTCCTCCAAACTTCGTAGCTATCGATGGAGAAGATTTCACAGTTACCGGTGATCTGGAAGCTGTTACGAATCAGGAATGGTTCCAGAGCGCAAAAGCACTTGAGTACAAAGAGCAGGCGATTGCCGAACTCACTGAAGCAGGCGTACAATTCCCTATCGTTTTCCCCTACTATTATCGTGTCGACCAGGCTAATCAGGATCTCGTCGCCCAGGTTGTCGAGCAGCAACTCGAAGGTGTTCTTGGAACAGATTATATCGATATCGTGCCGATGGCTGGACCTGCTGAAAACTATCTTTCCGAAATTCGTAAGGCAGGAAAATATGGTTTGATGGAAGAAGGTTGGGGTCCAGATTTTGCTGATCCCTCTACCTATGCAGCGCCCTGGGGTCTCAGTTGGAGCTATAACAACCGCTCAATGAACACACAGGAAGAATATCTTACCGGATACACCTATACACAGGAAGATTATGACAACGGCGTGATCGATGATCCTGCATATATTGGAGCCGCGCAGCAAATTTACGACAAGATGATCCAGGATGCACAGGCAGAAAACATTGACCTTGCAACACGATATGAGCTCTATGCCAAAGCTGAGGCATGGCTAATCAATGAAGGTATCGTGATTCCTTTCCGGGTATTCTCCAGTGGTTATGTAGCCAGCAAGATTACTGTCTTCGATGGAGAATACTCCTCCTTCGGTGTAAGTGTCTGGCGTTATAAAGGCAGACATCTTTTGAATGAAGCAATGAGTCTAGAGGATTTTCAGACCCAGTATGACCAGTGGAAGATAGACCGCGCTGCAGCGTTGGCTGCTGCTGAATAAGTACAAAGAACTCTTTTTCTTCTCAATGTGAATTTCCGGTGTATTGCCCGGAGAAGAAGTGTCGGCCGGTGGTTTACCGCCGGCCGACATGTTGAATAGGAGAGATGATGACGCAATATATCCTTAAACGACTGGTAGGCGGAACGATCTCCTTGTTTATCATCGTAACGGTAATTTTCATATTGCTCCGCCTTATGCCCATGGAAGGGTATTTTGGCGCACAATACGATAAACTCAGCCCGGAAACTCGCGCGAGCCTGTTGGCTGAAAAGGGGCTTGATAAACCGGTTTACATTCAGCTTTTTAATTTCTATAAAAGCTTGTTACAAGGGGATTTAGGCACCTCCTGGATTTATCGTGCGAAATATCCCATTGCAAAGATACTTGAAAATAAGATACCGGTCTCACTTAAACTGGGTTTAATTTCAATGGCAGTATCGCTGATGATTGGTATTCCATTGGGAGCGATGATGGCGCGAACCAAGGACAAGTTTGGTGACAAGCTGGGTACAGCGTTTATTGCCATTGTTGAAGCTTTACCCGCCGCTGTACTGCTATTGTTTGTGCAGCTTTATTTTTCTAGTTGGTTGAAATTGCCCTTACTGTTTGATAAGAATAATTGGATTAGTTATATCCTGCCCGTATTCTCGATATCTTTGATTAGTATCTCAACCTATGCTATGTGGATGCGCCGGTACATGATTGACAATATAAACATGGATTACGTCAAGCTCGCTATCGCCAAAGGGGCATCAAGTCAGCGGGTAATGTTTCTCCACGTTTTTAAAAATGCATTTGTTCCAATGGCACAGTTTCTACCGGTTTCGTTGCTTTCAACCATCATTGGCTCAATCTATGTAGAGCATCTATATTCCATTCCCGGCACAGGCGGTCTTCTGATTGATGTAATCTCAAGACAGGACAATACTGTGGTACAGGCTTTGGTTATTCTCTATTCGAGTATTGGCATTATCGGAATGGTTCTGGGAGACATTTTTATGGCGCTGCTCGATCCTAGAATCAGCTTTAGTAATAAAGAGGATGGTCGATAATGTCGAAAAACAAATGGTTTGCCAATTCTCAATCTCGACGTATGGGCGAGTTTGAAAAAAATATGACTGAGGGCTTGCGGAGAGAACACGAAAGTATGGATGTGCCGCAGTACAACACCATGGATCTTTCCCAGGAACAAATCGAAAAACTTGACCCATCGTTGTTCAGCCCCCATCTTTTCGACGAAGAAAACGCCGAGCGGATAAGTTACTCAAATTACTCTTATTGGGCAAGCACTTTGAAGAACTTTTGGCGCAACAAAGCAGCTCGCGTTCTGGTAATCACTTTACTTGCAGTAATCCTTTTCGCGTTCATCCAACCATTTTTGCCAAACCAGCGCGATCCATCCACCATTCATAACGGCTCAGACGGTATCCAATTGAGAAACCTGTCTCCAGGTGATATGTTTTGGTTCGGAACAAATGCCATTGGACAGGACCTTTGGTCACGTGTTTGGGCAGGAACTCGCACTTCGATTAAAATAGGTTTGATCGTAGCGCTCAGCGACCTGGTGTTCGGAATCATCATTGGCATGGCTTGGGGTTATGTGCGCCGGTTGGATAAGCTGATTACTGAAATTTATAATGTCATCAGCAATATTCCCCAAACGCTTATTCTCATACTTGTCAGTTATATATTGCGTCCCAGCATGTCAACAATTATCATCTCAATGTGTGTTGTGGGCTGGATGGCTATGGCACGCTTTATTCGAAACCAGGTGATCATTTTTCGTGATCGAGATTTTAACCTTGCATCTCGCTGTCTTGGAACCAGCACTCCACGAATTATCATGAAAAATCTGTTGCCTCAAATGGTGTCCGTAATTATGCTGCAAACAGCCCTGGCTATCCCTGGCGCAATTGGTGACGAGGTCTTCCTTACCTATATTGGACTGGGTCTTCCAACATCCACACCATCATTAGGTAACCTGGTTGATGCCGGGCGTGTACTGATGATGCAAAGAGACCTCCGTTATCAGCTTGTTTTCCCGGCAGCAGTGGTGGCTTTTATTACTATTGCGTTTTATATCATCGGTAACGCTTTTTCTGACGCATCCGATCCCAAGAACCATGTTTAAGGAGATGTGAGATATGGAAACGCAGCAAAGAAAAGAAATCATCCTTTCCGTCCGGGATCTTAATGTGAAATTCAGCTTACGGGGACGTGATCTTCACGCCATACGCGGTGTCTCGCTGGACCTTTATACAGGAGAAAGCCTGGCAATCGTTGGAGAATCTGGCAGCGGGAAAAGCGTGCTGACCAAAAATTTTATTGGCTTACTCGATAAAAACGGTAGCATCGAGTCAGGAGAAATACTCTATCATGGTATGGATCTGGCTAAATATAAGACCGAAAAAGAATGGTCAGCAATACGTGGGAAAAAAATCGCAATTGTTATGCAAGACCCGATGACCAGCCTAAACCCTCTCCAAACTATTGGTTGGCAAGTCAGTGAAGCTCTCATTCTTAATAAAGGGCTGAAATCCGCTGCTGCAAAAGCAAAAGCTATCGAAATTCTCTCAGATGTAGGCATTGCAGAACCTGAGCGCCGTTATAGCCAATATCCACATGAATTTTCAGGTGGAATGAGGCAACGTGTGGTTATTGCCATTGCCATTGCTTGCGGACCAGAAATTCTTATTTGTGATGAGCCCACTACTGCATTGGATGTAACTATCCAGGCACAGATTCTCCAATTGATTAAGGATCTCAAGAAAAAGCACAATATGACTACAATCTATATCACTCACGATCTGGGTGTAGTAGCAAATGTGGCTGACCGGATTGCCGTGATGTATGCAGGAGATATTATCGAGGTGGGTACAGCAGAGGAAATATTTTTTTCGCCTCAGCACCCCTATACCTGGGCTTTACTCTCAAGTTTGCCGCAGCTTGGAATTCAGGGACAAGACCTTTACACCATCAAGGGAACACCCCCCAACCTGTTTGGCGCCATTCGTGGTGATGCCTTTGCCCCTCGTAATCCCAACGCGCTGGAGATTGATTTTCTCTATCGTCCACCCTATTTTGAAATCTCTTCAACGCATAAGGCAAAAACCTGGCTGCTCGACCCGCGTGCCCCGAAAATTGATCCACCCCCTGCCGTAAAACAGCTTCGCGAGCTTGGCAGAAAGGCAGGTTTACCCCAATGACCTATCGAGAATTGCACTCCAAAAAGGAGCCTCTTATCAGTGTCCGCAACCTGGAAGTTACTTTTGGATCCGGTAAAAGAGCATTTAAAGCCATCAATGACGTAAGTTTTGATATTTTCCGTGGTGAGACTTTTGGTCTGGTAGGCGAGTCTGGTTCCGGTAAAACAACAATCGGAAGGGCAATTATCCGCATTAACCCCACCAGTGAAGGGGAAATCATCTATAAAGGTAAACGCATCAACGGCAAAATCAGCCGTGAACTGGATCGGAAGGTTGTTTCTGAAATACAAATGATATTTCAAGACCCGATGGCTAGCCTTAATGAACGAGCTAAGGTGGATTATATTGTTTCTGAAGGGTTATATAATGTAAATCGACATCTTTCCTCAGCAGAACGTAAAGCAAAGGTCACAAAATCGCTTTTAGATGTAGGGCTTCTGCCTGAGTTTGCCAGTCGTTTCCCGCATGAATTTTCAGGAGGACAGCGTCAGCGTATCGGTATTGCAAGATGCCTTGCAATGGATCCTGAATTTATTATTGCCGATGAACCTATTTCCTCGCTGGATGTTTCCGTTCGCGCGCAGGTACTCAATCTCTTGTCAAAACTACAAAACGAGCATGGTCTGACTTATTTATTCATCTCACATGATCTCTCCGTGATGCGCTTCATTTCCGATCGCATAGGCGTCATATATAAAGGGGAATTAATGGAGCTTGCTGAAACAGAGAAATTATTCGCTCATCCATTACACCCTTATACGCGGGCGCTGCTCTCAGCGATTCCGTTTCCTAATCCTCTGGTTGAGAAAGACAAGGAAGTATTCGTGTACAACCCCTCATGCCATGATTATTCGGTAGAAAAACCCATCTGGGTGGAAATGGAAGAAGGGCATTTCGTACGCGGAAATGAAAAAGAATTGACCGAATATGATAAGCTTTTGTAATAAAAGAATTATGCGGAGGGTTCTAAGATGGGTGTAAACGCGTTAAAGTCACAGGCTGATCTCAAGTATAACAATCTGAAGCTAATTTATTCTCTCATTCGCAACGAAGGACCAATTTCCCGAATTACGTTGAGTAAGCGCGCGGGTCTTTCTGCCACCAGCCTGACACGCATTATTAATAACCTGTCTGAGATGGGATTGGTTTACGAGCACTCCATTGATTCCTTGTCCAATAAAGGCAGACCGGCTATGTTGCTGGATATTTTCCCGAATGCAGCATATTGTCTTTGTGTCGATATGGCAATTAATTGCTGCAAAGTGACCTTGACGAATATGCAGGGTGAATTCTCTGCCTATAGACAGATTTTTGTACCAACTGGCATGAATTTCACCCAATTAGCTGACCAAATTACTGTCATTGCTCCGCAGCTTGCTCATGAGGCTGGTGCCGATCCCAACCGTATCCTCTGCTGTGGCATGAGTCTCACGGGTCATGTGCTCCATGAAACCGGCTTCATTGTAGCTTCCAGTCAGTTCAAATGGTTTCAAACCAATGCACGCGCCATACTTGAAAAAAGGCTGAATATGACGGTCTATGTGGAAAATGACTGCAAAAGCGCATTGATGGGTGAGGAAAACTTACTAATAAAAGAAAACATCAATGTGAATAATTTAGCCTATTTGCAGCTTGGCTGGGGGGGTGTAGGAAGCGCAGCGATTGTAGATGGAAAATTGCTTCGCGGTTCTCGAAATGCAGCCGGGGAGATTGGGCACTTTACTGTCCAACCTGAAGGTGAGGTCTGTAACTGTGGTCATATTGGTTGTTTTGAGACAATGATCAGTGAACATGCTGTCATACAGAAAGCCATGAAGATCGATCCATCCTATGATTCTGCAATCCATATTTCTGAGGGGCACAAAAGAGGAGATGAACGTATACACGCTTTGCTGGATGAGGTAGGTGAATACATTGCCATTGCAATTAACGATCTCTCTTGTGCTTATAATCCTGAAGTTGTCATTCTTAATGGTTCCCTCATTTTTGATTGTCAGCCATGTTATGAGAGTACAAAAAATCATCTTAAAAAACGCTTACTGGAATCTATTCAACCGAGCCTTTCCATACGCATTGCCAAGAAGGGTTCAAATGCGAGCCTTTATGGAATTGGCTGCATCGCAGTAGAAAATGCAATTGATATATTACTAAAACAAAGAATTGGGACTGGGGATTTTTTGAGCCCTAATATATACGAAAGGTAAATTATTGATCATGGCAACAACACAATATCGAGCACTAAGTATCGGCGCTCACCCAGATGATGCAGATACTAGTGCGGGTGGGCTTTTATGGAAATTACGGGACTCGGGCTGGGAAATCCGTCTCCTTTCCTTAACCGACGGGAGTGTCGGCACATATAATCCTGACATGACTCGTGAAACCCTTGCAGCAATCCGGCGAAAAGAGGCAGAGAAAAGTGGTCTATTGCTCGGAGGTCGTTATGACGTTTTCTGTCATCCTGATGGGCAGCTTGAACCTTTCTTGAAAATCCGTGAGGAGTTAATCCGATATATTCGCGATTATAAACCTGATGTCATCTTTACCAACCGGCTTTGCGATTACCACGCAGATCATCGGGCTACTGCGCAGTTGGTTCAGGATGCATCTTTTCTACTCACAGTACCGCATATTTGCAAAGATACGCCATTTCTGGATGAAACGCCTGTAATTCTGTATTGGAGCGACGGGTTTACACGCCCACAGCCATTTCATCCTGATTTGATTGTCCCATTAACAAAAAATGATGTGCTACGTAATGTATCACTGGCTTGCTGTCATGAGTGCCAGTATTTTGACTGGCTCTATTGGCCCTACCATACCGAAAAGATTTCCTGGTCCAGAGAAAAACAAATTGCAGATCTCTCGGAGAGGTTCTTGCGAGGCACAAAGTCTGCTCGAGATAAGGTGGAGTCACGCCTGGTCGAAAAATATGGTTCAGAAATAGCCAGCAGAATAGGATATGTGGAACTATTTGAGATCAGCGAATATGGTTCGGAACCTTTTAAAGAATTTCTCGAAATAATTGAGCGTGTAGAATAGAAGTGTTTACTTCAAATGATCCACCCAGAGATGACTCCTATCTCCGGGTGGATTTTTGTTTCACACTTAAACTAAAAATTCACGAAAAAATTTGTTCTTCGTCCTTGTTGATATACACCAGACCCTGCCGTTGTAACCCGTGGGGGGGATACCGATAATACAAAAGGATTCCCCCTCAATCCTTCTTTGAAAATGAGGAGCGAGGGGGATAGTGATACGAAACCGGTGCAGCTAATCGAGCATGCTCATCAATTCGTCGTAGTCTTCATCCTTCATGCCGAAATAGTTTTCTTCGGCGGGGAAGGTTTGCTCTTTGACCTCTTTAACGTACTGTTGGAGACCGTTCAGAATCACACCGCCGGCATCGCCAAAGACTTTTGCCATGCGGGGTTTAAACTTGGGGTACAAACCGAACATGTCATGATAAATCAATAATTGACCGTGGGCATGTGGACCGGCGCCCAGGCTGATGATGATGCTGTGCTCGGAACGCTCGGTGATGATTTTGCAAAGGCGATCCGGCACCAGTTCGAGCAGGATGGCAAACGCCCCTGCGTCTTCGAGTGCCTTGGCATCATCAATGATTTTCTTGGCTGTCGCCGCATTTTTTCCTTGCAGCCGGAACCCGCCCAGCGCGCTGGCGCTCTGGGGCGTCAAACCCAGGTGACCCATCGCGGGGATGCCGGATTTGACGATACCAGCGATGCGGTCTGCCATTTCAGCGCCGCCTTCCAGCTTGATAGAGTCGCAGCCGGCTTCTGCCATAAAGCGACCTGCGTTGCGAATGGCGCTCTCGACGCTGGGTTGATAGCTCATGTAAGGCATATCGCCCACCAGCCAGACGTTGGGCGCACCGCGCCGGACTGCCTGCGAGTGGCGGATCATATCTTCCATGGTGACGGGCAGGGTGCTTTCATAACCCAGCATGGTCATTCCCAGGCTGTCGCCAACCAGCACCATCTCAATCCCTGCTTTGTCCTGAAAACTGGCTGTGGGAAAGTCGTAGCAGGTGAGCATGACGATTGGGTCGCCGCTTGCGCGCTTTTTGTAAAGATCTGGTAACGTGATTTTTTTACGCTCTGACATTGTATTACTCTCCTTTTTGAATACAGAAAATCAACTTCACAGGATAAACCTGAAGATTTGTAAAAGACAGTTCCGTCTATGCCATCCTTTTGAAAAACGCTGCCAGCCGTTCGACCGCTTTTTGGATGTTCTCGAGCGAATTGGCATAGGACAACCGCAGATAGCCTTCACCCTGGCAGCCGAACGCGGTACCGGGCAGCAAAGCGACCCCGACTTCGTCCAGGATGCGCCGCGCCAGTACACTGGAGGAAACGCCAAAGGATTTGATGTTGGGGAAAGCATAGAACGCAGCTTTGGGGGTCAGGCAGTGCATGCCAGGGATGGAATTGAGACCTGCCACGATACAATCGCGGCGTTCCTGATAAGCTGCTACCATCTGCTCTGTTGCAGACTGGTCACCGGTTAACGCAGCCACGCCCGCAATTTGGGAAAACTCAGCCGTGCTGCCAACTGCATGGGTGACCAACAGTTCAATTCGGTCGGCGAGGTCTTGTGGCATGATGGCGTAACCTAACCGCCAACCGGTCATGGCGTAGGTCTTGGAAAACCCATCCACCACGATGGTGCGCTCTGCCATTCCGGGCAGGGTGAGAAAACTATCGACGTGCAGGTGGTCATAAACGATACGTTCGTAAATCTCATCCACCAGAACCCAGCAATTGTATTTTTCTGCTGCTGCTGCGATGTGCTTCAAGTCTTCATAAGGAATCACACCGCCGGTGGGGTTGCTGCCCGGTGTGTTGAGCACGATCATCCGGGTGCGGGCGTTCACCAGGCGGTCAAAAATCTCCAGGTCGAAGGAGAAACCGTTCTCTTCGCTGAGGGGAACGGGCACCGGCACGCCGCCGGCGATGGCGATCATTTCATGATAGGTGGGAAAACCCGGATCCGGGTAGATGACCTCATCGCCGGGGTTGATCAATGCCAGTGAAGGGAAGAAAAGCAGTGGTTTTGCACCCGGCGCAACCACAACCTGCCCTGGCGTGATGGGAAACCCGCCACGTCGCTGGCTGGCATACGATGCAATGGCTTCGCGCAGAGCGGGCATGCCGCGCGGCGATGTGTAGCGTGTGCGCCCTTCTTCTATTGCCTGCATACCCGCGCTGCGGATGTGACCAGGCGTGGGAAAATCAGGCTCACCCACTTCCAGATGGATGATTTCCCTGCCCTGTGATTCTAACTGCCTGGCACGCGCCAGCACCTGGTAAGCACCTTCAGCCTGCAAATTATCAACTCGATTGGCAAATTGCATGGGAACTCCTTATTCAAAGAGATACGGACAACGCAACAATTGTAATGGGGTTTACTTTTTTGCGTTATCCGTATCTCACTTGTTTTATGATTTGATCTTTGCCAGAGCCTGAATCATGTCTTCTTTCAGGTCCTCGATATCTTCGATGCCTACAGCATAGCGGATCAAACCCTCTGGAATGCCGGCTTTGACACGTTCTTCTGCGGTCAGTTCAACATGGCTGGTTGTGGCAGGCGGTCCGACCACGGTCTCAACCTGTCCTAGATTGGCAGCCATGTAGGCGTATTTCAGGCTGTTGAGCACAGTTCTAACCGCCTCAAAACCGCCTTTCAGGTCAAAGCTCAACACGCCGCCAAAACCGCTCATCTGTTTTTTGGCAATAGCATGACCCTTGTTGCTTTCCAGACCAGGGTAATTCACCGTGCGCACCTGCGGTTGTTCTTCCAGGAAGCGCGCCATGGCGAGCGCATTGGCGTTTTGACGCTCAACCCGCAGCCCCAACGTTTTCAAGCTGCGCAGCAACAGATAGGCACTGTTGGCATCTAACGCCGGGCCGGTGATTTCGCGGAACCGGTACACCTTTTCGACCAGTTCTTTGCTTCCGCAGACTACGCCGCCGAGCAGGTCACCGTGACCGGCAAGGAATTTTGTGGCGGAATGGAGCACCAAGTCACCCCCCAGGGAGAGTGGATTCTGGTTGAGCGGGGTGGCAAAGGTGTTATCGCACACCACCACAGCCCCCGCTTTTTTTCCGGCTGCAGCCAGGCGTTCCAGGTCGAGCACTTTCAACGTCGGGTTGGTGGGGGTTTCCAGGTACAGCAGGTCACAGCCTTTGGCGATTTCAGCTTCGATCAGGGCTTGGTCTTCGGTATCACACACGGTGCACTCAATGCCAAAGCGCGGTAGAAACTGCGCAAAATGCAGATAGGTTCCGCCGTAGGTGTCCTTCACAGAGACGGCGCGCTGCCCGGAACTGAGCAAAGCGAAGAGGGTGGTGCTGATGGCAGCCATGCCGGTGGCAAAACTGGTAGCCGCTTCAGCGCCTTCCAGGGCAGCTACTTTTTGTTCAAAAAGGCGGGCTGTTGGGTTTGAATTACGGCTGTAGATATCGCCAGGCAACTGTTTGAGCGCCACAGCTTTCCAGGTATCCACGTCATCATAAGCGAAAGAAGCATTCATCACGATTGGGGGTACCAGTGCATGTGTCACTGGGTCGACGGAACGCATCAGGTGGACTGAGCGTGTGGATGGTCCGGGTTGTTTCTGGGTCATTGAAAAGTTCTCCTTATGGAAAAAAGTTAATCTGGCACGTTAAGATGCGCCGGATGGGTTGACGTGGTTGGTTTTCAATCGTTCGATAGCACGCATGGCAGTTTCGCGGATGTGCTCCTGGATGGTTTCACTGGCTTTTGCTTCGTCTCCGCTGCGCATGATTTCGAGCAATGCACGATGAGAAGAAGGGTAATTCTTTTCATCGCCTGGGCGGGTGTAGTACATGAAATACAAGATTTGAGCCTTCATTTCTTCCAGCGATTGTACGAGCAAGGAATGGTCGGTGCGCGCCCACAATTGATGGTGAAATTCGATGTCCAATGCAATCAAGCGGTCAGCGTCGCCACGTTCATAAGCAGCGTCCATTTTTGCGATGACTTCTTCCAGGGCGGCGTAGTCTTCAGCGGTGAAATTTTTGCAGGCTAAGCGGATGCCCAATCCTTCCAGTACGGCGCGCAGCGTGGCGACTTCCCAAAGGGTTTTGCGATCCCACTCCTGGATGTAATATGCACCACTGATTTCCTTGCGGAGCAGATTTTGGCGTTCCAAACGGGCAAACGCTTCGCGCACAGGTGTGCGGCTGACCCCCAGAGCTTCAGCAATCTGGGCTTCACGCAGGCGTTCGCCTGGGATCAACTTGCCTTCAATGATGTTCTGGCACAAGGCATCATAGACGTGGTCGGCGAGCACATTTCGGCGGGTTTGGATGGGTGAGAGGTTCTCAAGCATTT
>CAYRRA010000079.1:0-19856 GCA_964426355.1 uncultured Anaerolineaceae bacterium
AGTTACTGAATTATCCCGTGCTAATCCAGGGTGATAAGAAAATGCATCATGAGATTGATGCCACGTATCTTGCCGGAAAAGTTGTGGGCGGTCATTTTCCTTCGGAAGATACCGGCATCCCTTTTCATGCGTATGTTGCAGGAGGCGCACAAGACGACCACGAAGCAACTACATTGGAAGGGGCGGTAGCACGTGTGCGACAGGGGATGCGTTTGATGATGCGTTACGGCTCAGCATGGCATGATGTTGCGGTGCTGGTAAAGGCAGTGACGGAAATGGGACTTGACCCGCGCCATTTTATTCTCTGTACAGATGACTCACATTCGCAAACTCTGTATACCGAGGGTCACATGGACCGCGTTGTAAGACATGCCATTGCACAAGGGCTTTCACCAATGCACGCCCTTCAAATGGCAACCATTAATACTGCCGAATATTTTGGTGTGAGCAGCGAGCTAGGACAAATTGCTCCGGGGCGTTTTGCGGATATTTTATTGGTAAGAAACCTTGTCTCGATGGATATTGAATGGGTTATGGGAAAAGGGCGTATTCTCGCACAAAATGGCAAAATGCTGAATGAAGTACCATTGATGAAGAGACCTGCCTGGATTCTTAACTCAGTTCACTTGAAACGTACTTTGACGAAAGAAGACTTTCGTTTATCTTGTCATTCAAACAGTAATCCCATTATTGCTCATGTGATAGGGGTGATCGAAAACCAGGCGCCAACGCGCCATCTCAAGTTTGAAGTGATACCTCAACACAGCGAAGTAAAAGCAGAAGTAGAACGCGACATCGCAAAAATCGCCATTATCGAACGGCATCATGGCAAAGGAAGCATTACAGTTGGGTTGGTTCATGGATTTGGTTTTAACTGTGAATGTGCAATTGCATCTACTGTGGCGCATGATTGCCACCATTTGGTTGTGGTTGGCACCGAAGATGCAAACATGGCGGTTGCAGTTAATGAACTCGCCAGGATAGAGGGCGGGCAGATTGTCGTTCGGAATGGAGAAGTCATTGCTCAATTGAGTTTGCCTATCGCTGGATTGATGTCAGATGAACCAGCCGAGATTGTCTCAAGGCAGGCAGCACAGATTTTAGAAGGGTTTAAGGCTTGCGGCTGTACTTTGAACAATCCCAATATGCAGTTGAGTTTGTTGGGATTGGTAGTGATTCCCCAATTACGGATTTCTGATTTAGGATTGGTTGATGTTGAGCAGTTTAAATTTATTCCCGTCATTGAAGAAACTTCAAAGAAAGATTGATATCAATGGAAGAAGAAACTCAGCCCTTTATTAAATTACAAAAAGCTCTCAGCAAACTGATTTCAGAGGCAACGCCTGGAGAACGATTACCGTCCGAACCCCTTCTTGCACGTCAGTTAGGTGTATCACGTGCCACTCTCAGAGAAGCCATGCGAACCTATGAGAGCCAGGGATTATTGCTGCGACGGCAGGGGGTGGGTACATTTGTTGTCAACCGTTCTCGGGTGATTGAGACCGGTCTGGAAGTCTTGGAAAGCATCGAAACACTGGCTAGCAAGATCAACCTGGATGTTTCAATGGGTGATTTGCAGATTGACCCAATTATGGCGGATGAGGAATTTGCTGCGTTATTTGCTCTCAGCCCAGGGATACAGCTTATCCGTGTACGGCGTGTAATTATTGCGGATGAACGACCGGTAGCGTTCCTGGAAGATATTTTGCCAGAACACGTGTTAAAACCTGCTGATCTTCAGGTAGGATTTACCGGATCTGTCCTGGATTTACTCTTGAAACGGGGCTCTCCTATGCTTACCAAATCGATGGCTCAAATTCAAGCTGTCGATGCCTCTGTTGAAGTTGCCCGAGCGCTGCATATACAGCGCGGCGATGTGCTGCTGGTCTTTTCGGCGCAGCTTTTTGACGCTGCTGGCATGGTTGTTGATTTTTCAACCAGCTATTTCCTTCCGGGTTATTTCCGTTTTCATGTTGTACGAAGTGTTGCGAAAGACAATCAGTTTTCCCACCTGATTTAGGAAAGGAGTGCAATGGATTGATCGATATGAATTTTCAACTCATGATTTTCTGTTGTAGATGGGGTTCAAATTGATCAATATCAGCCGGGACCCCCATAATGAACTGATCTATTTTTGTTATTTGGAGGTATAAAATGCGTAGCTTTTTGGGAAGAGATATTTTATCTCTAAAGGATTTTGAACGTGCGGAATTCTTCCGCATTTTCGAGGTCGCTGATGAACTGGCACCAATTGCAAAGAGCCGTAAAAATTCAAATTTGCTGGCAGAAAAAACATTGGTTACGGCATTTTATCAACCCAGTACGCGCACTCGCCTAGCACATGAATCGGCAATGCACCGGCTGGGGGGGCATGTAACTGGTTTTTCGGATGCAAAGATGACCAGGGCTGGTGATTTTTACCAGGAAAGTATCAAAGATACAGTGAAGATGCTGGAATACTATGGTGATGTGTTGGTAATGAGGCATTTTCAGCAAGGCGCACCGCATGAAGCTGCACGGTGGGCTAGCATACCAGTAATTAACGCCGGAGACGGTTGGGGCGAACACCCAACACAGGTGTTAACCGATCTGTACACAATTCTGACCGAGATTGGAACCCTGGACGGATTAACGATCCTTTGTGTAGGTGATATGCGCATGCGCACCATGCATTCAATCACCTATGCGATGAGCCAGTTTGACATTGAAGGTATTTTTATTGCACCACCGTCTATGTCGATGACAGATGAATTTAAAAAGGAAATTGAACCTTACAATATCCGTTATCGAGAAGCTGAGCATGTGGCAGACGTTATTGACGAAGCAGATGTAATTTATATGGAACCCGTTGTTCAAGCCGATTACACGCAAAGCCGTGTGGAAAAAACTGAGCAAAAAGGTTTGACACCGGACAATTATAGAGTAACACGCGAACTGCTTGCGCAGAAAGCCCGTAAAGATGCAATAATTTTGCACTCACTTCCACGCATGGATGAGCTTCCTTCAGATGTGGATATCACACGGCATTCAAGATACTGGCAAGAAGCATTCAACGGGGTGGTGATGCGTATGGCTCTGTTGGCATTAATTCTTGGAGCGATGGAATAGGCTTATCATAAATGTATTTTAATGCAGGGGAGTGCAGCCCAAATAAGGAATGCCTCCCCTTAAACACTCAAACAGGCTATTCAATGATGAATCAGGCACACCCAAAGTTGCTTTCTTCCCCAATCATTCTCTTTGTCGTCATTGTGATGACTTATGGGCTGTTGATCCCGCAATTGGGTTTTTATGGCGATGACTGGTCTTATATCTATTATCATCAGTTAATGGGCATCAATGGACCGGGTCAATTCGCATCGTATGACAGACCGTTTTCTGCACCTTTTTACAACATAGTTATTGCCATCCTGGGGGTTTCTCCACTGCCCTATCATGTTCTGTTACTCATCTTGAGGTGGTTGAGCGCAGCATTACTGTATTGGATATTAATGCGTTTGTGGTCTGGTAATGAAAGACCCGTTTTTTGGATTACCCTCTTTTTTGCGCTATATCCTGGTTTTTCACAACAGCCAATATCGGTAGAGTACATACTGCATTTCACTGGTCTCAATCTTTTTTTGCTTTCGGTTTGGTTGATGCTAAAATCACTCCACGCTGGTAAGAACGCGTGGTGGTTGACCGTAATGGGAATGTTGTGTGCAGCCAATCTGTTTGCGATTGAATATTTTGTCGGTCTTGAATTGCTGCGCCCGGTCATTTTATGGCTTGGATTAGCCAACACAGAGACCCCACCCGGGAAAAAAATACGCAAGGTGTTGATGGGGTGGGCGCCATACCTGGCAGTTCTGGTGGGTTTTTTGATCTGGCGCGTGTTCTTTTTTCAATTTCCCACCTACACACCGGGGTTGCTGGATGAATTTACACAGAAACCAGTTAGCGCATTGCTTGGATTGGCTAAACGGATCTTCTCTGATTTTAGGGTAGTTATGTATGAAGCCTGGCGGCAAACACTGCGGCTGCCCTCGCGGTCTGAGAACATCATACGATATATCATCGCACTTATAGTCAGCATTGCGAGCCTGGTCGGATATCAATTGAGCCACAAAGAGAAAGGAAAACAGCAAAACAGTACTTCAACACCTCAAAAAGAGTGGGCATTGCAGCCATTTTTGCTCGGTGTCTATGGGCTTTTGATTGCCGGGATCCCTTTCTGGATTACCGGTATACCGTTGGAAATGGGGTTTCCGTGGGATCGCCCAACACTGCCATTTATGTTGGGGGCAGGGCTTCTTTTGGTGGGTTTTGTGGAACTGGTCATCCGTAAAGTTTTTCGGAACGGGTTGTATCTCTTTTTGGCAGTTGCCTGCATTGGGTTTCATATTGCCAATGCGGAGGTATATCAGCGCGAATGGGAAAACATAAAAGATTTTTATTGGCAGATGACCTGGCGTATTCCTGGGTTGGAAGAAGGTGCTGTGTTGGCGTCGGATGAAATTCCCCTCTATCGTGAAGCCGACAGTGCGTTGGCAGCGATTGTCAACTGGACTTATGCCCCTGATTTGCATTCGTCGCGTTTGCTATATAAACTGTTTGACCTGGATGTGAGGATGGGTACCGAATATACTGGTATACCAGGGGTTGAAGAAGGGCTGCCCCTGTCACATCCGTATCGGGGAACACAATTTGAAAGCACCACCTCATCCCTGCTTGTTTTTCAGTATCGAGAGAATGGTTGCTTTAGAATTTTGTCAACGGAAGAAGCATTGTTGCCTGGCGTTCCGGAGAAAAACCTTGCCTTACTCCCTCTTTCTCATCTTTCTGTGATTGATACTGAAGCAGATGGGGCACAACCCCCATTTTTCTTTGGTCCCGAACCAGACCATAACTGGTGTTATTTTTTCCAGAAAGCAGAACTGGCATGGCAATCCGGTGACTGGCAAAAGGTAATTGTTTTGGCAGAGGATGCAGCCGCGTTCGGTGTGGAGCCGCAGGATGCATCAGAATGGGGCGTTTTTGTCGAGGCGTATGGACAGCGAGGTGACTTGGATCAGGCATGGAGTTTATCTGAAAAAATGGTTCAAGACACCCGCTTCATCCCGTATTTGTGTTCGTTGTGGGAGACCCTTTTATTGGAGGCTGATTTCGAGGATAATCAAATTGAATATATTGAGAACAAATTGACCTCTTCAGGTTGTAAGTTGGAAAAATAAACAGAACAGGAGAAATAACCATGATAAGCGATTTACGAGGAAGAGATTTTATTAGCGATTTGGATTTTAGTGTGGAAGAGATTCAGACTGTACTTGATCTTGCATGGGATTTGAAACGGAAACGTGCATTGAGAGAGCCTACACCCTATCTACGGGACAAAGCCCTGGCGATGCTGTTCTTTTTTAGCAGCACGCGAACCCGTTCTGCTTTTGAGACCGCTGCAGTCCACCTTGGCGCACACCCTGCATTTATCGAAAGCCGAACGACTCAAATTTCGCACGGTGATACGGAAAGAGAGATGGGAGCCATCTTGGGCAGGATTTATGATGGTATCGCCATCCGCCATTGTGATTGGGGCGTTGGCAATCGCTACGTCAATCTGCTTGCAGAAGCCTCTCCAGCTCCCGTGATGAATATGCAGTGCGACCTTTATCATCCATTTCAAATTCTGACCGACTTGATGACCATCATGGAGAAAAAAGGTCGTGATTTACGCCGAAAAAAGATGGTGGTATCCTGGGCTTATGCTGCGTCTTATCAAAAACCCATGTCGATCCCCAATAGCATGGTCCTGCAAATGCCGCGTTTTGGCGTCGACTTTGTTTTGGCACATCCACCGGAGTTTAAACTGCGTGATGAATTCATGGAACAGGCACGTGAATCGGCTCGTAAGAGTGGTTCGGGTTTTGAAGTGACCGATAACATGGAGGAAGCTTTTAAGGATGCGGATATCATTTATCCAAAATCCTGGGGAGCCATGGAGACAACCGCTGACCCTGCCGAAGGGGCGCGCATCATTGACCAATACAGACATTGGATCACCGATGAGCGAAAAATGGCATTAGCCAAAGAAGATGCAATTTTCATGCATCCTCTACCCGCAGACCGCAATATTGAAGTGACTGATGCAGTCATGGATGGACCGAATTCAGTCATTTTTGATGAGGCTGAGAACAAGCTGTATATAGCTGCGGCTGTCATGGCGTTAACAATGGCTTAAGCCAGATCAAGAGGAGTACAGGATATGACCAAAAAAGTCGCGGTTGTGGCAATTGGCGGGAATTCATTAATCAAGGACAAAAACCATCAAACCGTCGAAGATCAGTATCAAGCAGCCAAAGAAACATCCTATCATATCGCAGACATGATTGAATCGGGTTGGGATGTCGCTATTGGGCATGGCAACGGTCCGCAAGTGGGCTTCATCCTCAGGCGTTCAGAAATCGCCGCAAAAGTTGAGGGGATGCATGAAGTTCCTTTGGATGTTTGCGGTGCTGACAGCCAGGGCGCTATTGGTTATGCTTTGCAGCAGAATTTACTCAATGAATTTAACAGACGGGGTATCAAAAAACCGGTTGCCACCGTGATAACCCAGGTTGTAGTGGATAAAAATGACAATGCTTTTATTAACCCGACCAAACCCATCGGCAGTTTCATGGATGAAGAAGAGGCAATGCGACGAAAAAATGAGATGGGCTGGTCTGTTGTGGAAGATGCAGGTCGTGGCTGGCGGCGTGTTGTCGCTTCTCCTATTCCACAAAAAGTAGTTGAACTGGATGCGGTACAGACATTAATCGAATCTGGCTGCGTTGTCATCACGGTTGGGGGGGGGGGTATTCCCGTTGTGGAGGAAATGGAAGGCGTTTATAAAGGAACTGCGGCAGTGATTGACAAAGATTTCGCCAGTAGCCTGCTTGCACGCAACATCCATGCTGATATGCTGTTAATCTCTACCGCAGTTGAAAAGGTAGCATTGGATTTCGGTAAGCCAGAACAACGCTGGATCGACCGGATGACACTTGCAGAAGCCAGGCAATACCTGAAAGAGGGCAGTCATTTTGCGAAGGGATCAATGGCGCCTAAGATCCAGGCAATCACCTGGTTTTTAGAAGCGGGTGGAAAACAGGCATTAGTCACTAACCCGGAAAATATCGGTCGTGCATTGAAGGGTGAAACAGGCACCTGGATCGTCCCATAATTGTCAAAGAGCTTCAGGGGGAAGCTCTTTTTTATTTTTCAGCGACAAACCATGATGATTCCTTTTGTATAATTACTCGCTTGAGTGTACAATTGTGCCAGGTAAAAATTAAGGAGGTGATTAATCAGGTTGAAAATCTCGTTTGACCATTTAAGGTTCGTTTTTCAAAATTAAGAAATATGGAGGAGTTCGATGAAAACAAAAATTGTTGCACTGTTGCTTGTTTTGGTGTTCGTGTTAGTTGCATGTAGCCCAGCAGCAGAAGAACCTGCCGCGCCTGCCGCAGAAGAACCCGCAGCCGAAAAACCGGCAGACACGTCAGCATCAGGGCTTCAGATCCCTGAAATTCAAGAGGGGAAATTTAATGTAGCCTGGGTGATGTTGAGTGTGCACGATGATGGCGGCTGGTCGCAGGCTCAGTATGATGGTTTGGTCTATCTGGAACAGAATCTGGATAACGTTCATACTATATATATCGAGAATGTGGCTGAAGGAGCCGATTCTGAACAGGTCTTCCGCGCGCTTGCTCGCAAAGGGTTTGACCTGATTTTTGGTGGCTCATTTGGTTACATGGATTCGATGGAAGTCGTAGCTGAAGAATTCCCAGACCAGGCTTTTGTTCATGTCAGCGGTTATAAATTTAACGGCACCAATTATGGCAACATGTTTGGCGCAATGGAAGACATGAAATATATGGCGGGTATGATTGCTGGTTTGCGCAATAAGCTGGATGGGAAGACCGATGTTGGTTATATGGCGACCTTCCCCATTCCTGAAGAACTGCGCCTGGGTAATGCTTTTGCCCTCGGTTTGCAAGAAACTTGCCCTGAATGTAAGATGCAGGTGCGCTGGATCAATACTTGGCATGACCCGATTATTGAGCGCGAAGCCGCTGATTCCTTGTTCGATGCTGGCTGTAACATTGTTTACACTGGCGCGGACACACCAGCATCTGCTAAAGCAGCCCAGGATCGCGGCGATGTGTGGGGTATTACCTACGACTGGTCTGGTTCATGCACCCTGGACCGCTGCCTGACTGCACCATATTGGAACTGGGGTCCCATTTTGGTTGAAATTACCGAACAGGTCATTGCTGGCACGTATGAATATGGTATTCACTACTGGGATGCAGACACCGGCAGTTTGGGCATCTATGGGTTAATGGAGGGTCAAGAATTGACCCGCGGTCAGCAGGAAATCAAAGAAGCCTATCCGGAAGAATGGGCAAAAATTGAAGAAACCCTTGCTAAGTTCCTCTCCGGTGAGTATGACCGCTTCACTGTTTTCACCGGTCCTATCACTGACAACCAGGGTAATCTGGTTTTAGGCGAAGGCGAAACCATCGTCCAGGCAGATATCGACTGCTTTGCAGCCTGGGGAACCTGCGATGTGGGTATGTACTGGTGGAATGAGAACGTTGCTGCCGAATTGCCACAGACCGAGTAAAATTGCTAATCAATTACAGGGGCAGGTGCATGCCTGCCCCTCATTGTTCGAGCAAGTATACTAAATCGATGAAAAACCCAGCGAGAACACTACCGTTTGAATGTTTTTGATCTTGTTGGTTTTGCCAATCAACACAAAGCTGTTATTATTTTTCATTTTCTGTGAATGAGTGAAACCGTGAATGGAACAATAAAAGAAGAACAAGATATGATCATCAAAATGCGAGGTATCGTTAAACGGTTCCCTGGTGTTTTGGCTAATGATCACGTTGATTTTGATTTGCTGAGCGGCGAAGTTCATGCGCTACTGGGTGAAAATGGGGCTGGTAAGAGTACTTTAATGAACATCCTGTCTGGTCTCTACAGGCAAGATGAAGGCAGTATCTACATTAAGGGAAAGAAGGTTGTGTTTCATTCACCCCGCGACGCTATTGCTGCGGGAATTGGCATGGTTCACCAGCATTTCATGTTGGTACCCTCATTGAGTGTTGCCGAGAATATCTTGTTGGGGCTAAATGAGCCGCGTTTCTTCATGCGTTTGCCGAAATATCAAAAAAAAATTGAGGAACTCAGCGAGCAATTTGGTTTACATGTTGACCCACAGGCGAAAGTATGGCAATTATCGGTCGGGGAACAACAGCGTGTTGAAATATTGAAGCTGTTGTATCGCGGCGCGAATATCTTGATCCTGGATGAACCAACAGCGGTACTCGCTCCGAGTGAAATTCAAGAGCTGTTCTCAACATTGAGGGGGATGACAGAGGAAGGAAAATCAATTATTTTCATCAGCCATAAACTGAACGAGGTGATGGAAATTTCGGATCATATTTCAGTTTTACGCAAGGGCAAAGTTACTTCAGCGGGTATTCCAACAAAAAGTGTAACAAGGCAAGACCTGGCTCGATTGATGGTGGGACGAGATGTTGTGTTCACGCTGCAAAAGAAAGAGGTTGAGGTTGGGGAAATTGTACTTTCGGTTGAAAAGGTTGAAGCCGACAATGCAAAAGGTTTGCCTGCTTTATGTGGAGTGAGCATCAACGTGCGACAGGGTGAGATCGTCGGGTTGGCTGGAGTTGCTGGAAATGGACAAAGCGAACTGGCAGAAGTGATCGCCGGGTTGCGCCCGGTAAAAGCTGGAAAAATTGCTGTAAATGGTGTGGATATTACCAATCAACCGGTGAGGAAAAGCATACGGGAGGGGATATCGCTCATCCCTGAGGATCGCACTTCTGTAGGTACAGCTCCAAATTTGAGCGTGACCGATAACGTGATTATGAAAAACTACGACCAGTCTCCGATTGGGAATGGTTGGACGATCAATTCTCCACAGGCTGTTGGCTACGCAGAAAAGTTGAAAGAATCTTACGATATCGTCGTGCCGTCCGTTAACACCTCGGTCCGGCTGTTATCTGGTGGGAACCTTCAACGCGTGATCCTTGCACGCGAAATATCCAGTTCACCTGCGTTGATGGTCGCTGTCCAGCCAACACGCGGGTTGGATGTAGGCGCCATTGAAGGTGTGCAGCGACTGCTATTGGCACAGCGTGAAAGTGGATCAGGGATACTTCTCATTTCGGAGGAGCTTGAAGAATTAATTGCATTGAGCGATCGGATTTATGTGATTTACGAAGGGGAAATTATGGGCGAGATGTGTCAATGTGATATTGAAAAGATTGGTTTGATGATGACAGGGTCTCGTCTTGAACAAATCGAAAGCCAAGGAGATTCAAAAGATGTCTGATCAGCCTACGCAAAAACGGCAATTTCGATTTCCATATCAAGTAAAAATCGAACCACGATTAAATGACCCTTCAAGGTGGTTTTCGATTGGGCTATCTATTGGGTCTGTTGTCGTTGCGCTGCTATTGGGGGCAGTGATTATTGCGCTGGCGGGGGCTGACCCGTTGCGGGTTTACCGGCATATTGCTAATTCTTCTTTTGGCAGTCTCGGTGTTTTTTCAGATACGATGGTCAAAGCGATTCCTTTGATGCTGGTAGGGCTGGCTTGCTCTTTGGCTTTTCGGATGAAATTGTGGAACATTGGGGCTGAGGGTCAATTCTTTGTTGGCGCATGGGGCGCAAGCCTGATAGTTTTACTTCCGGTCTTGCCAGAAGACGCCCCCACCTGGCTCTTTATCCTCTTTACGGCAGCAGGCGGAATGATCATGGGTGCATTATGGGGGTTTATCCCAGGTATTCTGAAAGCGAAATTAGGGGTTAATGAGATTATCTCTACGCTCATGCTGAACTATATCGCCGTTGAATGGAATAATTACTTCATCTATGCGGTTTGGTCTGATCGCGGTTTTCAGATGAGCCGACGTTTTCAGGTGAACTCATGGCTGCCACGGCTCACGGATTTTGCAGAGCAAATTCCCATATTTCGCGGTTTGACAACCCATGCCGGTCTCATTTTTGCGCTGATTGCTGCTGTGCTGGTGTGGTGGATTTTGAAAAAGAGTAAATGGGGTTATGAAATTCGCCTTATTGGGGATAACCCGCGTGCTGCAGAGTATGCCGGGATTTCAATCAAACGAAACATCGTTCTGGTAATGATGTTATCCGGAGCACTCGCCGGATTGGCAGGTATGTCGGAGATTATGGGTGTGGTTCATCGTTTGCAAGGTGCAATATCGCCAGGATACGGTTTCACAGGCATCATTATTGCCTGGTTGGCGAAACTTAATCCAGCCGCAGTGATCATTGTTTCCATCTTTTTCGGTGGAGTCATTCTTGCTGGACGAGAGCTTCAGCCTGCCGGAATCCCCACACTGATACAAGGTGTGATTGTGGTTTGCTTGATTGCCAGCGAATATTTCCTTCGCAATCGGATTATCATCCAGAAGCGCGTGGAGGTTGAATAATGAATATTCTAATTATCCTGGCGGCAGGTGTTGCAACTGGAACTGTGCTCCTCTATGCGATTATCGGTGAGATTTTTGCGGAACGATCCGGTATTATGAACCTGGGAGTCGAGGGTATGATGCTGGTCGGTGCCATGTCGGCGTATTCGGTATCAGCCGCTACAGGTAATGCATGGTTGGGTGTTCTTGTGGGGATGCTGGCTGCTGGGTTAATCAGCCAGATTCATGCATTTATTTCGATTACGTTACGAGCAGACCAGGTGGTGAGTGGTTTGTCTTTGAATTTTCTTGCGACAGGTATCAGCCTGGTATTGGGTGAGGGGTTAAACAGCCTGCAAGGAGTACCCACGATTCCATCGTTTTCAATCCCTGTTCTTTCGCATATTCCAATCTTGGGAAGCATTTTCTTCTCCAATCAGAGTATTCTGGTTTACATCGGCTTTCTTTTTGTCCCCCTGGCATGGTATTACATTAACTATACCCGCCCAGGGATGCATCTGAGGGCAATTGGTGAGTATCCGGCTGCGGCAGATGTTCAGGGGGTAAATGTCTTCCGTTTGCGATATTTCTATATTTTTGTGGGCGGTGTGCTTGCCGGTCTCGCTGGTGCAACCATCAGTTTATCCATTTCACCCGGTTGGTTTAGCGCATTAACCACTGCTGGACAGGGTTGGATTGCAGTAGGCTTGGTGATTTTTGCACAGTGGAGTCCGGTGCGAGCAGCATTTGGCGCGTATGTATTTGGTGCGCTTCGCCGGCTCGTTCTTGATATTCAAGGTCCGGCACTGCTTCTGGGTTTTGCTAATCCGTTCTATTACAACCCCTATTACGGCTTTTTCTTGAAAATGCTTCCTTACGTATTCACGATTGTTTTTCTCATTATCGTTTCACGAGAAGCCACCCGGAAACGGATCGGTTCACCGGCAGCACTTGGATTACCGTACATTCGCGGGCAGCGTGGTTTGTAAGCTTTAAATAAGGATATGTTGATGGATAAAAAATTTATTGGCTACCGTTGTTCTTTGTGTGGTAAAGAATTCGAACCTGACCAGGTGGTTTACACCTGCCCGGTGGATGGGGGGAACCTGGATGTGATTTTGGATTATGAAAATATTCGGCAACGTTATGCAATGGATGACATCACCAGCCGGACAGATTTTTCATTATGGCGGTATCTTCCATTATTACCGGTACATAATCCCGGTGGGTATGATACCCCCATGCGCAGCACGGGTTGGACGCCTCTTTACCAACCTTCTGTCTTGAAAGACCAGTTGGGTATACGGTCTTTGTGGATTAAGGACGAAGGAAGGAACCCTACTGCATCTTTTAAAGACCGCGCCAGCGCAGTGGTTTTGGCAAGAGCAAGGGAGATTAAAGCTGAAACAGTGGTCACTGCCTCTACCGGAAATGCGGGAGCTGCGCTGGCGGGTCTTGCAGCTACCCTACAGCAGCCGGTAGTGATCTTTGCCCCAAAGTCGGCGCCGGCTGCAAAGGTGGCGCAGTTATTGGTTTACAACGCAAAGGTGATCTTGGTGGATGGAAGCTATGACGATGCCTTTGATCTTTCTGTGCAGGCTTCAAAAGAATTCGGGTGGTACTGCCGGAACACCGGTTACAACCCATTCACTGTGGAAGGTAAAAAAACCGCTTCTTTTGAGATTTGGGAAAAGGTTTTGTTGAGCTTGAGCGTTTCAGACCAACCATTGAACATTTTTGTCTCGGTCGGTGATGGCAATATCATCTCTGGTCTGCATAAAGGGTTTAAGGATTTACAGGCTCTCGGCTGGCTGGAAAAGATGCCGCGGATTTTTGGTGTGCAATCCTATGGCTCGGCAGCTATTGCTAATGCCTTTCATACAGGGAGTGAGGAGATTATCCCGGTAAAAGCGGATACCATTGCCGACAGTATTTCGGTTGATTTGCCGCGTGATGGCGTGCGAGCCGTCCGCGCTGCACGCGAGACGGGAGCTTCGTATCTCCTTGTGGAAGATGGGGACATTCTGGCTGCTATCGCTGATATGGGGAAGGTGGGAATTTTCTCCGAGCCTGCCGGGGCAACATCCTATGCGGGTTTAAAGAAAGCCATTGCATCAAAACTGATTGGGGAAGAAGACCCTGTCTTAGTGATGGTGACCGGGAGTGGATTGAAGGATGTACGCGCTGCTGTAATGGCAGTGGGTGATGCCCCCATCATCGAACCCAGTATGTCAGCTCTTAAAGCGTTCCTTACCCCCAGGCACTGACCTTTTACATGATGAGGTATTTATGGCTGAAAAACCAGTATTTTCAATTATTGCACCGGTATATAACGAATTTGAATCGCTCGGTGAACTTTATTCACAAATAAGCCGGGTTATGGACCAAACCGGTGAAAAATGGGAGCTGGTGTTGATCGATGATGGCTCCACTGACGGTTCCACGGAAATGATGCGCGAAATGGCGCAGCGCGATCCACGTGTACGAACGGTAATTTTTGCACGCAATTTTGGTCATCAAATTGCGGTAACGGCTGGTCTGGATTACTCCCGCGGGGACGCGGTGGTTATTATTGACGCCGACCTGCAAGACCCACCCGAGGTGATTTTGCAGCTCATTGAGAAATGGCGCGAAGGGTTCCAGGTGGTTTATGCTGTGCGTTCTGAACGGGAAGGAGAGACGTGGTTTAAAACATTCACCGCATCACTTTTCTATCGGACGATTTTTCGGATCACCGATGTCAAAATCCCTTTGGATACCGGCGATTTTCGCTTAATGGATCGTTCAGTGGTGAACGTTTTGAATGGAATGCGTGAGAAACACCGCTTCTTACGCGGTATGTCATCCTGGGTGGGGTTTAAACAAATCGGTGTTTCCTATAAACGAGCAGCCCGCTTTGCCGGTGTGACAAAATATCCGCTGCGGAAAATGCTAAAGCTTGCGTTAAATGCCATCACCAGTTTTTCATATTTTCCTTTGCAGCTTGCTACGTACCTGGGCTTTGTGGCTGCAGGGCTGAGTATTCTTGCCATCCCGGTGGTGATCGTCTTCAGATTGGTCGGTTCGCAAGCGTTTTTTGGGCAGGCGACAACACTGATTGCCGTGCTTCTCCTTGGGGGCGTTCAATTGATTTCATTGGGCATTCTGGGGGAATACCTGGGGAGAGTCTATGATGAAGTGAAGGGCAGACCTTTGTATATTGTGAGCGAAGCCCCTGAAAACGATTCTTAATTTTTATTAAGATAATGAGGCTGTCAAAAAAAGGCAGCCTTTTTATTCTCAATTTGAGATATTTTAATCCAATCTCAAACAACACCCTAATGGCAGGTTGTTGAAAAAAAGGCGGCAAAGATGTAACCACTTTTATATCGTTCCTCATTGCAGCGGGGGGCTGGTTACAATCCAAATCTCGTATTCACGTTAACTTCAATAAAGGATGATGTATGGGTTTCAATCGGGTTATCCATGCTGTAGGTAATTTTAGTATATGAATAATTACTGATTCTATTTATAGGCAATTTGTGGAAACATGGTAAGATTGATATCGTCGGAAATCTGTGTTTGCTTCTGGCGACATGCTCCGTTGTGATCATGGTTGCTTTCTTCGGCAACGGGGAATTTTTTTTGAAGACAAAGGAGTAACGAAGTGAAAATTGACTTATCGATTCTGCAAAAACCACTTGAGGGTGCTGTAAGGCGTGCACGTGAGCGCAATATTATCATTCCGACATTTGCCCAACAGAAAAACCCCGAACTGATCCCTGCCAGGATAAAAAATGAGTTGAAGTCTATTGGTTTATGGGATATTACCGCCAGAAACCTGTTTCGAATTACCTGGAAAAACCAACCGGTTACCAAAGGTGGTGGTTATAGGGGTGTTAATTACATCGAACTTCCCAATAGCCTGACCGGTGTACCTGCTCGTATCATCGCGCTGGTGGGTAAATGGTTCCCCACCGGGGCGCATAAAGTCGGTGCAGCTTTTGGCTGTCTTGTGCCGAGATTGGTTACCGGGCAATTTGATCCGGAAACGCAGAAAGCTGTTTGGCCCTCAACCGGAAACTACTGCCGCGGTGGTGCGTACGATTCCACTTTGTTAGCCTGTGAATCGATTGCCATCCTGCCGGAGGGGATGAGCAGGGAACGGTTTGATTGGCTCAGTAAAGTTGCCGGCGAAGTGATTGCCACGCCAGGCACGGAATCAAATGTGAAAGAGATATTCGACAAGTGTTGGGAATTGCGCGCCACAGGCGAGGATTTGGTGATCTTCAATCAATTTGAAGAGTTCGGTAATTATCTTTGGCATTATGAAGTTACCGGTAGTGCTATGGAAGAGGTGCTCAAAAAAGAATTGAGACCTCAGGACACCTACCGCGGAATCGCTTTGACCACGGGGTCAGCCGGTACGATAGGTTGTGGTGATTATTTGAAAAAACTCTTTCCAACAAGCAAAATTACCGCTGGAGAAGCTTTGCAATGCCCCACTTTACTGGAAAATGGTTTTGGCGCACACCGGATTGAAGGCATCGGTGATAAGCATGTGCCGTGGATCCATAACGTGAAGAATACTGACCTTGTTACCGCAATTGATGATAATGCCGTGGTCAATATTGCTCGTTTGTTCAACGAACCAGCAGGCAAGGCTTTCCTGGTAAAGAATGGAGTGCCGGAAGAGACGGTTAATCAACTGGACCTCTTGGGTTTTTCGAGTATCGCCAATTTACTTATGACGATAAAAATGGCGAAATACTATGAATGCGGTGAAAATGACGTGCTTTTGACAGTCTTTACCGATTCAATGGAGCTGTATGGCAGCCGCTTGAAGGAAATGCATGAGGAATTTGGTCAGTATAACGAAGTGAATGCGTCTGCTGACTTTGCGCAGTATTTGAAGGGGCAAACTGTCGATTACCTCGATGAACTATCCTATGTTGACCGCCGCCGTATTCACAACCTGAAGTATTACACCTGGGTGGAACAGCAGGGTAAGACATACGAAGAAATCCTGGCGCAGTGGTATGATCCCAACTACTGGACCGAATTGCAGAACCAGACAGAAGAAATGGATGTTCTGATTAACGAATTCAATGCGAAAACCGGTTTGCTAAAAGAGTAAGTAGAACGATATACACAGAAGAGGCTGCTTTTTAGACAGCCTCTTTTTTGATTCATCCATATCAATCGATTGTTCTCACCGGTCCGCGCCAGGAACGGTTTGTTGAATCACTTTCTCTGCTTTGATGGGCAGCGATTTCGTTCTTACCCCAACGGCTTTATAGACAGCCTGAGAAATTGCTGCCGCGGTTGGTACCAGTGTGATCTCCCCAATTCCTTTTACCCCGCCTGGACCGGTTGGTTCAGGGTATTCCAAAATAATGCTTTTGATGTGTTGTGGCACATCCATCGAAGTGGGGATCAGGTATTCAGTGAAATCATTGACCCATTGATGGTTTGTTTTTAAGGCGACCTCTTCTGTTAATGCATACCCAATACCCGTCGCTACTCCGCCCTCAATTTGCCCTTCGACCATGTTGCGGTTTATGGCTTTACCGACATCATGAATGGCAGAAATGTGGGTCACCTCAACTTTCCCGGTGAGTGGATCCACTTCAACACGGGCAGCCTGGGCACCGAAGCAGAACAAAACATGCGGCATCCCAACCGGTAAGTGATCTGGTACCTCAGACCCGTAAGGAAAACTGAACGTGTTGTTGACCTGGATTTTCTTTTCCGACTCTGCAAGCCGGCTGATGATTTCTGCAACAGGGATGACAGGTGCACCGGGCTGGTCAATGCGTTGGACGGTACCCTGGTGGTAACATAACTGGTGGGAATCGGTCTGGAGGAGATGAGCAGTCTCTTCTAGCAGTGTTTGCACCGCCTGGGCAGCGGCTTTTTGAAGTGAATTTCCCACCATATAGGTCATTCGTGAAGCGCAGGTTACGCCCCCATCCGGAGATTTCGATGTGTCGATGTTTTCCACCATGACCTGGGACAGATCCACCCCAAGAGCTTCTGCTGTGATTTGTGCTGCAGCAGTGAATAGACCCTGACCGAGGTCCGGTGCACCGACACGAAGCAAAATTCTTCCATCTGGGAGCCACTCAAGCTGGTTAGTGCTGTCGTCGGGTACGCCGCGCCCCAACCCCATGGTCTGGAATGCCAGGGCATAACCGACTCCAGCCAGTTTTCCTGGTGAAGAGGGTATTCGTTCAAGCTGTGCACATTCTGCCTGTGCTATATCCAGGCATGCTTCAATACTCTCCGGTTGGTTGACCCGCACGCGCGTATAAGACTTGTCGCCTTTGCGCCAGATATTTTTTCGGCGGAATGATGAGGAATCCATCGCGAGTTTGTCTGCAAGCAGTTCGATCATGCTTTCATAGGCAAAGTTGGTTTGCGGACTACCAAAACCTCGCATAGCCCCAGAGATTGGGCTGTTGGTATAACATAAGCAGGTCTCTGCCTTTACGTTTGGGATCCGGTACGGTCCGGTAACGGTTTCGGTGAGCAATTGCGCCACTGCCGGACCATAGGAGGCGTATGCGCCGGTATCCATGAAAACCCGGGCATGGAGTGCCATCAATGTTCCATCTTTCTTTGCACCTATTTTGTACTGCAATACAGCCGGGTGTCTTTTGGGATGCGCAAGGATGGATTCCTCGCGGGTGTTGGAAATTTTTACACTGGTTCTGGTCTTCCATGCTGCCAGCGCAGCAAGAAGCGCCAGGCTGGAATCTTCCTTCCCGCCGAAGGCTCCTCCTACGGCTGCTGACCTGACCATTACGTCGTCTTCAGGCAACGCCAGAACCTGACAAATCGCGGTACGGTCACTAAAGGGTTTTTGTGAACTGACCCATACCTCCAATTGACCGGGTTCTTTCCAGATAGCCAGGTTGGTCTCGGGTTCCAGATAACCCGGGTATATCCTGGGGACACGAAACGTCTCCTCCAGGATGAGGTCGGATTGAGCAAACCCTGCAATAATATTGCCATTTTCTGCTTCAGTGGCTGAACAAAGGTTGCCGTTGGGGTGAATGGGGGGAGCATTTTCTTGGAGCGCTTCCATAGGGTCGAAGAGGGGTTGCAGCGGCTCATACTCAATTTGTATCGCATTTCTTGCCCGTTCTGCGCTGTCTAAATCTTGTGCAACAATCACAGCGATGGGTTCACCGATAAACCTGACCTTGTCGATTGCCAGTACCGGGCGGTCCTGGATGATATCCCCGACGATTTTTGACCCGGGGATGTCTTTTGAAGTAAGAACGCTGATGACGCCTTCTACTTTTTCTGCCTCAGACAAATCTAAAGAAAGAATCAAGGCATGGTGATGCGAACTGCGGAAAACCAGACCGGTCAACAACCCAGGCACGGCTAAATCATCGACGTACCTGGCTTGCCCCGATACCTTTTCCCAGGCATCTAACCGGATTTCTGAAAGACCTGCCCTGCGGTCGCTTTCTGAAAAAGGAAGATGAAGGCTTTGTGGGCTATCCATTAGACATCTCCTGCGCTGCTTTCTCAACAGCCTCAAATATCTTCGTATAGCCGGTACATCGACAGAGGTTTCCCGAAAGCATTTCTTGGATATCAGCACGGGTGGGATGTGGGTTTTTATCCAACAAGGCTTTGGATGCCATAATCATACCGGGCGTGCAAAATCCACATTGTACTGCCCCGCTTTCAACAAAAGCGGTTTGCAGCGGATGTGGTTTGCCATTCCGAGAAAGCCCTTCAATTGTTTCGACCTTCATCCCGTTCACCTGCCCGGCGAGCACCAGGCAGGAATTAACAGGTTCGCCGTTAATGATGACCGTACATGCACCGCATTCACCGGTTTCACACCCATTTTTTGTGCCTGTTAACCCCAGGTCTTCTCTTAAAAGTTGCAGCAATGTGCGATTCGGCGCTGTGGAAAACTCAACCTGTTGACCGTTTACCTGGAATTGGATTGCAATTTTATCCATTTGTCTGTTTCCTTTTTGCGGTGGTGAATGCATGTTCCAGGGCGCGGATTAGCAGCCCTTTTGCGAGCGCGAGGCGGTAGGAGATAGTTCCGCGCACATCTTCGATTGGATGAATCTCCTGGATAGCGATTTCTGCCGTTTCTTCCCAAATGTTTATACCTGGTGCTTTGCCCATCAGAAATGCTTCTGCCCCTTTGCAGCGAACCACGGTTGGCGAAACTGCTCCTAGGGCAATCCGCACGTCCTGTATCATCGTATTCGGGGTAATGGCGAGAAAGGCGGCAGCATTCACTATGGAGATGGTCATCCCGCTGCGCGGACCGTGTTTCTGGAAGGAACTGCTCTGCATGCCTGATAGTTTGGGTACATGGATACAAAAAATGATCTCGCCGGGCAGGATGGCTGTTTT
>CAYRRA010000080.1:0-19816 GCA_964426355.1 uncultured Anaerolineaceae bacterium
ATCCGGGTTTTGAAAGATGACGGCGGTGTTACGCAATGCCAGGCGGTAAAAGAAGTAAATCAACGGGCGCAAAAATGCTGCCCGCCGCGTGTCTGAGATGAACAGGTAGCCAAGACCTGTGATGGAGTTAATCACTTTTCTGATGCCGTTCAGATGAGCGACCAGCGAACCATATAAGACGCATTTGATGGTGAAATGATGTACCGCATCTGGTTTTTCAGCATGATAAAAGCGGAACAGACGGAAAATGGTGCGGATTTCTTTGAAAGGGTTCATCCCGCGGCGTTCGAGCGGAAAACTTAGCCAACGAAAACCCTCCGCTTTGATTTGTTCCCCAAATTCTCCGGGGGGTGAGATCAAGACCACATCATAACCTGCATTTCGCAAACCTTTTGCCAGGGAAAGGCGGAAGTTGAACAGGTACCAATCCGTATTGGCAAAAAGGATGACTTTCATGCGGATTTTCCCTGTGCTTCCAGCCAGGTCTGGAACATCAAGATGCCCCACAGGGGATATTGCCAGTTGTGCCTGCCTGAAAGATGGTCTTCCCACTTTTGCCGGATGGGTTCGGGATTAAAGAACCCCTCTTTTCGCAGGCGGTCTTCTTGCAGGTATTGTTCAGCCCAATTCCGCAAGGGACCCCGCAACCAGGTATCTATCGGGATGGCAAAACCCATCTTGGGTCGTTCAATGAGACGCGGTGGAACATATTGATAAAGAACCTGGCGTAACAGCCATTTACTTTGTCCGTCGCGTACCTTCATATTGGGGGGTGTACGCCATGCAAACTCGATCACACGGCGGTCATCCAGGTAGGGTACGCGCGATTCAAGGCTGACGCCCATGCTGGCGCGGTCGAGCTTGACCAGGATATCATCGGGCAGGTAAGTTATCAGGTCAAGGTACATCATCCAATGTTTGAAATCCGGCACGTTTGCCCATTGTGCGGTATCGTTGAGCGCAGTTGTAGGTTCATGACCGTTTAGAACCACCTGGTCGGGTTCTTTCCAGAGCGAAACAACCTGTCGGTAAAGCGCTTGAGGGCTGCCTGCTTCCAGTACTTCCAGTAACTTTTGCATTTTGTCGGCGAATTGGGGCTGATGAGCGCTTTGGGGAGCCAGCGGTCCGGCGGTTTTGAGTATCTTCATCCAGCTTTCCGGGCGGACTTTGCTCAAAGGGCGCGTGATGGAACGTCGCAGCCTTGCAGGTATCCATCCGGCGGTACGCCAGATGCGCTCCCCCCAGAAATAGCGGTTATACCCTGTGAAGAGCTCGTCGCCGCCGTCGCCAGACAGGCTGACTGTGACATGCTGGCGGGCAAGCTGGGAAACCAGGTACGTGGGAATTTGAGATGAATCGGCGAACGGCTCATCGTATAAACCAGGCAGCATAGGGATAACCGAACGCGCGGTTTCCGGTGAAACAACAATCTCGGTATGCTCGGTTCCCAGGTGACGGGCGATTTCAGCAGCATACGCGGCTTCGTTGTAATCTGTTTCGGTAAAACCGATGGTAAAAGTTCTCACAGGGCGGTCGCTCACGGCTTGCATGAGTGCAACGACGTTGGAGGAGTCGACTCCCCCTGAAAGAAAAGCACCCAAAGGCACATCTGCAATCATCCGTTGTTGGATTCCATCCCGCAGAAGGCTGTCGAGTGCCGAGATGGCTTCTTCATCGCTGCACCGCAAGGGATTGGCTGAATTTTGCTCGGCGATACGGCGGGCTGTCCAATAGGGTTGAGGGATAAGAGGCGCGTGCAGGTCATTCAAATCCAGGGTTGCCACGCAGCCCGGGGTAAGTTTATGGATGCCGGTATAAATGGAATATGGCGCAGGAATGTAGTTGTGCCGTAGATAGAGCGAGAGTGCATCCCGGTTGATCTCGCCTTGAAAATCCGGATGAGCGCGTAAGGTTTTCAGCTCAGAACCGAACAGAAAAACTCCATTATTCCACCCATAGTACAGGGGCTTGATGCCGAGGTGGTCACGTACCAGGTGTAATTTCATCAAGCTGCGATCCCAGAGCGCAAAAGCGTACATCCCATTAAATCGTGAGAGGGATTCTATAAGACCCCAGTGACAGATGCATGAAAGGATGACCTCGGTATCCGAGGTTCCGCGAAATGTTTCCCCCCGCTCAATGAGTTCTTTTCTCAATTCAACAAAGTTGTACACTTCACCATTAAAAATAATCACAAAGTGTTCATCGGCGGATAACATCGGCTGTTTGCCTGTCGGTGAGAGGTCAATGATTGCCAGGCGTCGAAAACCAAACGCCAGCCCAACCCTTTCATCCACCCAGGTGCCGGCGTCATCCGGTCCGCGGTGCAGAATCCGGGCTGCCATGCGTTGGACGTTGGCGTCAAGAAGAGCAGGGTCATCCCTGCTGCGTGGGTCAACAAAGCCAGTGATTCCGCACATCATTCCCCCTTTTTTCGCTTCATACCGGTTTCAATATTTATGGCAGTAGCGCTTTGTAGTTTTGGATAGAGAAAGTGATAGCACATACACTAATCTTAACCGAATTTCATGAAGGCTGGGTACAAGTATTTTGCTGATGCATCCACTACCTTTGCCAAAATTGTTCTATGCGGATCAGATTTTTGAGGCGTGAGGGTGGGTAAATTTCTGTTTTCGAATTCCGGTTAGTATAGCACTTTTTTCCGGTCGGCTGAGATAAATTTTAACGGGCGGTCAAAAAGCCGGTTTATTCATACCAATGACGTAAATCTTTAGGTGAGTCATACACGGTAATATGGAATAATAATATTTTTCATCTTGTAATATTATGTGATACACAGTAAAATACAAATATGAAAAAGGAAACCAATTCAGAACAGCTTGAAAACCTGACGCAAGAGTTGAGACGAGGTGCATTACCGCTGGCTGTGCTCAGCATGCTGGGCGAAAACAAATATGGATACGCACTGATCAACGATCTGGAGGAGTGCGGGATCAAGATTGACCAGGGAACACTTTACCCGATGCTGCGCAGGTTGGAGGGGCAGGGGTTGCTGCAAAGCGCCTGGGTTGTTGAGGGCGCCAGACCACGCCGCTATTACCAGATCAGTGAAGAAGGCACGATATTGCTGCAATATCTCTCTGCCGAGTGGCGTCAATTGAATCAATTGATTGAAAAATTACTGGCTGAAAAGCCCGTTGAATAATGGAGGACAAAATGGAGTTTCTTGAACGATATTTACACCAGGTAGGGAAAAACTTACCTGCCAAAGGACGTGAAGATATTCTGGCTGAGATCCGCTCTCACCTGGAAGACACCCTGGAGGAGCGTGTGACCGGGTCGCCGACCGAGGAAGATGTAATCAACCTGCTCTATGAGACTGGCTCACCACAAAAGATGGCTGCTTCTTTCAATCCACAAAGCCAATATGTGATTGGACCTGCTCTTTACCCGCTTTTCCGTATGGTCACGGGCATTGCCCTGGCGGCGACAATCGGCGCACAATTGTTAGCCAATTTGATTGTGCTTTGGGCAGGGAATGGGATTCATGCAGGCGAATTAATCGCAGGTCTTGTAACCAGCATACCCGCGACAATTGGGTGGGTTGTGGTTGTGTTCATGATCTTGCAGGCATATGGTGTAAAACCCGAATTGGATGATGAAAAGTGGGATCCGCGCAAACTGCCTGTCATCGAGAATACCAGGGCAGTTAGTAGAGGTGAAACTATTTTTGGGATTGTAGCCGGGATGATCCTGTTAGCACTGTTGGTGGTGATGCCTGATAAGATCGGAGCTTATATCTCACCTGGGGGAGAGTTTTATCCGAATCCGGTTCTTTTGCAATATCTGACATGGATTTACGCCTCATTGGCGATTGGAATCGGTTTCAATATTTATATGCTCTGGCAGGGTCAATGGAATGCAGCCAGTCGGATATTCGAGTTGGGAATAGATGTCTTTTCAATCGTCGTGCTTGCCCTGTTATATAAGGGGCATGTGACCTGGCTTGCGGCACACGGTGCGAGTGGTGTTTCGTTTCAACTTACGAACTTTCTGTTTGATCTGATGAACGATCCTCAGCTATTTGGGATGAAAGCATTTGCCATGGCTTTTGGGGTTACCCTGATCGTACTGGTGGTGATGACCCTGACCAAATTGGTAAAGATTATCATTCGTTTAGCACGTGGAGATCGGGCGGAGTATTCAGGCAAAGGCTTTTCTGAATAACGTTTGTTTTGGATCACGCTATCTGATCCTGACTGCTCCCAAAGGATAGGGTAACCTCTCTGAGTAAGAGGTTACCCGCTAGCAAAGGGGGTGCCAAAAAGCGGTGACAGCCTCACCGTTTGCAGATGTGGGATGAGCTTCTATTTTGCACGCTGTGGATAACCCCACATTTGTGGTCAATTCCACAGCTAATGGTTGCGACGGTTTTTTTTTATAACTCATCGGGCATATTGAAGGTAAAACGCCAGGTATGTTCTTGTTTTTCGACATTGGTTGGGTCGCTCATCACTTCAAACCAGGTTTGACCGGGCTTAAGGGGAAATGGAGAGCCATCCTGACCTGTGAAAGAGAGCAGGTCTTCCGGTTGTTCACGCACCCAATACACATCGTAAATCGTACCATTGCGGGCGACAAATGCCTTTCCCCTGCCTGTCAGTTTAATATCATAAATGTTCTGGGCAATGGCGAAGTTCTTTGCCATGAGGATGACCACGCTGTCAGCGGAGATGGCGTTCCCGGTCAGTTGATCGGTGAGCAGGTCGTACTTCTCCTGGTCGCGGCTGTAGGCATTCTGGGTGTCCACGTAGCGTAAATAGCGACCGGTCTGTTCATCATAATCCCATCGGTTGTATATAGCGCTGGAGAAACGCACATAAATGTGTTCGGCAGTCAAACCCCCGGCTGGTGGGTCATCCTGAAATAGCATTCCCTCCAGGTTTTGAGGGGAATTATCGATTTCAAAGAATTCAAGAACACTATCCAGTTCATTCATGTTGAGGAGCAGTACGTTTTTTCCTTCAGGTTCGTAACGGAATAGCGCTGGCGAGGTATAGGGACCTTCGACAACCAGGCGGTCATTGAAATCCTGTTGTTGGAAGGCTTCAAAGACGGTCTGGTATGCGCTCCCGAAGATGAACAAGGATTTATACATTTGCACCAGTTGTACATCAAACATGCGTCCTGAACGGATGGGTCCGATTTTCTTGCTGTTCTGCCCGTAAAACAATGCAGCGAAGCGAGTTGTGCCTTCTTCGGTGTGATATTCATACACGACGTCTGCCAGTGTAAGCCCCCATTGTGGGCGGTTGTCCCGCGGTAGGTTTTCAATTTTTACCAGCACAGGTCGACGATTGAGATTGGCAGGGTCTTCAACGATCATGCCGGTGAGCGGGTTGACCACCGGGTCTGTAGTGATTTCGATAGAAGCCGGATTCGTTTGAGGGATGGCTGCGCTGTCGGGGTTCTGAAGTGTTCCTGAAGGAGAGGTATCTGGAAGTTGGGCAATGGGTTCTGTGGTGCGTCCAGTTTCATCAGGCGTTGATAGGGTCCCTGTGCATTGGGTTAGAAACACCAGGCAGATAAGTGCAATCAGGATCATGACATGGGCAATTGGTTTCATAGCTCCTCTATCTCCCAGCAATATAACATAGTTTCTTCTTGAGCGCCGGGTTCAAAGGGTATTTGCTTGCGAAATGGGATTGTTGTCAATATAATGTTATCTATCATGGATGAACACAACACTGGAAAAGATTATTCTAGACCGATCAAAATTGCCGTGCCTTTATTAGCAGGAATTGTCTTCTTAATCTGGCTGATTGCAACCCCGTCTGGTCTGTTGGGAAAAGCGGATGCCGTGGGGTATGCTGTTTGCCATCGGATTGGAAGCCATTCCTTTCATCTCGCAGACAGACAGCTACCACTTTGCGCGCGTTGTTCGGGAATGCACCTGGGCGCTCTGCTAGGTATGGTCTACCAGTTGCACATGGGTAAACGCGGCGGTATGCCTGCCCGGAAATTTTTGGTGGTGTTTGCAGTAGCTCTGCTGGCATTTGCTTTTGATGGAGCAAATTCTTACCTTACCCTGGGGGATGAAACAGGCAATGCAATACCGTTTTTAGCTTCAATTGAACCCCTTTACGAACCACAAAATTGGCTGCGGGCGCTAACCGGTATCCTGCTGGGCTTGGGCATTGCTGCCATTTTGTTTCCGGTGTTCAACCAGACTTTATGGCGAGATTGGCGGGCAGAGCGTGCATTGACTTCATGGAAGCAATTACTGACGCTTCTCCTGTCAGGTTTGGTACTGGAAGCAATGATACTGTCGGAAAATGTGTTACTGCTTTACCCCCTCGCTATTCTCAGTGCTTTCAACGTGGTTCTTGTGCTGGCAATCATCTACACGATTGTCTGGACGATGATTCTGAAACGTGAAAACGTTTTCGTGAAAATTCGTCAGATCTGGGTATTACTTTTGCTTGGATCGACAACTGCCATCCTGCAAATTGGTTTGATGGATTATGGACGATTTTTACTGACTGGCACGTGGGGTGGATTTTTTACCTGATACAATAATAAAAGGAGAGAAATTATGGCACAACAATATCCGTATGGAAATTATCCGCAGCAGCCTTTACCGCAGCAGTCGAGCACCCTGGCAGTGATCAGCCTGATCGCTGGCATTTTGGGGTGGTTGGGTCTTTTTGGCTTGGGTGGACTAGTCGCTGTCATCACGGGGCACATGGCGATGTCTGAAATCAACAAGAGCATGGGGAGGATCACCGGAAGCGGTCAGGCAAAAGCGGGTCTGATTCTGGGTTATCTTAACATCGCCCTGACATTGATTGGTATTTGCATCGGCATCATCTTGCCTTTGCTTGGTGTAACGCTTTTACCTTTCTGCGCACTGCCATTTGTTAATCAATAAGTCAGACGATGCTTTTTTTGCTACAATAAGAACAGCATCACACGCTATTCCCGAAAATTCTTTTAGTGGAGGAAATTATGAGCGATTTTGAAACCATCCCTGCCAGCAGCTTACCGGTACCGCCGGAAGAACCCAAAAAAGAGGAAGAAGTGAAGCCTGTCGTCGAAGCGGTTGACTGGGATATGGAACCGCCCGCAGAAGAGCCAAAGTTTGCAGTGGAACCTGAGGAAAAAACGGTTCTGTCGTCCGGGCAACCAGAGGCAGTTGAAGCATTTAGCGCCGAACCCGAGGTTATTGCACCTCCAGCAGGTATGCCGCCCGCTCAAGAAGCGCTAAAGAAGGGCAATAAAAAGACCATCATCATCGTGGTCATCATTGCAGTTCTTCTGTTGTGCCTGTGCTGCATCGCCATCATTGTAGTGGGTGCTTTGAATTACGAGAGCATCTCCGATTTGTTCAGCATGTTCAACACGGCAAGAGCAGGTCTCCTGGCTGTTTGAGCTTCCTGGAAGAACCTCTTTTCTAATATTCATCTTTCCATTTTAGGACACTGAAGGATGGTTCCTGAATGAACAACTCTTGCAACTCTTTAAGGGTTGCAAGGGCTGTTTGTTTTGTTTCTTGCTCTAACCCAAGCGATTCAAATTCATCTTCATCGAGGATGTGTTGCCGACCATCCGGGAACACCAGCAAATCCAATGCCAGGTCATGATACATGACCGAGTTTTCTGACAGAACCGCGGGGGTGGTGATGTTGCAATACCAGCCCTTTATTTGCCCACCGCGCTTGGGGTAAATTTCAAAGATGTTGTACCACCGGTCTGAGAAATAAATCTCGACAAAACGGTCTCCCTGCGCCAGGTAAAGACCGTTCAGGTTCATATCCGGGCGGTCAAAAAAGGCTTCCAGGATGACGCAACCGGCTGCACTATGTATAACCATTCCCTGATAACGCCATTGTTCAACCCCAAATGCGTTGCATTTAATCACGGAAATCATGGACATGCACGGTTCCTTTTATATGGGAATGCAGAAGAGCGATTCGGGTTTGAGATACATCGTAATCGCTTCGCCTGGCAAGAGAGCTTGCGGCAGATAAAACCGCAGCAGGCTGCCATCTTTGCTGGTGATATCCACGCGAAAATCATTCCCTTGGAAGACGGTATCTTTTACAATCCCCTCGATGGAGTTTGGATATTCCTGGCGTGGTTCAAGAGAAGCTTCAGCGGCGCGGATGAGCATCTGGACATGGGTGTCGATGGGTAAAGGAGAATCTGCCTCCTCAACCGAGAAAATACCCAAGGGGGTTTCTGCCTGATAAGGATTGAGTGATACCACTTTTCCTGCAACCAGGTTGTTCTGTCCCAGAAAGCGGGCAGCCCAAACCGAAGCCGGATAGCGGTATACCTGCTCTGGCGCACCGGATTGGATGATTTCCCCATCGTTCATTAATAGAATCCGGTTAGCGACCGTAAAGGCTTCGCTCTGGTCGTGGGTGACATAAATTGCCGGCGTACCCGTGGAGCGGAGAACCTCGCGCAGCCCGGCGGCTAACTGCTCGCTTAACGTATGGTCAAGCGCGCCAAGTGGTTCGTCCAGCATCAAAAGCTGTGGTTTGGGCGCCAGTGCGCGCGCCAAAGCCACGCGCTGCTGTTCTCCACCGGAAAGCTCCGTTACCCTGCGATTTGCCAGTGCTTCAAGATGAACTCTTTGAAGAAGCTCCCGTACCTGTGGTTCGATTTGGTCTTTGGTCTGTCCCTGCATTCGCAGACCAAATGCAACGTTTTGTGCCACGCTTCGATGAGGAAAGAGAGCGTAGTCCTGAAACATCAAGCCAAAGTTGCGTTGGTGAGCAGGGATTTCGCTCATGTCTTTTTCATTCCAGCGGATGGTACCCGTTTCAGGTGTTTCCAGCCCGGCGATGATGCGCAGCAGTGTGCTTTTCCCGCCCCCCGATGGACCTAACAGGCAGACCGTTTCAGCTGGGCGCACCTCAAAATTAACGCCCTGCAGCAGTGGTTTGTTTTCGTAGGTTTTCCAGATATTGACTACTTCCAGCATGAGGTGTTCCTGTTCTATAAAAATTTCTGCCCGGGTTTTTGCAGTAATTCTAAAGCCGCAATACTGATGCCGCAAGTGGCGAGCAGCAGTGTTGCCATCGCCATAGCCTGACCGTAGTTTAATGCACCAGGCTGGGAGAGGAAGCGGTAAATTGCGACCGGCATCGTGGGATATTCGGGGCGGGCAAGGAATGTCGTGGCGCCAAATTCGCCCAGTGAGATGGTAAAAGCGAAAATCGCCGCGACCAAAGCAGCGCGCAGGATGATCGGTAAATCCACCTCACGCCAGACTCGCCAGGGTGAAGCCCCTTGTATAGCTGCTGCCTGTCGCAGCGAAGGAGGGATGGCGAGAATCGCGGGCTGCATGCTCCTGACCACAAACGGCAGCGCGACCAGTGAATGTGCCAGCGGGATGAGGACAGGGTAGATGCGGGTATCGATGGGCAAGCGGTTGAAAAAGATGATGTATCCAAGCCCCAGAGTGACAGCCGATGTGCCCAACGGCAGCATCAAAAGAAGGTCGAGCACACTCGAACCTTTGTTCCTTCTGTTCAATGCATAGACCGCCAGCGTACCCAGAAAGACCGAGATGAGCATGGTTGAGGTCGCGTAGAGAAGAGAATTGCGGATGGCAGTAATTGGAGGGACATAAAAAATCGAGCCGCGGCGGTTGGTGAACAGTTCCTGGTAATACGTCAATGTCCAACCGGTTTGCACCTCACCGCGCTCGCCGCGGTTTGCCTCCAATTTGTTGAAGGATCGCAGGGTCAATGCTGAAAGAGGCAACACAATCAACAGCACCAGGCAGAACACGGTGATCCCCAGGAAGAGACGCTGCCGGCAGCCGCGTGGGGATTGAGTGCCTTCCCCGTACAGGCGGGGTGTAAGCTGCGTCGTGGTTTTGCGTGTCAGCCGCAAGTAGAAGATCGACACCAAAAGTGTGCACCCGAGTTGGATGAGTGAGAGCAACCCGGCAAGCGGCAGGTTCAGCATGTGCAATGCCTGTTTGTAAATCTCCACTTCTAATGTTGCCAAACCTGCTCCACCGAGCATCAGGATGACACCAAAGCTGGTGAAATTGAACAGGAAAACAAGCAATACAGCAGCCAGGATGGGAACCCGCAACAACGGCAATGTGACTTCTTTCATGACCTGGAACGGGGATGCGCCCAACACCCTGGCTGCATTTTCGAGACGGACTTCCATTTGCTCAATCGCGCTTCCCACTACGCGGATGATGATGGTGATATTGTAAAAGAGATGTGCAAGGAGGATGGCAGAAAAGGTATTCAAGATCTGGATGGGCGGTGTATCCAGTTTAAAAAGCCCCATCAGTCCGCTGTTCAGCCAGCCGTTGGGACCGAGAAGCGCATTGAAGCCCGCCGCGACCACTACGGTGGGCAGGATGAATGGCAGGGTGGTTAGTACTCGCAGGATGAATTTGCCCCTGAAGCGAAAACGTGAAAGCGCAAAAGCAGCCGGAAGCCCCAGAATCAGCGTAAGTAAGGTAGAAATGGTCGCCTGCCAGATGGTGAAAGATAAAGGCTGCCAGATAGTTTGCAGGTTGATACGGTTCAATCCCTCGGAAAATGTGTTTTTGGCGGCTGTACGTATGATTTCTGCCAATGGCAGCAAAAAGAAGATCAGCAGGAATACACCCGGAACCAGCCAAAGCAAGAAGCTGGCGTTCAATCCGCGTTTCTGAGGGGGATTATCTTTCACCGATGAGCTCATTTCTTACCGCAGGACAGCTTGATCCCAAGCTTGAATCCATTCTTCGCGTTTCTCGGCGATTTGTCCTGGCTCCATATATGCCGGCTGCTCTGGAATTTCAATGTTATCCAGGAATACTTGTGAGAGCTTAGCATTTTGGTTTACAGGGAAGACAAACATCTGTTCTGGCATATCTTCCTGGAAAGCGACATCCAACATGAAATCAATAAACTTTTCTGCGAGCTCGCGTTGTTTTGTGCCTTTCAAAATACCAACAAATTCAATCTGTCGGAAGCATGTCTCTTCGCCGATGATGGAGCCAGTTGGCGCTTCTTCCAGCTCGGTTTCCGCATAAATCACCTCAACTGCCGGGCTGCTTCCGTAAGAAACCACCATTGGCTGTGGACCGTTGCCCGATGAAGCGCTGAAGTTTGTGTAGTATGCAGTTTCCCAGTCGTTTACCACCACCACGCCGTTTTCGCGCAGGCTTTGCCAGAATTCCAGGTACCCAGGGTCGCCAAAGTGTTCAATGGTCGCCAGTAAAAACGCCAGACCGGTAGAGGAGATCGCCGGGTTCTCAACCGCTAGCAGCCCCTCGTATTCTGGCAGGAGCAGGTCTTCAAGGCTGTCCGGCACGCGGATGCCCTTCTCGGCGAAATAGGCTTTGTCATAATTGATACACACGTCGCCGTAATCGACAGGTAGGGCGCGGTTCTCTGCATCCAGTTTATATTCCTGGGGAATTTGTGCCAATAGCGGTGAATCATAACGCTCAAAAATCCCTTCGTCTAAGGCTCTTGTCAGAAAGGTGTTATCGACCCCGTAGAATACGTCTGCGAGCGGGTTTTCTTTGGACAGGACTGCCCGGTTGAGCGCTGAACCCGTATCGCCGCTTTTCAGGAAGACCAGCTCAACATTGTTTTCCTGCTCAAAAGCCTGGATCACCGCTTCGCTGGCAGCGAAGGAGTCATGCGTCATGATGGTGAGAGTTTTCTTTTCAGCTTCTGCTTCCTGCTGGTTTTCCGCTGTGCCGGAGGTTGGTTGGCAAGCGGACAGTAAAAAAACGAAAATCAGGAAGGTTGATAAGTAGATGGTGATCTTATTTTTCATTTTTAACCCTTTTAAATGTATGAATGATTTTTCAGTCCCTGACCGGTCAATCGACTTTGCGGCGGTGGATGCAGAGCAGCGTACCTTCCGCATGGCTTACCTTTGCCTGCTGCGAAAGCATCACGTTGCTGATGCCGCGGGTCTGGTCTGGGTAGAGCGTTTCACCTTTCAACGGATATTTCAATGCTTCTGTGGTTACCTGTTTTGCAGGGATGCCAAGGGGGATTAGCGAAAGTGTCTCACCGGGGCGTCCGTGGATGGTGGACTCTTGCTGAACCAGAAAGACCTCTTCCTGTCCGTCTTCCAGGCGGATATCGCAGATTGCGTACTCGGGTCGGGTCAGCAGGAACAAGTTGCCCAATGTCTGGTCTAACCTGCCGCCCAGAGCGGCGATGACACGAATGGCTGTGTACCCGCGTTGAAGCACTGCTGCAAAAGCCAGTTCGAGATCGGTTTCGTTTTTTTCGGTGGGGAAACGTGCAATCTCACAGCCAGAAGCCTGGATGATTTGCAAATCATCGTTGTCGAGCGAATCGAAGTCGCCAATCAACAGGTTGGGGAAACGTCCCAGTGGTTTCAGGTACCGCCAGCCTCCATCAACTGCCACCAGGAAATCGTCTTCCTTTAGAAACTCGTTCAGCCAATTCGTGCTGGCAAGTTCGCCGTTGACAAAAAGGACTGCGCGCTTAGTTTGCTGCATAAAAAACGCCCTCCACCGGGAAGGGCGTCAGAAAAGCATTTTTCGATCCCTCCGCCGGCATTATCCGGATCAGGTGATGCGGGTCGAGGATTTTCATCCTCCTCTCAGCCTGGTAAACAGGCTCCCCGTCTTTTTTGTTATTTTTAGTATATGAGAAAGAAGCGGAACTGTCAATGATGGTTCAAGCAATGCTCGCCATTTTAGCGAGGGTGTGGCAACGGATGAAAAACAAAAAATGGAAGACGATAGGTGATTTGGTTGAAAAAGAATAAAAAATGTGACCGCTTCGGAAAGGGAGAAAAATGTAACAGGATCCATACTTGCAAAATCCTTATTTACTTGTAAAATCCTTGTTATTATTGTTGAGAAATAGTGGATATTGAAATAGATACATCATTGATCAGTTTTGTTTACAGGAAGGTTTTTTTATCATGATTCGTTCGGATGTCATTGTTGTGGGTGGTGGACCCGCTGGTTCGGTTGCGGCACATCGGCTAGCGAAGGAAGGCGTGAAAGTAACCTTGCTTGACCGGACAACTTTCCCACGCGATAAATCCTGCGGTGATGGCGTTGGCGCACGCGGTCTTGCTGTGTTGGAGCGCAGCGGATTAGGAGAATGGTCAAAACAATTCCTTGCGCCGGAAGTGCTGCGAATGTCACCACCGGACGGGCGGATATTGGAAGTCAAACCACCCGCTGATAATGGTTATTGTTTTGGGCGAACCATGAAACGCATCGAGATGGATAGTATGCTGATCCAAACAGCGGTAAAAGACGGTGCTCAACTATTTGAAAACACCAGGGTAGAACATGTAGATTGTAATGCGGATGATGTTTTGGTCTCGTCGAATGGTACAAAATTCTCTGCTGAAGTGCTTATCCTGGCAGATGGAAGCCACGCACCTGTCACACGTCGGTTGGGCTTGGTCAAACGTGCCCCAGACCTGTATGCCATCCGGCAGTATTACCACGGCGATGCGGATACCTCAAAGGTCATCGAATTTCATTTTCAGAAATGGCTTGTGCCGGGATACACCTGGATTTTTCCGATGAACGATGGGTATGCAAACGTGGGGACGGGAACATTCTCCTATCGGTTGAAAGACAAAGATGTAGACTTACGGTCTTTTTTGGAGCGTTTCCTGGCTGAACAGCGCACTGCATGTAAACGATTAGCACAGGCTAAACCCGACGGGGGGATAAAAGGGCATCCGCTCCGCAGTGATTTAGGGCGAGAAAGAACCCATGCCCATCGCGTGATGGTGGCAGGCGATGCAGCAGGGTTGGTCAATCCGCTTTCTGGAGAAGGAATCAGTTCAGGAATGGAAAGCGGAGAACTGGCTGCGCGCCATGCCGTGGAGGCATTACGGGTGGGCGATTTCTCGGTAGCCCGATTGTCGGGGTATACGCGAGAACTGCTGCGGATGTTTGCCCCCGATTGGCGTGCAGCCCGACTGTTTCGCCAGGTCTTGAAAATGCCTCAACTTCTCAACCATATTTTTCGCAGGATGGAGAGAGAACCACAACGTGCCTTGTTGTTCGGATATTTGCTCTTGAACCACATGCCTCAACGCGAGTTATTGAACCCAAAGGTTTTGTTGCGGCTGCTAGGCTGAACGAGATGATTTTATCTGCGAATACCAGGCAATAACCGACAGCGCTTTTGATTTTAACCATTTCTGTAACCTGGCTGATTTCTTCTCGTCCTGTGGCGCATATTGCGGGTCAGCAAGGATCAGGTATAGCGCTTTTTCCACGCCATGCGGGATGATATCGCCTGCCATCCCGTAACCAATAGCGTCATATCCAACAAAGTAAAGATTATTAATGGGTGTTTGCGGTTCGAGCCGTTGTGCTCCGCTTTGCCCGGACCGATGCGCCATTTCGGCTGTCCAGGCTCCGGTGAAAAACATGGGGATGCAAAGTTCCACCTGCTGATCGAAATCTGGGAATACCTCCCGAAGTTGGTTTTTGACCTTTTCCAACTCTTCTGCCAGGTGATAGGGTGGTTTGAGCACCCAAAATACATCCAGGGCATGTTTTCCGTTGGGGGCAAGCCCGGCGTCAAAATAGGTCGGGGCGTAGCAGTTTAATGTGGGTTCCCAGCCCATTGTATGCAGCAGTGAATGTTCACTGCCCAACAGCGGCTGTTTTGTCCCCAGAATTAAGGCTGCGACCAATGCAGGCACAGCTGATTTGAGTTTTTGAACGTATTCTGACGGCAAGTTTTCTTCGCCTGCCAGCGTTAGTAAACGGTTCAAACCGGCGTTATGGATGATGATGGGCGCGTGCAGTTCTCTGCCGTCCTTCAGACGAACCCCAATAGCACGGTTATCCTGGATGATGATTTTATCAACCTTTGTGCGCAGCGCAATTTCGCCATGAAATTTTGAAACGACATCACACAACGCTGCTACGATGGCGGCTGTTCCGCCGCGTGCTGTTCCCCAATCAGCCATTTGCTCAATCGAATCCACGATGGCGTGTTTGGTTTCCATCGCAGAGAAAGTATCCACTGTCTGCGAGGCGAAACAGTAGGTGATGATGGTTTGCACATAGCGGATGTATTCCTCATTGTTGGGAATAAATTTTTGAATGTATTCACGTGTGGTCATATCATCGGGATACTGCTTGCGCGGGTTATACATATCAGCAACCCAACGGTGGACTTTGGGCATTTCCTGGGGTCCGCCAACGATGTTTTCTTGTGCCTGGTCGAGTGAAAAATATCGCCTGCCATCGCGGGTAACCACCCAATGGTTGCCTTGCTGCCCTCCTTTTGCGCCGGTGTCGTGCACGGTAATCCATTCGATGTCTGCGCCCAGTTTTCTGGCAAGCTTTCCCAACCGGCTATTGGGACCTGCGCAGGTCCAGGCAGCGGTGCTGATGGCGTATCCCTCATAATCCAGGTGGGTGTATTTTCCGCCAGCAAATGACAACTGTTCAAGGAGCAGAACGCTTTTTCCTGCTTTTGCCAAGCCTGCTGCGGTCATCAATCCGCCAATACCTGCGCCGATAATAATGGCATCGTATCGGCTCTTTAATGGGATAGGCTGTTGGGGTATCTCTTCGGATGAGAAGACATTGTTGGGACAGATAAAGAGACATTCACCGCATCTGGTGCAAAGCGCCGGGTCGATCTGTGGATACGCTTTTTCATCGATTTCAAGACGGATGGCTTTTGTCGGACAGGCGATGGTGCAGTAATTACAGCCGGTGCACTGATCTTTTTGAATATGAATATCCATTTCTTCTCCGCCTTTTACTGATTCTCAATCTTTACGCTGCTGTTTGTAATTTCGTTTTCCAACCAACCTGATCCGAGCAGAGAAGCTAAACCGCGCTGAATCAGGTTTACATTGGTCAGGGCGATTGCCAGAAATGGTCCCATTGCTAAAACACCAATCAGCCCAACTTCCGGTCGTTCAAGAATGGTAACGGTGACGCCAAACGAGGTGAGAAATAAGGCAGCATAAAGGGTGATTGGACCGTAAATGGAAAGATGCAATGACCGCTGCGGCGCGGGGGCTGCATCAGCGATGATTCGAAATAAGACGTTGATGATAAAGGAAACACCAAGCCAACCCAAAAAATTTTGAATGGGCACACCGTTCGCAACATAAGGAAGGTATGCCCCACCTTGATGCCAGACCCACCAGCCTTGCGAGACAGCAATTGGGTCAATCATCATATCCCAGGCTGTGGTTGCCAGTGCGGCAATACCAGCCATCCAGAAATAGACAGGCAGTCGCCGACGCCATGAGTCGCTTCGCTTGAAAAGAGAGGGGGAGAGAATGTCGGTAATGCAGTATGCAGCGTAAAGAATGGGCTCCCACGCCAGTGCAGCGAGCAAGGGCACGCCAAAAATTTGAAAACCCAGCATATCCGAATAATGGTATTTTCCAAAGACCAGTCCAAAATTAACGCCCAGTGCTTCAGCAGTAAACGCCAGAATGAACGAAATGCTTAGCATTAAGATGGTCTTTTTCAACCCTTTTGTAAGAATGGAATGCCAGATAACGAAAACAAATAGCGCAAGCACGAAACCAATTAAAAAATCGACCTTGAAAGGTATAACCATTCCTAAAAGTGCATTGATTACAATTAACGCAACCGAGACGAATGTGATGACCCCTAAATAAATGAATGGAACACGACTTTGATGATTGTTCATCGGTTTTTCTCTCCTCTAAAAAAAAAGCCCCTGGATAAAGATGGTGAATACATTCTTCTTTAGCTTATTCCACAACTGTTCAAATGAAAGATCACCACGTATGTTGTGAAAAACAGCCTGCTGCATCATCGGACTGCGGCTGATGAGCGTGGTCGCCAGCCGTGGGATGCGGTAAACGATTTTTCCGACGCGCCTGGAATACTTGAAGTCCCGGATTATTTCTTCATCAACCAGGCGGGTGTATTCGGACAAATCGTTTGAACCGTTTTGCATTGCCTTTCCTATGACCTGCGCAGCCAGGTTTGCACTCCGGACAGCGTAGAAGATGCCTTCGCCAAACCAGGGATCAGCCAGGTTGGCTGCATCACCGACCAGTAAACAGCGCTGTGTGTGCAAACGTTGGGGCTTTCCGCCCAGAGGGATGCGATATCCCTGCAGGTGCCGTATTTCACCCTGGCGCAGGATGGGCTGGCAAGCGATGAAGCGCATCAGATGTTCTTTGATGTCGAGGTTTTTTTGGTCTTTCGCATGGAAAATTCCCACAGATAAATGACTGCGTTTGGGGAAAATCCAACCATAGCCTTGAGGCAGTGCGCCAAAATCAAAAAGCGCATAAATTCCCAGTTCATCCAGAGAAGATTGGGGTACGAAAATTTCTGCTTCCAGGGCAACACCGGTCTGCCGGTCAGGCAGGAGTTTAAGCGAGCGTTCGGTGATACTGTTAACGCCGTCTGCCCCGATTAGGTACCTGGCGGTATATATTTCGCTTTTTGTGAAAACAGCAACACATTCCGACCGTTCTTCAATGCGGGTGACGCGCACGCCTGTTTGCACCTGGACGCCAGCCTGCCGCGCCTGTTCAAGAAGGTACGCATCCATTCGGTCTCGCATGGCAAGCCAGGCAAATTCGCCATTCAGCTTTTGGCGAAGCCTGGGTTCACCCTGGTAAGAAACCATCCCACCCACCGCAAGGAATTCAAGCGCTGGTTTGATATCGAAGGGAATTTCCTGTAATGTGCGCAGCGGGATACCACCACCGCAAGGTTTGTAGCGGGGGATGTCATGCTGTTCCAGGAGGAGAACCTGGTATCCCTGGGCAGCGAGTTGGTAGGCAGCCAAAGTACCAGAGGGTCCGGCACCGATGACAATAATTTCTGCTGTCAATGGGTTTTCCATCATCATGACAGCCTGTTTCGAACATCATTTGTAGAAAATGGGGGTCGAATGGCTCGTTTTTCTGTACGGAACATAATTCATTTATACTTGTAAAAAGCAGGATAATTTCAATGCGCTAATTATCTCATAAGTTGAGAGATGATGCCATCTTGAAAGCCCATCTATCGCGGTATGCAGTATGCTGGTTTTGCCTGATTTTTTCAATCAAGATTTACACCATCTTATCTCGGAAAAAAGTGAAGCTCAACAAAGCAGCGATAAGGCTGACCTTGTTGAGCTAAAACATAATGACGGGGAGAATTATTTGAGTGCTTCTTTTCCTTTAAACTCACGGTATGGACTGAGCTGGTCGAGGATTTGCTGGTCAGCATCTGAGAGGTTCTTTTGGGTAAGCATTCTGGCAAGAAGCTCACCCACACCCGGTCCCAGCATGAAGCCTTGTCCGCACATTCCAATCGACATCAGGTATCCATCCATCTCTTTCGACCAGCCGATGAGCGGAAATCCGTCGGGTGTCATGGGGTAAAGCCCGCGCCATGTGCGCCTGACACGGATGTTTGCCATTCTTGGCACCATGCGAATGATGCGTCGAGAAACCAATGGAAGAAAGTCACTGGTCTCATGCATGTCAGTTCCCCAGATTTGAGGCTCTGGCGTCAGGCAGAAGTTGAACTGCCCTGTCTTCTGTTGATAGAAATAGATGTTTGCCGACCCCGGACCTGGTTGAATATCAATCAAGAGGGGTTCAAGGAAACGATCAACAGGTTCGGTGATGCCAGCCTCATGTGAATCGGGCATTACCGGGTGGTTAAAACCCAGCATCGCGCCAATAGCCGCTGCCCAGGGTCCGGCAGCATTGAGGATGATCGGGGCGTGATACTCATTACGGTCGGTTTGCACACCAGTGATTTTGTTTTTATCGTGCAGGATGCGGGTTACGGTTTCGTTGAAATGAAATTCGGCGCCCAGGGCAAGCGCACGGCTGTAAAAAGCATGAACAGCACGCAAGTTAGAGCAATACCCATCTTCGGGTGAAAAGGTTCCACCTAACAGCCCTTGCGGGTTGACGTCCGGAGCCAGTTCGAGAATACCATGCGGGTCATGCCAATCGATATTCAAGCCGAACGATTTTTGGGTGACTAACAGGGTTTTAAGAGTCTTTTCTTGCTGCTCGCCGTATGCAAGAAAGCAGTAACCCCCGCTGTGCCATTCGATATCTTCACCAAAGCGCTGCTCCCATGTTTTAAATATTTCCAGGCTGCGCAGACACAGTTGAATCTTTGCCGGATCAGAATGGGTTGCACGTACTCCCCCAATGGCTGCTTTGTTTGAGCCTTTTCCAGAACTGGCAAACTGGTCGATGACCAGGGTCTTTAAACCGTTTTCCGCCATGTACATCGCCGCCGGCGTACCAATACTGCCTGACCCGATGATGATGACATCAAATGTATGTTGAGCGTTCATTGCTTTTTCTCCTTTAAGCCGGCAAAAGTACTTAATGGAACTTCAACAAACAAGGGACGTTTGACCTGGTCGGAAACTGTCTCGATGGAGATTCCTTCCTCGCGAAACAACCGCAACAGCAACGCGTTGCAAGTCTTTCCCCCACATGCACCCATTCCTGCCCGCGTGATGGCTTTGATTTCATTCAGGTCCCGGTATCCTTTGCGGATGAGTTTGCGAATTTCACCAGCGGTCACCCGTTCACAGCGGCAGACGATTGCGTCATCGGTCAAATGTTCCAAAGCCTCTGGTAGAGGTTGGGTAACCCAGTTTTCCTGAACTTGTATACCGGAGATTTCACGGGCAATCTGGCGGGGCGCTTTTAATTTGACCACCAATGTGTGATTGTTTCGTTCAATGGCGCGTACACTTTCGACTTCAACATCACCAAGTATGCCACCATCGATATCCAATACGGTGACAAAATCTCCCTTTTTGATACTTTCAGGCAGATACTCATGTGCCATCGTAACGATGGCGTATTCAGT
>CAYRRA010000081.1:0-19664 GCA_964426355.1 uncultured Anaerolineaceae bacterium
GAGATATTCAAAGACTTTGCCAGTCTGGGGGATTCGATTATTAATATAAAAAATAAGCAATTGCAATAATTTGCATTATAATCTCAGAGATTCTTTAATCTAAGGAGGATTAACGATGTTTTCACTTGTACCTATGCATATCCCAGATGGATTTCTTTCCGTCCTCGTCGCGGTTGTTTTGTGGGTTGTCACGATACCCGTCATTGCAACTGCACTGATTCAATTGAACAAAAACCTGGATGAGCGAAAAATCCCACTGCTGGGTGTTCTGGCGGCAGCCATTTTTGCCGGGCAGATGTTGAACTTCACTGTGGTAGGCGGCACATCCGGGCATTTGATGGGTGCAGCCATTGCCACTATCCTTGTTGGTCCCTGGTCTGCGATTCTGGTCATGACGGCGGTTGTTTCTACGCAAGCTTTGATCTTCCAGGACGGCGGTTTGCTGGTTTTAGGCGCAAACCTGTTCAACATGGGGGTAGTGGGCGTGGCGGTCTCATACCTGGTGTACCGGATCTTTGAACGGATTTCCGGTGGGAAGCGCTGGGGTGTCTTTGCCGGCGGATTTTCGGCTGCCTGGTTGTCGATTTTCATTGCATCGCTGGGTGTGGGTTTGCAGCTTGCACTCTCCGGCACCTCACCAGCCAACGTGGCGATCCCGGCGATGGCGGGGATTCACGCTTTGATTGGCATTGGCGAAGGGCTGATCACCCTGGGTGCCCTGGCGTTTGTGTATGCCACCCGGCGCGACCTGCTCAATATCGGCGAACCGCAGCCGGCTGGCAGCCGCGCGGTTCTGGCGGTGGGGTTCATCGTGGCACTCGCGCTGGCGGTGATCTCGCCGCTGGCATCCAGTTTCCCGGATGGGCTGGAGTGGGTTGCTGAGCAAAAAGGTTTCCTCGAGACCGCCAGAGAAGCACCCTACAGCATCATCCCGGATTACGTCTTCCCGGGTATTCAAAATGAAGCGGCTGCGACAATTGTTGCGGGTATCATCGGTGTGATGCTGGTGGCTGGTGTGATGTTTGTTGTGAGCCTGGCGCGAAAAAAGAAGGCAACTGAAGCAGGTCGATGAGCGGGGTTCCTTTTTCGCTTGATCCATACCGTTCAGCGGATAGTTATGTTCACCAGCTTGATGCGCGCATCAAGCTGGTTTTAACCCTGGCATTCATCCTGGCGACGGCTCTATTGCCCGTGAACGCCTGGGCTGCTTTCATTCTACTGTTATCGCTGGCATGGTCTTGCGCGCTGCTTTCTACGCTGGGGATTGCCTTTGTGGTAAAGCGCGCCTTGGTTGTTTTGCCGTTTGGGCTGGCTGCCTTGCCGCTGCCTTTCAGTTATCCGAGCGATGTTACCTGGCAGGTGGACATGGGATTTGTTCAGCTCACCATTGGGCAGGCGGGGTTGGTTCGTTTGATCGGGATTACCTTGAAATCCTGGCTTTCTGTGCAGGCAGCGGTCATGCTGTCTGCCAGCACGCGTTTACCGGAACTGCTGATGGCATTGCGAGCAATAAGATTGCCACGCCTGTTGGTGGCGGTGATTGGGTTGATGTGGCGGTACTTGTTTGTGCTGGTGGAAGAAGCGGCTCGTTTGCTGCGGGCGCGACAGGCGAGAAGTGGCACATCTGCTCATGCAAAAGGAAAAATCGGTGGCAGCCTGTTCTGGCGGGCAAAGGTGACTGGCGAGATGGCGGGTGGATTGTTCCTGCGCTCCATCGAGCGCAGCGAGCGGGTGTACGCAGCCATGCTGGCGCGCGGTTATGATGGCACACCGCGCGTTTTGGAACAATCCCCGCTGCGAAGAAAGGACTGGCTGCTCATGGCATCCGTTTTGTTGATTTTGTTTTTGTTGCTGTTACTGGGTGTGTTTCTCGGAGGGATTTGATGTCCTGTGTGGTTGAGATCGACGATTTGAGTTTTGCCTATCCGGATGGACGGCACGCATTACAAGGGGTCAGTCTACATATTGCGCACGGTGAAAAGGTGGCGCTGGTGGGTCCCAACGGGGCGGGTAAATCCACCCTTTTGCTGCATTTGAACGGTATCCTGCAGGGCGAGGGACGAATCCAGGTGGGGGGCATCCCTCTTGAGAAGAAGAACCTGGGGCGCATCCGGGCGATGGTGGGGCTGGTTTTTCAATCGCCAGATGACCAGCTTTTCTCGCCAACCGTGTTTGAAGATGTGGCGTATGGGCTCATCTACCAGGATTTACCGACGGAGGAAATTTCCCCGCGTGTCGATGCTGCCCTGGACGCGGTGGGTATGCTGGCATACAAAGAGAGGGTATCCTATCACCTCAGCATCGGTGAGAAGAAGCGCATTGCCATTGCCACGGTGCTGTCCATGCAGCCGCACATCCTCGCGCTGGATGAACCCACTGCCGGGCTGGACCCGCGCGCCCGGCGCAGCCTGATCGGTTTGCTGCGCGGGTTGCCCATCTCGATGCTGATTGCCACGCATGACCTGGCGATGGTGCGGGACCTGTGCACGCGCACGGTGGTGATGGATGGCGGGCATATTGTAGCAGACAATTCCACACAGTGCGTGCTTGCCGATGAATCGCTGCTGCTGGCGCACGGGTTGGAACCGCTGCCCCTTGTCTGATGAAAAAGCAAATGCTATAATGCGAATACACACGCCCCAGTGGCTCAAATGGATAGAGCAAGGCACTCCTAACGCCTAGGTTGTGGGTTCGAATCCTACCTGGGGTATCTTAAAAATCACGTGTATGCGTGATTTTTGTCTACTGACCGAGAGAGGTTTCGATCGGTTTTTGTCTATGAAAGCCGTCAATGTGCATAACACTCCATATCTTTTTGTGATATGTGATCGTAGAAATGATCTGGTTTTCAACCCATCATCACGAGAAAAAAGTGCTGAACAGTAAGGAGATATTGCTATGACTTTCCTTGAAGACTGCATTTCGTTTACCGGTCCTGTGTGGAACCGCTACCTTCACCACCCCTGGATCGAGGCTTTTTTTGCTGGGGAGTTGTCAGAAGAACGGTTTAACTATTGGCTTATCCAGAATCTGTCTTACTTGAGCAATCACATTGCCGAAATTGTGTACCCCAAAGTGCCACCCCATAATCCCTGGATCAAAATCAGACAGGAATACTCACGAAAGTCTGCGGATACGCGCGTTGAATATCGTTTGCTGGAAGAGGTGGGTGATTTCGCCGCAACGCGCTGGGCAGCCCGTCCATCACGGGATGCATTGATCAACTTCTGGATCAGGACGGCGTACCAGGGCACCTTTGGGGATATCTGTTGTGCTTATTATGTCTGTTATTCATTTCCGATTACTTTTGGGGAGCGCTATCTTCGAGAAAAACCCAAAAACCTCCCGGAAATGCAAGTTTCCTGGGTGGAACAGTGGATCGATCCTCTTGCCGAGAAGCTCCGGGCGGCAACAGAGGACGGCATTAACGAGTATGGGGCGAAAAGCACCGCTTATGAGTGCGAGAAGATGCGCTGGATTTTCTTGCGGGCGACGCAGTATCAAATTGGAACCTTTGACGCAGCCTGGAATTTGTCGGATCCCTGGGCGGGTGAAGGTGAGGAAAGGGGTGTTCTGGCGGGTTTGCCAAACTAAACCTGCGGGCTGTTCCTGCAGCAGCTTTTTGAATCACAGCATAGCCAGGGGCTGCTCAACCGCTGGTTATGCGGTTTGACGTCTATCTCTCATTGGGGTGTTGTTTTTGATAAGGATTCGGCTTCAATCCGCCTCTGGATTTGTGCCATCAAATCATCATAAAGATGATCACGTATCCAATCCTTTTGCGGATGTTCCAGCAATTTGCCCAGACCAGAAACAATATAGCGTTTGTTAATATTGTTTTTGAGATATTTCACCAGGTAGTTTAAATAGTCTGGTAGATTTTTTCCTGTTCGTTCAAATATGATTGCTTCGCGAATAGGAGTCATAGGGAAATTTGTGAGATTGTGTTGTGTTTCCTTTTAATAAATTATCAATCTGATCTTTTGTCAGAAGGATGGCAAGAAATTGTTGTTTTTCCTGATCATTTGATATATCATAATTATCATATCCATCACCAGGCGGGATTCATGTTCACAGATTGTGAAAAATGGCGAATTTCCCCCCTGGCTTTTTTATTTTTAAGGAGAGAATAGGATGAAAAACAGGAAAATACATGTAACCATCACACTTCTCATGCTGCTGGCAAGCCTGGTGACGATGTCCAGCACCCCGGATAAGCAAATAGGCATCAATATCTTATTAAGTACAGGTGTCACCGATTCGATCCTGGCAGATCTTGGGCATTATGGCAAGGTCAATGATGTCATCTATCCAATCAACTCTGTCACGATGAAAATTCGTTCCAGCCAGTTGGAGGCTATCAGAGCGCTGCCTTATGTTTCTGCTGCTGCTCCAGATGCCACGCGTCAAGCCATTCCGATCATCACCTCGGCAGTAACTGATTTTTCTAACGGCTACAGCACCTGGAATCTGGATGCTATCAACGTAACGGATTATGGTTATGATAACCGTACGGTCAGTTACGACGGAACGGGTGTTTATGTAGCTGTTCTGGATACGGGGCTGGTGAAAAATTGGCAAGGTTATTTCCCTGTGGAACGTATCGCCCAGGAGTACGCGATATCGTTTGGCGGTGGGGGAGGTGAACAGGGAACCGTCTCCACACAACCTAATAAATGGGGGTTGGATACGAATTCGCACGGAACGCACGTCACCAGCACCATTATTGGGTATGGTATAGGTGCAACACCTATCAACGGGGTCGCACCCAATGCATGGGTCATACCCGTTAAGGTGCTCAACCAGAATGGCTCAGGCTGGTCATCCACTATTGCACGCGGCATTACCTACATTGCCGACCTGAAAGCCGGTCCGCTGGCAGCGTACCCGGTGGTGATCAATATGAGCCTGGGCGGTTCAGCGTTAGACGCTGTGGAGAAAGCGGCTATCGACTATGCCATCGCAAAAGGTGTCATTATCGTTGCCTCTGCAGGGAATGAAGGCATTACAGGTATGGGTTACCCTGGAGCGTATGCCCCAGTCATCTCTGTAGCTGCCGCAGGCTGGGTTGGGGAATGGCTTTCAGCAAGCTGGTGGTTGGGAAATGTTGCAGACCCCACCGCTGCTGCTGATATTTACATCACAGATTTTTCCAGCCGCGAACTTTCAGGGCAAGAACTGGATGTAACAGCACCGGGTTCCTGGGTTGTGGGACCTTACCAGGTCAACATGGGGCAGCTCTCGTACTATTACCTCGGAGGAACCTCAATGGCAAGCCCACATGTGGCTGGTATCGCCGCTTTATTGCTGCAAAAAAATAACGTTCTATCTCAAGCCGAGGTGGAATCCATTTTGAAAGTCAGCACCATCCCGCTTCCCCCAGGATGCCGTGATGTACCAACCCAAACTGGCGTCTCTGAATTTTGCTGGGAAGCGGATGCAACGGGAACTGGGCTGGTTCTTGCTGATATGGCATTGGATCAGACCCCATAAACAAAGAGGAATGACCCTTTAGATCAGGATAAGAAAACGACGCAGCATCTCGCGCATGGCAAAAGCGAGATGCTGCATTTTCACCCATATAGTCTGTTACTTTTCTCATCCCGTAAGCTGGAACGCATGAAATACGTGCCCAATATGCATTTCTCAGATGCAGCAGTGATCTCTGCCACCTGCTGTGGTAGCGCAATGATCGAACCCTGCAATCGACTGAAAGTCTTTTTACAAAAAGGCTGAAAAACAGCCGATTACTTAAAACTGAATCATGTAACCTGTAAGCGTCTATTGTTCATAACTTCCAGAGCTCACGCCACGTCTCAACAATATGCTCTCTGCTTCCTGGTCGGGTGTTGAGATTGTGGGGTGATGGATGAGGGTATTCCATCTCCTCCGGATTAGTCTGTTGCCTTTACGAAAACGGTTCCCCCCAAATCCGTTATATCTGCATTCTCTGAAGTGGTATTAATTTATTATTTATTCCATAGCGATTCGTCTTTTTATATAATAACTCTTGGAATTATCCCAGATGGTTCAGGATTTTTATCCATATTTTTCCAATCAGGCGGGGCGTTGTGTCAATTGAAAAAAAAGTTCTTTTGCTGGTCTCGGTGACGTTCATCGTCTACGGGGTCATCGCAACCGGGATTCAACATTTGTTTGTCTTACCGAGTTTTCATGAACTCGAAAAAGAAGAATCCCTGAAAAACATGGATCGTGCAGTTGAGGCGATCGAAAGAGAGATTCAGATTCTCGATGCTTCCGCAAAGGATTGGGCATTTTGGAATGATACCTATCAATACGCCCAGGACCAAAACGAGGAGTATGTTGCCGCGAACCTGAGCGATTTGACCCTGGATGGGTTAGGGATTAACCTGCTGTATATTTACGATGCCAACCAGCAATTGTTGTGTGACATGATTTATGACCTGGACAGCGGGCAATATCTGACCGACCCTGTGATTGATGAGCAACTGACAGAAATTCATCTGGAGAACCCTGGAGCATTTGTAAATGGTATCTTGCTGACGTCTTTTGGTCCCATGGTTATTTCAGCCAGACCGATTTTGACCAGTGATTGGCAGGGACCCGCCATGGGGACTTTCATTTTTGGCAGGTATATTGATACGATTGATATCGCCAAACAGGCACGGATCAAGCTGGATGTCACTATTCTGGGCGAGGGCGAACTGGATACGGAGACCGCTGCAATCCTCACCGAGATTGATTCGACCGGAGAAACGCTGATCCGGCAGGAAGGGGAGATAAACCAGGTCTTTGATGTGTTGGCGGATGTGTTCAACGAACCAGCGGTGTTGCTTCATGTCGATGTTCCCAGGTTGATTGCTGCCAGGGGAGAGAGAGCTGTTCAGTTCGCCATGTATTCCATATTGGGCATCAGCCTGGTCATTGTGGTTGTCTTGTTTTTGGGTTTGCGCCGGATCGTCTTGAATCCCCTCAGGCAAGTAACCAATCATATGCTGGATGTGGGCAAGGACGATCACCTTAACACCCCTTTGAACCTGGATCGAAAAGATGAGTTTGGTGCCCTCTCCCAAGAATTTGACCAAATGGTTGAACGATTGGATGCAGCACGCAAATCACTTGCTGATCAATCGTATTATTCCGGGATGGCTGAAGTTGCGACCGGTATTTTGCACAACGTTGGTAATGTTCTGAACAGTGTTAATGTATCGAGTACCCTGGTACTGGATCAAATCCGGGCATCGCGCGTTGGGAACGTCGCCAGAGTGGCAGAGATGCTCACAAATCCCGAGGGTGGGTTAAGCCATTTCCTGGTCGAAGACCCGCGCGGTCAGCAAATTCCAGCTTATTTGGGCTCTCTCGCAAACGCGCTTCAGGAAGAGCAGCAGCTCATGGTGAAAGAAATTAAATCACTGCAGAGCCAGATCGAGCATATCAAAGAAATCGTTACCATGCAGCAGAACTACAGCCGGGTTTCCCGGATCGATGAAACTATTTCTCCAGAGCAGCTCATGGAAGATGCTATTAAGATCAATGATGAGACGCTTGCCCGGTATAGAATCATTATCCAACGGGATTACCAGGAAGTTCCACCGATTAAGGTGGACAAGCACAAGGTTTTGCAAATATTGTTGAACCTGGTCAGCAATGCAAAGTATGCCTGTGCCGAGAGCAGCGCACCTGAAAAGACCATTATGATTCGGATTTTTATGCCGAATGAGGACTGTTTGAAAATACAAGTAGCGGATAACGGTATAGGCATCCATCCGGACAATCTCATCCGTATTTTCCAATATGGTTTCACCACACGCAAATCCGGGCATGGGTTTGGGCTTCACAGCAGTGCGCTGGCTGCTCATCAACTTGGCGGTAATCTGATTGCACAGAGTGAAGGCATAGATCGTGGCGCAACCTTCACGCTTGAACTGCCGTATCCATCCAGAGGTAAATCATGACACCAAATGAGAATGGCAAGCACTATCGTATCCTGGTGATCGATGATAATCCTGCAATTCACGAGGATTTTAAAAAAGTTCTTTTGCGACCAGCTTCAGCAGGTGATGACCTGCTGAATATGGAAGCGTCGCTTTTTGGCGCAGTGAACCAACCGATGCCGGCAGTAGAATTTGATATCGACTTTGCATCACAGGGTAAAGAGGGTTTGGAAATGCTCCAACAGGCTCAATCTACTGCTCAACCCTATGCTGTGGCATTTGTAGATGGACGTATGCCTCCCGGCTGGGATGGAATAGAGACTATTGCCGAGCTTTGGAAGGTGGACCCCGACCTGCAAATCGTGTTCTGTACCGCCTATGCCGATTATACCTGGCAGGAAATCCAACATGAGCTTGGCGTGCACGATGGGTTATTGATCCTTAAAAAGCCCTTCGATAACCTCGAGGTGCTTCAACTGGCGCACGCTCTGAGCCATAAATGGAAATTGAACCACGAGATCCAGACCCGGCTTAATCAACTGGCTTTTTACGACAACTTGACCGGGCTCCCTAACCGTGCATTATTCCTTGATCGCTTGAACCAGGCGCTGCTCATGGCAAAGCGTAATCAAAAAAAGGTTGGGTTACTTTTTGTTGACCTGGACAACTTTAAGCGTATCAATGACACGTTGGGTCATAGCCTGGGTGATGAACTGCTCAAGGTCACAGCCGAACGCATTGTCAGATGTCTGCGGGCTTCGGATACGGTTGGAAGAGGCGAAAACATTGATAACGTTTCACGGCTGGGAGGCGACGAATTCACCATCATTCTTCCTTTTCTCGATAATGATGAAGACGCCAGTCTGGTTGCTCAACGCATTACCCAACAACTTGACCAACCCGTATATCTCGGCAATCACCAGGTCATTGTCACATCCAGCATCGGTATTGCCATCTTCCCGCAGGATGGTAATTCTGTGGAAATGTTACTCAAAAATGCCGATATCGCCATGTATTACGCCAAGCGCGTGGGTCCTCACACATTCAATTTCTATCAAGAATCCATGAATGCTTCAATGCTGAAAAAACTGACCATGGAAAACCATCTCCGGCAGGCTTTGGAACGAGATGAGTTTTCATTGAATTACCAGCCACAATTCGACCTGGCGACAGGGCAGGTTGTTGGTGTTGAAGCCCTCCTGCGTTGGCACAACTGGGAATTCGAGACCGTTCCGCCTGTGGAATTCATCCCGGTGATTGAGGAAAATGGGCAAATTATCGTCATTGGCGAATGGGTGATGCGGACAGCCTGCCGACAGGCAAAAGCCTGGTTGGACAAGGGTCTGCCGTTACAACGGGTGAGCGTTAATGTTTCCATGAAACAGTTCACACACTCCAATTTCCTGGGGATGGTCCGTGATATCCTTGCCGAAACCAATCTGGAACCGCAGCGCCTGGAAATTGAAATTACCGAAAGCCTGATGGCAAAGGATACGCAGAAAACGTTCACGATATTGAATGCGTTAAAAGAAATGAAATTACAGATTGCCATCGATGATTTTGGTGTGGGGTATTCTTGTTTGAGTCTTTTGAAGGAACTGCCCATTGACCGGTTGAAAATTGACCGTACCTTTGTCAACGGTATATGCAGTGATATCCGGGACAGGTCAATTATTTCCGCCATTCTCGTGATGGCAAAGAGTATGAAGATGAAAGTAACCGCAGAGGGCGTTGAAACAAAAGAACAAGTTGACTTCTTACGTACGGAGAATTGTGATGAAGCCCAGGGATACCTTTTCAGCCGACCACTTCCAAAGGATCGGGCTGAGGTATTCCTGGAGGGTTTTTAAGTTCCTGTACGTGGAACCAGGTGTAATAGTCGGGAGTGTATTCTGTTGTGGGCGGCAAATCTTCCATCCATTCCAGCTTCTGTGCGGTAACGAAGATGTACACATCACTGTCATAGGGATACGGTACCCACACCTTTTGGATGTATCCTGCATCGGTTGTATCCGTCATGACCAGCTCATTCGTTCTCGTCCAAAATGCATAGATAAAGATGTCATCCATTCCATCTTGATAAGGGCATGAGGAATCTTTTCCAACAAACCCGTTGATGTGAATGCCCAATATAGGCGTCTTGGATGGCGTGGCTGTGCGCGTGGGGTCTGCGATGCAGAGCAGGACCCGCAGCTTGCAAAATTACCGATGTTGTAATTGCTCCAGGTAAAGGAAAAACAAGTTCCAAAACAGTGCCAGAAGTTGCAACTGATATGACCGCCTTCGTAACGCATTTCGCCGTTGACCAGGTCAGCCCATGCCCGCTGGGGTGGTCGAACACGGGCAGTTCCTCTGCGACGGGTAACCCATCCGCGCTCGGAAGCGGTGCAGCGGGAAGGGGTGCGCCAGCCAGGGGCGCAGCAGCGATGACAGGTTCAGTTTCGGTATCCGGTACTGTGGGTGAGGCTCCAGGTGAAGAGGGGTTTACTGCCGGTGATGAACAGGAGATAATGACGAAGCCAATTAAAAACATTCGGAGGATGAAACAGAAAACAGGTTACACATGGCTCCTTCCCAGATCCTATTCAAATTTTCTAAACGAAATGAAAAGGGTCAATGCGATGATGGCTTATGATATTCAAATTTCCGCAAATAGGTCAAGATGTTTCATCCGCATTGCTTTGTTGCAATTGCATCCAAATTGGTTTTAGATATCAAATGAAAGATTTATCCCCACCCCACCCCTGACCCCGCCCCAGGGCGGGGAAAAAAATTAAAAGAGGCTGTCCCATAAGAACGTTGTGGGGCAGTAATCCGTGACAGGTGATTCGTGATTGGGTTAAGGAGTGCCCCTACAGAGCTGTGCCTGCGGGATGAAGGATCGCTGGATTGATCCGGTACTGTCTGTTAGCTGTGGGATTGGAGGCTGTCTAATAAAGGCAGCCTCTTTGGCTGTTCTCTAGCGTGTGTTGTTTGCTGCTGTAACCTGGCTCGGGTCAGAGATTCTCACGAGTGGGTCTTGTCCGCGCAGGTCGATTTTACACTCATTATCCTGCCAGGTTAGCCTGCTTTGTGGGGGCAATGATGATCCCTCCCGCTGGGATGACAAACCGGGGGCACATTGTCCTTCTGAGCAGAGTGAGGAAACCACAGAGATATCGCCAGGCGGCAACGGTTCCTCAACATGCGTTCAAGTGACCCACGCGTTCGTGGGATCCTTCCTATCGTCAGGATGACAGGACACAGCGTGCAGCCCGCATTAAGAAGCGTATGCCCAGAAAAAAGTATCCCTGCTTTGTCATCCCGAAGCGCAAGCGAGGGATCCCCAATGCCTCTGCCCGGCAAGGCAACAAATGCCCCTCAGGCAAACAACCAGCGAGGCTGCCCTTTTCAGACAGCCCCAAAAAATATTTTCTCCGGGGATGGATGAAAGCATTGCTAATTTAATAAAATTGAAAAAAGCGACTATCCTGATCGGTTTTTCGTTTACATAGCCGAAGGTTTAGAAACATTGGTATACTTATCAGGTTTCAACCGCCGGGCAAGCCTGCGAGCCCGTATGCCAGGGACTGATTTCATCCCCAATACCGGGTGTGTTTACCATCATGCTAAAAGAGAACGCACTTGCTTTTCTAAGAAAAAACTGCGGGATCCTGTTTGCCAGCTTCCTGGTTGCTGCCAGCCTGGCGCATCACCTTTTTTCCGTCTGGGATCGAAAGGCGAACTGGCTCTTACTCATTTTCCTGATAACTTATCTACTGGTAACGTGGCTTTTTCTCATGGCGTACCCTCGCTTCAGAAAGGCATTTCCGCGGGAAAAGATACGGCAATTCCTCTTTGTTGTTTCCGCTCTCATCCTGGCAGCACTGGTCAGTTGGAAACTCTACCGGACCCCCGTTTCTTACCAAACAATTACCCTCACACCGCAGGTTTCTGAAGGTCAGCAGGTGCAGTTGCTGGAAATTAAAGCCGGCGGGAAATTCATCCAGTTAGAGGTGCTGGCGCTGGAGCATGGCTGGTATCTTGAGAACGGTATATTGACTGCCGGGCAGAGTGCTCAACCAATAAGCGATTCTTTTCTGCTCGCTGCAAACGAAAAGGTCAGCATTTTGCTCCATGCGTCTCCGCAAGGCGGACATCTTGCGGTGTCATTGGGTAACGCGAGAAAGGAAGCCGATTTATTTTCAGAGGTCTCTCAGGAAAAATTACTCACTCTTTACAGCCAATACCGCGGCATTCCAAACGGGTTGTTCATTTCTTTTTTGCTGCTGGCAGACTTTTTTACCTTTTTCCTGTTGTTCATGATGCTGTTAATTTTGCAGGAAAGGGGGCAGCGGTATTTTGCTGCCGATTCTCAAGAAAGGTTTTTGAGCCATCGGGCAGGTTTGCTCATCCTGGCAGGTCTCACCAGCCTGCTGCATCTCTTCAGCGCGCTGTCCGTCCCGCTGATTGTGGACAGCGATTCGCCCACATTTTTAGAAGGGGCGGTGCATCTGCTGGAGCACGGCAATTTTGACGGGGTTTCCATGGTGCGCGGTCCGGGCTCCACTTTTTTATTTGCTCCAGTGTTGTGGTTGTTCGGACGCAACCCCTGGGGGATGAAAATTTTCTTGCATTTGTTTGCCCTGGCATGTGTTTTGATTGTTTACCGCCTGGGCTGGCAGTTGAGCAAAAAAAGATGGGTGGCTTTTGCTGCCGGCTTCCTGGTGATGCTGCTGCCCGACCTGTATTATTACGCCAATTTCGTAATGAGCGATCTGCCCAACTTCTTCCTGGTTGCCCTCTTTTCCAGTTTGATGCTGGATGCACTGGAGGATTTTCGCTTCTGGCGTATATTGGTCGCTTTACTGGTAGCCAGTTTTGCTACTTTGCTGCGCTCGGAAAACCTCCTCATGCTGATGATAAGCGCTGCCTGGCTGGGGCTTCAACCGGGTTGGAATATCCTGAAGGGGATTTTCCGGAAGCTCGATCCTCACGCATTCCGGCAAAGTCTTCGTTCTATGGGCATGTTGTTGCTTGCAGTGATACCGGCGGTGATACCGGTATTGTGGTGGTCTGCCAACAATTTGCGCTTGCACGGCTTCTTCGGGTTGAGCAATTACGCCGGAGAGGTGTTGTATGTCGGGTGGATTTACTATGCGGAGGTGAGCGGCTTTGATATCCGCAATGAAGAGGGGCAAGCCGTTCAGGAAATTGATTTCTGGATCAGTCAATACCCCGTCGAAGCAAGCGATGATAGCGGTATTGCCACTGGCTGGGAGGTTTACCCGAGCCTGATCAAAGCAGGTTACTCTTCCAACGAAGCGTTTCAACTCCTGCAAAGAGCAGCCCTGGAATCCATCACCAGCCACCTTGACTTGATCCCGGACATTCTGCTGCAGAAATGGAAAGATGCGTTTAAGCCGCAGCTTTTGCACATGCTTACCTTTCCGCTGGCGGGTGAAAGCCTGCAATCCAGCAACAGGTATGCAGATTTTTTTGACCCGGTTGAATTGAGGATTGAACCACTCATCCGCTTGCAGAGAATATATCATGACTTGTATTATCGCGGCATCGCCGATATTTACCGTGCCCTGATGCTGTTCTGCGTGGCAGCCATGTTTTTCAGCCTGTATCAAAAACCGCTGATGAAATGGGGGCTGCTGGTGCTTATTGCGATGACGCGCATCTTTGTTTCAAACCTGATGGGTCTTTCGATGTGGCGCTATACGCTTGCCGGGCTGATATTGCTGGCGGTGTTTGGTGTGATCAGCGTGGCGGTATTGTTCTACGGCGTGCGGGACGTCTTTGTGCGCAAGCAAAAATGAAGCGCGAGGGTTGCTGACGTACAACGCTGACCGATGGATTATTAGCGGCAGCTTTTTTCAGGAAATGATCTGATTTCAAACCCCATCACGCAGCTCTTTTAATGGTGAAAGGATTGAGCCAGATGAGCGTATGGCAGTTTTCCTGCGGACAGGTTATCACCATGTTTAAATCTTCCTGTTGAACAGGCGAATAGGTGTTGCAAACCGGGCAGTAGACCCGAAGACCTTGATCCGTTTCTAAAGCTGTAAGGATGAGCGGTGGCTGATTGGCATCTTTCCCATTTCTCCCGGGCATGGCAGCCAGGGCGTATTCGAAATCCTCTTGTAGTTGTAAAACACCGGTGGAGGTTTTGATGGGGTTTCCGTCACTGTCCTGGCTCAACAAAATGCCCACTTCTTCCGCTTTGTGTTCCAGGAAATTGAAATCGGTGAGCAGATTGTAGACCTCGTCTGATTTTCCTGCGGCGGTGAGGTGATAGGGAAGCTCACTGAGCGCGTGGACATGCCCGCCATCCCAGGTATGTTCGCCGGAAGGGTCGGCTTTTGCGCGGAAGTAATCCGCCAGCCGGGTATGAAAGAGCCTGTGCCTGTCGCCTGCCAGGAAAAGCGATTTTGCTGCCTCTCCAAGCTCGCGGTGATAAAAATTCAACAATGGCGTGCCGTCTACCAACCGTTCGGTCAGGTAAGGCGCAAGGTCAAGGAAAAGCCGTGACCAAAGAACCACCGGTAACCGCGGACCGTTGGCTTTGGGCAGCACGGTTTTCAGAAAATCCTCAACCTGCTCCGGTGTTGTGCGCTGGTCTTTCAGCCAGGTCAGGGCTGTGGTCTCATCGTTCTTGCCGCTGGTGTTTTTATTTCCATCCGGCGAATTTTGGTGGTCTTTCAGATAATTAATTGCATGTTGAAGCAGGTCTGCTGGCAGGTGATAACTTCTCTGGAAGAACCAGCCATATACTTCCAAATCGCGCGAAAGCAGGTCGATCCACTCGTCTTCCGCCAGCCCGTAGCGGGTTGCTGCCAGGTAGCCCAGGGCATGTGAGATCATTTTTTCACCATGCCGGGCTTCATCCTGCATACGGCTGATTAGATTCTTCTCTATGATACCGTTAACACCTTCTGTTAGTTGCTCAGGTGGGATATCTGAAGATCTCCACAACCGGGCTTCTTCAAACGCCAGTTTTAGAAAAAGCGGGTTCCCTTCGGAAAGGATGAACTTTTCCATTACTTCTTCTTGTTGTACCGGTTGCAAGGTGCGCTGTGCGCTATTCAGCCATTGTGTCAGGAGGTCTGCGCCTTCTTCGCGTGAAAGACCTCCCAGGTTTTCTTGTTCGATTTGCTTTGCCTGTAGCGCATTGAGGGTATCCTCGCTGCGCGTGGTGGTGATCACGGAAACATGATCGGGAAGTTCGTTGGGGAGCCAGACCAGGCTGCGGGCATCCTGGCTGGCTGAAAGCTGATCCAGCGAGTCAAGGAAAAGAATCAAAGGCTTGTTCGACCTGGCAAGCTGCATGTGTTTTTCCAGCGCAAGCACAAGGTCACGATAATCAATGGGTACATTGTTTTCATTCGTGCTATAACGGCGGGCAATTTCTCGGCACAGGCTTTCCAGCAGGCTGCGACCATCGGATGAACCGGCTGTGGCGCCAATAAAACGATACACAATTTCAGCTTGTGGATGCGCCTGCTGCGCTTGCTCAATAGCTTTTGCCATGAGAGCAGATTTACCGGTTCCACCCGGTCCAACGATGACCAGGTTGCGGTGTTGACTGGCGCGGATATATTCATCGATGCGGGTTAACAATTGGTGCCGCCCTACAAAGAAAGCCAATCGATCTTCGGCGAAGGTGTGTTGAGCACGCCCTTCTTCGTCTAATGCAAGATGTGGTTGAATATGAAATGCTGTGTTTTCGTGTGAAATTTGCTCACTCGGATGCTCGATTTCATCCAGGATGATGCCCGCCAGCGAATCATACACATCTTTACACAATTGCTCGATATGATCGGTGGTGATTCCGGTTCCAGTCCATTCAGCCTGGTAGCTATAAACACGCCCCGGGATTTTAGTGCGAAGCTGTTCCTTTAACTGATCCTGCCGGGTGCGCATCCCGGCATCTACTGTCCATTCTAGCTCGTCGAGATTCTGGAAATCCCTGCCAGTAAAGTCTACCAGTGCCTGTCGGATGTGGTTCAATATTTCAATTTCATAATTTCTGGTGTGGGAATTTTCCATTTCCTGTTTGATTCGTTCAAACAATCCCTTTGCCATTCCTGTTTTGGCGGTTTCCAGGATTTGCTCGATGAGATTCTGGCAGGCTGCGCTCCACCCACCTGGAAACGCCTCCTTTAGCCTCTTATCCAGCGCGATGTGAAAATCTTGCAGATCAAAGCCTTCTGGCAGCCCTTTAATACTGCGTAAAAAGCATAAAACGTGTTCGGGCGGTTCCTCCAGTACCCGTGCACCGGTAAGGATCTCCTGTTCGGTTGCCGAAGCGATGAAATGGGGTAGTTGTAGGGGAGAAATTTCCACTTTTCCAACTGCCTCAACCAGGATATTGTGCAGGCGTGCTTCAATGGGCTGCCATTGCTGTGCGCTTTCATAAGGGCTGCCTTTTTCGCGCGGCTTGAGCTGCCATTGTGGAGGGATAACGTTTGTATCCAGGCGATACCATTCTCGCAGCAGGGTTTGGTCCTCATTGCTTTGCACGCTGTCCAGGATTTTTTCAAAATCATCCGCCGAAATTTGAGGTGGGGGTGGGCACCATCCGTAGCGGTCGCCTAACAGGATGATGAAATTGGGGCGTGGGGATACCTGTTGGCAGCGTTTGATTTCGCCCAGGCAGATATTCATGGTTTGCTGGTCCAGCGCTGCCTCATCCGATATACCCCAACGCAGGTCAATGGCTTGAAAACGATACCCGTGGGCTGCTGCCAACTGACGCAGGCGAGGGAAAACAACTGCCTGGAGGGCATTGCGTTCTGCTTTCAAATCGCTGAAGGTGGATGAGACAAAGACACGAAATATGCGAGAGGTTTGCATGCGTTTCTCCAGTAGGGTGGTTCGATATCGACGTCATTTGAAACATTTGGTTCACATAAGCGCAGAAGATATGACTTGTGATTGTTTGATTTTAGCATTTTTTTACTTTATTTCGGGATTCAGGGTCTTTTTCTCCCCTTCCGCGCCAATATGGAAAGACTACTGGCAACAATTTACCATAATGGTTAACTGGCAAGGTTTGATGGGAATGAGTTTTCAAAGGAAATCATTAAAAATGATATAATTGCAAATGAAATGATTAATTATGATATAATGGTAAATGAAATTGTGTAAAGAAAAGGAATGCAAATGCAAGAAGAACAACCCTTATTCTTGTCCATTGAAATACAGCTTTATGCCGCGTTGATGTTGAAATACATGTCAGAAGCGGTGGAAGAACGTCTGCGTGCGCATGATAAGGAGATCAGCACGGTGCAGTATGATGTCCTGCGTATGCTGCAAGCGGAGCCCCTGACGATTAGCGTGATCAGCCAGCGCATGAGGATCGACCCTTCCACACTGGTGCGGGTGGTGGATGGGTTGGAGCGGAAAAACTTGGCGGTGCGCGGTCGTGATGCGCGCGACCGGCGGCGTAACCCGATTAGCATTACTACAGAAGGACAGGAACTGTTAAGTGCAGTACCGGTACTGACCCCCGCTGACCTGCCCTTCCAGGCGCTGCAAGCGCTTGGCACAGAAGAGGTGGTGCATCTGCGCGACCTGCTTCGCAGTGTTATCCGCTATTTTCCGGAAGGGCGGCAGGTGTCGGATATGCTTCTGGCATATACGCAGATGCAGTCAGACGACCAGCAAAGAATGCTGGGACAGGTTGATTGACCACTTCCTGGTATAAGGTGACAGGTGCTGGGTAATAAGGAAAAAATCATGAAGCAGTTACAATCCGATTTTGCGGTTGAGGTGAAGAATTTGGTGAAAAGTTACGGCGCGGTGAAAGCCGTGGATGGAATCTCCTTCTCTGTACACCGCGGCGAGATCTTCGGTATGCTCGGTCCAAATGGCGCAGGGAAGACGACCACGATTGAATGCGTGGAAGGGTTACGCCGCTCGGATGCGGGTGAGTTGAGCGTGTTGGGTTTTGACCCGCAGCGTAGTGGTCACGCCTTGCGGGAGCGCATCGGCATTCAGCTTCAGTCAGCGACACTACCAGAGCGTATCAAGGTTTGGGAGGCTTTGGATCTCTTTTCGGCATTTTACCAGAAGCGCGCGGATTGGCAACCATTGCTGGAACAGATGGGGCTTTCCGAAAAGCGAGACGCCTATCTTTCAAAGCTGTCCGGCGGACAGAAACAACGCGTCAATATTGCGTTGGCGCTGGTGAACGACCCGGAACTGGTCTTTTTGGACGAACTGACCACCGGTTTAGATCCTCAGGCGCGCCGGGCAATGTGGGATCTGGTGCGCGGTATTCGTTCTCAAGGCAAGACAGTTTTTCTCACCACGCATTTCATGGAGGAAGCAGAGCGCCTGTGCGACCGGGTGGCAATCATCGATCATGGCAAACTCGTAGCGCTGGATTCGCCACAGAACCTGATTGCTGCGCTGTCTGCCGAGAGCAGGGTGGTCTTTGAAGGAGAGGATGGCTATGATCCTGCTGCGCTGCGCACCTTACCCGGTGTGACGCGCGTGGAGCAGTTTGGTGAGCGCGTCGTGGTCTATGGAAAAAAGAAAGGTCTGGCGGGTAGGGTTGTGCACACGCTGGAAGAGAGCGGGGTGAGTTTTACCAACCTGCGCACCGAGCAGCCGACGCTGGAAGATGTGTTCCTGGCGTTGACCGGGAAAGAAATGCGGGAGTAGGAGGTTGAAGATGCGGACATTCTGGAAACTTGCCTGGGTGCAGGCGAAACTCTATCTGCGTGAGCCACTGAGCGTATTTTTTACACTGCTGTTAGGTCCGCTTTTGTTGCTTCTCTTTGGCTTGATTTTTGGAAATGAGCCGCAGGAGATGTTCGGCGGATATGGGCATTTGGATATTTCTGTCCCGACTTACACCGCGGTGATCATTGGTATCACCGCACTGACCGCCGTGCCAATAGTAGCAGCCACCCGGCGAGAAATGGGTGTGCTGCGGCGCTTCGCTGCCACACCTCTACGCCCACTGACGTATTTCCTCACCGATATCCTGGCGCCATACATTTTTACGTTGGCGGGGATAGGGGTGCTTTTTTTGATGGGACGGTTGGTCTACCATGTACGTTTCGAGGGAAGCTGGCTGAGTGTGATGGCAGGGGTTTGCCTGAGCACACTGGCTCTCTTTGCACTGGGGTATACACTTGCTGGGCTTGCGCCCAGCGCAAGGGCAGCGATTGTGATTGGGAATGTGATCATCATCCCAATGAATATCCTTTCCGGTGCGCTGGTGCCGATGGAAGTGCTGCCCGAGAAGGTGGAGACCATCGCGCGTTTTCTGCCGTTGACGTATGCGGTCTCGCTGCTGCGCGGATTGTGGACAGGGCAGAGCTGGAACCAGCACCTGTCGGATGTGGTTGTTTTGATTGGGCTGCTGCTGGTGGGGTCGCTGGTGACCGCCCTCACTTTCAAGTGGGAATAGTGGGGAGCCTTACTCCTCCAACAATTTGCCAAGCAATTCCTTGAACAACTTGGCTGCGGTCATGGCTGTAACGCTGTTTACATCGCGCGCGGGATTGAGCTCTACAATGTCTGCACCGACGATTTGAGCCCTCACGTTTTGTATGAGGCGCAGCACTTCGCGGGTGGAAAGACCACCGGGTTCATGATGCGAGATGCCGGGCGCAAAAGCCGGGTCGAGGACATCCAGATCCAATGAGATATACAACGGCTGACGGAATGTGAACACCTGCGCCGGATCCCACTTTTGCATATCGATCACTTCCACGCCGAAACGCTGCGCCTGCTCGCGCTGGT
>CAYRRA010000082.1:0-19389 GCA_964426355.1 uncultured Anaerolineaceae bacterium
GTCCTCAAACGGTGTACGGCTTTTGCTCCCCAGGATCGTTATAACAACGCCTTGCAGGTGTGGAATGCGCTAACTGGGCGCACGCTTCGCCGTAAAATACTTATCGTTACGGGCATGATCCTCCTTGTATTCGTTGCCGCCCTTTATTTTTCCAATATCCTTAAACCCCTGTTTCAACCGCCTTCCGGGGTCGCCTTTACTGAACCGCTGATAGAAGAGGCTGTAAGGCTTACCCTCGGAAAAGGCAAGAGCGAAGAAATATCAGAGGAAGACCTCCTGAACATTAGAGAGATATTTGTCTTTGGCAATAAAGCAGCAGCGAATAGTGAAGAGTATGCCGCCTATTGCAATCATTTTGCCAACAACGATGGCACAGTGCAGCGTGGAAGTATCGACACGCTTGACGACATCGCAAAATTGAAGAACCTCCGCGGTTTGTACCTGGGGTTTCAAAATATCGATGACCTCACCCCATTATCCAGGTTGACCATGCTGGATAACGTTGACTTCAGGCATAACCCAATCCAGGACGTTTCACCTTTAGGACAAAATAAACTGCTTCAATTCCTGGTATTATTTGACACCAACGTTTCAGATTTGACGGTCCTACAAAATTGCGAACGATTAACCCTCGTGGATGCCGGTTATACACCTATCACATCCCTCGCTGCTTTTGATGGATTGGATTCTCTGCGCGTCCTGGTTATTCGAAAATCATCCTTGCTAAGCCTGGATGGCATAGAATCCCTTCCGTTGCTGGAACAAATTTATTTATCTGAATCCAACGTACTTGATCTTTCGCCTTTGCTGCTGCTACCCCATTTGCAAGAGGTTGAAATCAGTGAAAACATGCGTCGGGGAGCAGAAGCCCTGGGTGAACAGATTCCTTTCAGCGTTCTTTATCCATAACAGCTAAATTTATCATAAAAATTTTCAAAAGTGTGCAGGCTGCACACCTTTGAATTTTTATGTTGGTTAAAATCATCTGGAACCATATCACACGATTCATCATTGATAGATTCAAAGCTAACGAATGAATGTTTCGGGTAAAAAATATGTTTGCAATGTGGGCAACAAAAAACTTTAGGGAAGCAAATTTTCTTGTATAAAAAATCTACAACAAAGAATACCATCACAGAAGAAAAAACCATGAAAAACATCATCAAATACTTTTTATTCATCAGCATGTCAATCGCCCTCCTCTCTGGTTGCAGCACCCGTTCTGTAGAAGAAAACGCCACAACCGTTGAAAACAGCCCGGCAGAAGAAACCGCTATCCAGGCAGCAACAACCCCCTCGGCGACTGCTGAGATAGCTCTCCCGGAAGGCGAAGTGATGATCACCTCGCCTGAAGGTTTTGAGAATGCAGTGGCGGATACCAGCATCTCCGTCATCCATATCAACTCCGAAATGAGCCTGCCCAATGAAATCACCTTTGAGCGGAACGACGATCTTGAAATTCTTGTCGAGACAGAAGGCGTTCTTTCGATCAACCAGTATTTCAATCCGGTAGGGTGTTCTATCACCAACAACGGAACAATCATTGTCTCCAATGTCTTCGAGCGCGGGATCACGGGCTTAACCAATAACGGCACCGTCATCGTCCAGGCGGGAGGTGTCGTCAGTTCCGGCATGAGCGATACTGAGAACTATGGCACCTTTAAAGTGGAAGTAGATGGTGAACTCATCATCGATCGCGGATCCATTTTTAATAATTTTTCAGAATTGACCAACAATGGTCTGGTTTCTGTCAAGGATGGCGGTCAACTTAATACCGAGACTGGTTCAATCACAAACAACGGGACGATGGAAATCTTCTCCTTCTTTAACGGTGATATTGGCAAGATCACCGGAACCGGAACGCTGAATGACCATCGTGAATAATGACATTCACGATACCTGAATATGGCATCGTCACAAAAAAAGGAGTAACATGAAAAAAATGACACCCTCAATCATCATTGGCATCCTCTTTCTTTTGGTTTGCGTTGGCTGCGCTAAGACAGGAACCCCTGTCGGTACCCAGCCGCCAGCTCCTACGGCAACCGTGGAAGAGCAGCCCCTGCCAGAACCCGCCGAAGCGACTGCGACCCCCGAACCGATGGCAACCGCCGAACCCACGGAAGTTCCGCCATTGCCCTGCAACATCGCCTTTGACACCGACCGTGACGGCAACCGAGAAGTCTACCGGATGGGTCCAGATGGTTCAAATCCGGTCAACCTGACCAACCACCCGGCTGATGATTTTGACCCAAGCTGGTCAGCAGATGGCAGCCAGATCGCATTTGTTTCCAACCGTGAGACAGACGCAGGCGAAGGTCAGTTTATTTATGTCATGTCGGCGGATGGAAGCGATGTTCGTCAACTCTCTACCGAAGGAGGCAGCAATCACCCGGATTGGTCCCCTACCGGCGAATTCATCGTTTATGACAATGACGCGGATATTTTTATCATCAAAGCAGATGGGAGCGAGCCCGCCATAAATTTGACGGACAGCCCTGAGAAGGACATTATGCCTGACTGGTCGCCCTTTGACCATGAGATTGCCTGGCTTTCCGGTACAGATGACAACAGGAACATCCGCATCATCAACCTGCAGACATTAGAGGTGCGGCAGATCACTGAAAGTGGCAAAATTTACGAAGTAAAATGGTCTGTGGATGGGCGGCTCTTTACCCATTGGGATCATCCGGAAGGTGTCTGTTTCAACTGCGTGATCAATGCAGATGGTTCCAACGTGGCAGATGCTGGCGGAAAAGGTGTCATGCAGGAATATCTGCCCTTCTGGACCCTGGACGGGGAGCGGGTTGAATGTGTAAACGCCAACTTTAATGACGAACCTTTTCATGAGATCTACCTGGTTGGCGAGATTTTTCCGGACATATTTTTCAACCTTACCAACAACCCCGCGGATGACCGGAACCCCGATTGGGCAGCGAAATGCGGACCGGGTGCAGCCCAACCCGTTAATACCGGCGAGCCCGCCCAGGGGAAACAACCGGTGAACCCCCAGGATATTGTCATCGGGTATGATGTCAACCCCGATTCGGTAAACCCACAAAAGCTGGAGGATTTACACCGGGCTTGCGAAGAATTGCAGATTGAGTGCATTCAGAACGACGGAATATCAGGGCTTGTTGAACAGGGCGTGGATGCGATCATCACTTTTTCCAACCGTTGGGACGTGATGGGGGATTTTCCACAAATTTGGGATGCAGCAGGAGGGCAAAAAATCCCTGTGATTGTATTGAATGCAGAAAGCGATTCAGCAGGGGCTTACAATTTGTCCATTGATTCGGTTGCCATGCGCTCCAGCCTGGAGTGGATGTTTACGGAGATGGGCGGCAGAGGGGAATTCGTGTACTTCATTTTTGGCGGAAACAGCTTTCATCAATCTGTGATGGAAGAGGTGTTGAAGGAATATCCCGGGATCCAGGCAACATCGATGCCGGCGGATTACCAGGGAAATTCATTCACCCCCGAAAGCATCGTTGAACTGGTTGAATCCAACCCGAACCTGGGGGCGATGTGGACGGATGAGAACGTCAATGTGCTCATGGATGGGTTGGGTCAAATTGAAGGTGATCAATTCCCGCTGATCTTATGTGGCGCCCGCGAAGATTTCCTCCTGCGCTGGAAAGAGATGAAAGACACCAACCCGGCTTTCAAATGTACCTCGTTTATCCCCCCGGGCGGAACAGCCTACGAAGGCATTTACGTGGCTTATTACATGTTGACCGGAGCGCAGATTGACCCGGATGCAATGGGCGGAAAAGCTGGCAACACCTTCCTCTATGACTACCCGGTGATCACGAATGAAAACCTGGAAGAGTTGTTGGAAAAAATGGACGCCTTCCGTGAAGGAGATTGGGGCTTTCTGGAGTTACCCCCCATGACTCCGGAGGAAATCCTGGCGAAATGGTTCCTCGAGTGAGCGGCGCGCTCAAAGGGTCGACCAGCACCAGGAGCATCATTACATGAATTTTGTCCAGAGGCTATCCCAAAAACCGGGATAGCCTCTGTAAGTAAACCGCTGCTCTCGAGCAAAAACCGCTCGCAAGCAAAAAAACCGTTCGCGAGGATCTCTGATCCGAGCTCTGGAAAGAACGATAATTGAATGATGGGTAAAAAAATGAAACTTACAGACAAAATGGACAACACAATCCAGTTAGAAATTTCCTGACAAGGTCATCTCTTTCGTCCCTTAATTAGCAGGCGCTGCGACCCAATTGCCCATAGAATCCATTCCAGTTTCAAGTTTTTAATTTACTTTCACTCACCCATCAGAGATCTGGAAAACAGCCTTTCTCGCGTAAAAAAACCTTTCCGGTACCGTTACCCGATTTCAAACTCCTTCACAAGCCTGGTCTCTTCCCCCTCCAGGTATGCGCTGACAATCATGTATTTCTCAATACCCGAACCTACCAGTTTGTTTTTTAACAGTTCGTCCACCTGGAAAATCCCTGCCATATTGTTCATCCAGATATTGACCTGAATGGGTTTCGTTTCACCCTCTGCAATCTCCACCCGGTTGATTGCCGTAGCGGAGACGGAATGAATGTCAATTTTTCCTGCTTCATACGGGATGCGAGTCCGTCCTTCACTCATGTCGAGCGCGTCCGCCACCCGGAGAATGCCCGCTTCGATGGTATTCGGCTTACCCCCGCTGCGGTGAGAGATAATGGCATGAAGCACTTCAGAAATAACAATCGTTCTTTCCTCAACATCTAGGAAGTCGAGTGTACGGTGAAGAATATCGTTTGCCAGGAACAGGCTGTAGGTTTCATGCCCATCCCGGTTGATCGACATACCGAGGTCATGATAAACGCTGGCAAGCAAAATCACCAGCTCGGCGTGTTCATAGCTGAGATTAAAATCATTCACAATCGACATCTCAACTTTGTGTTTCGCCAGGATGCGCGCCAGGCGTGTGGCAATGTTGGCAACAATCTGAAAGTGAACCGGTCCATGATCCGTCATCTTAAGTCGATCAATGGCATTGACGTTCGTTATCCTCCAAAGTGTCTTGAGCTCCACATCTTGATTGATCACCGTCAACGCTTTTTCAAGCAATGTGTTGGGGTGAAACGGAACGTGGATGTTAATTTGCGAGTATTTTTTGGGTTCCATTTGAAAAGCTTCCTATTCAATTTTTAGCCGATCCGATGTTATTGCTTCAGATCGAGGTAGAACAAGTATAGCCCAATTTAAAAATAACCAAATGGGATTTCTAGTTTCACTTATGCCAGCCAGTACCCCATTGGTTATTCGTAGCGAAAGCGCCATACACCGACTGCAAAAAACACCAGGGCAAAACCAGCCAGCACACCGGCAGCCGGCAACACGGCTTCCAGCCCCTGCCCGCGCAGCACAATTTGCAGCATCCCATCCATTGCCCAGGTGGTGGGTAAAATTTTGGCAGCCGTGCGCACAAACTGGGGGAAAAGCTCAATGGGGTACCAGCACCCGCCCAGCAAAGCCATGACCATACCGACCATAATACTCAAACCACTGGCTTGCCCTTCGGTCTTAACAAAAGTTCCCATGGCAGTCCCCAGCGCAGCCGCAGCCAGCGCTGAAGCGGTCAAAATAACCGCCAACGCAACCGGTGAATGCCCCCAATTTAGCTTCATCACCAGGATGCCAAACACAACCAGCAGCGCCATCTGTGCCAGCGCCGCAGCCACCTGTCCAAAGATTGTGCCGATCAGATAAATCGATTTGCGCGTTGGTGTGACCAGCAAACGCCGCAGAGTACCCTTCTGACGCTCATACGCAAACATCGACGAGATCGCAATCAAGGGAATGAAAACCCAGGTAATCAACTGCCCGGCAGATGAGTTGGCGCGTGGGTCGTATTCGATCTGGTCCTGGGTATCTCCCTGGCTTTGCGCAACACGCGTGGGGGCTGCTGAAATCAAAGCCTGCGCTTCCTCCAAAGCTTGATTGAAATAAGCCTGCTTTTCGGCTTCAGTCGCAAACGGCTGAACACGTTCCGCCTCCACCACGCTGCTGTGGGCAATGTCCACGGCTGAACTGACCCGTGAAATAACAGCCTGCACAGCCTGTTGGGCAATCAGGGCATTCATGTTGTTCGGCTGCTGGCGCAGCTCAAGCTGGATATTTCCCTGCACCAAATGCTCGAGATCAAACGTTTGTGAGATCACCAATACCGCCGATACTTGCCGCTGGCTGAACTGGCTCTCGGCTTTTTCAAGCGAGAGAACATCCGGGCGGACCGCATCGGACTGGGCTAACGTATCGATTAAATCAGCGGAAAGCGGCGAACCTGCCTGGTCCACCACCACCAGGCGGATGCGTGCATCGCTCGATGCCCCCGTTCCTCCTGCCAGGACAACGGTAAAGAAAACCGGTAGGATTAAGAAAAAGAGCCACTCTGTCAACCCGGTAAAACGGATCTTGGTGTCTTTCCAGGCAATTGCGAAGATTTTTCTCATCATGCCCTCCTACTGCTGCATCACGCCGCGGCGGTTGAATACGAATACAGCAACCAGGAACAGCGCAGTTCCCATCACCAGCAACGCCAACACCGGCACACCGATATCCGCCAGCCCGCCGCCCATCGACAGGGTGGCAAACCCATCCAGACCCCAGGCGTTGGGAGTGATTTTATTGATCACATTGAACCAGCCCGGCATGCTGCCGGTATTGACAAAGGTGCCGCCCAACAAACCAAAAGTTAGCATGATCGCTGTGCCAATCCACGTCACCTGTCCGGGGGTTCGGGCAAAGGCGGCAATCAACATTCCCCACCCCACCGCAGCAAAAACCGCCGCCAGCGTCAACACCAACACCCCCAACGCATCACCCCACTGAAGTTGGAAGAACAGCGCCGAAGCGATGATTAAGATCAGCACCTGAGCCACGCCGGTCAGGAAGGTGCCCAGCACCTTTCCGCCCAAAACCTGGGCAGCGGTGGTAGGCGAAACCAAAAGCCTCGGCAGCGTGCCCCGGTTGCGTTCATCCAACAGCACCCGCCCCCCATAGCTGGCGGTGTACATCAAAAACATCAGCGCCATACCCGGCGCCATGTAAGCCAGGATATCGAACTCAATTGCTTTACCGTCGTTGGCAACGCTGTTGAGCGTAATGGCAGGGCTGTCTTCAATCGTTTCCGCCAGGTTCGCACCAATCTCCCGCCCGGCTTGTTCTGCATTTGCGACCGGCACCAACCCGTTCATGACTAATTGCGTCATCACCACCTGCGCGCCAACCCGCCCAATCTCCACCTGGCTGATGAATTGATCCAGGATCGTCCTGACCACGCCCGCACTGGTCGGGCTGGTGGGATTGGAGTAGAACTCGATCTGCACGGTTTCCGTTTGTACAGGCTGCCCTTCAGCCGGGATGATGCTGGTGGTAAAACCTTCCGGGACAATGATGGCGGCTGTGGCTGCATCCGCATCGATCCGCTGCCGGGCGGCAGACGGGTCATCCATCTCAATGACATTAACCAATTCACTCAAATCATCGGATTTAAACACATCCACCAAGGCAGACCCCAGTTCGCCTCCATCCAGGTTGACCAGCAACACCGGGATGTGGCTGATCCCTGAATTATCCGAGCCGGAAAAATGACCGGTGACAAACCCCAGCCCCAGCGTCAGTAAAAAAGGCGCCAGAAGCATCATCAGCAAAGCTGTCGGGTCGCGAAAAGCGAGCCTGATATCCTTAAAACCAATCAAGAAGGTTTTTTTCATATTGCATCAATCCCTCAATGCCCTGCCGGTGAGGTGCAGAAAAACCGCCTCCAGGTTTGGCTCGCGAATATCCACCGACCGGATTTTAATCCCCAGTTCATTCGCCCGGGTGATCGCAGGAGCCAGCACTTCTTCTGCGTCCGTAACAATGATCGTTATGCTGTGGTCGCTCACATCAGCTCTTTTCACTGTCGGCAGCGTGCGCATGGCGTCTGCCAGGGCTTCACTATCCTGCAATTCATCGATATGCAGGATTAACGTATCGTTCTCGCCCACCTGTCGGGTCAATTCTGGCTGTGTCCCCAGGGCAATCAATTCGCCATGATCGATGATTCCCACCCGGTCAGAGAGTTCCTGCGCCTCTTCCATATAGTGCGTCGTGTACAGCACGGTCATTCCCTGGCGGTTAAGCTCTTTGACCGAATCAAGGATCGCACGGCGCGACTGCGGGTCGATGCCCACGGTCGGCTCGTCCATAAATAACAGACGCGGTCGGTGCAGCAAACCCACGCCGATATTCACCCTGCGCTTCATACCGCCTGAATAGGTCTTTACCCGGTTGTTTGCCCTATCTACCAGGTCAATCTGCGCCAGCACCTCATCTGCGCGCTGCTTGAGCTCCTTACCGGACAACCCGTACATTTGCCCCCAAAAGAGCAGGTTCTCGCGAGCCGACAGGTCGTCATACAGCGCCAGTTCCTGCGGTACCACACCGATCAGGCTGCGCACTGCCATCGGCTCCTGTATCACAGAATGCCCATCGATCAAAGCATCACCACCACTGGGTGTGTAGAGGGTCGAAAGCATGGAGATGGTTGTGGTTTTGCCAGCCCCGTTGGGACCCAACAAGCTGAAAATTTCCCCTTCCTTAATGTCAAAAGTGATGCCTTTCACGGCAGCAAAATTGCCATAATTCTTGGAAAGGTTTTGAACTTCGAGTATGGTTTTCATCTACACTCCTTGGGACAGCGGATGATGGGCTGGTTGATTCCGATGCCTTTCTATATTCAGCCGCTGTAAAATTTTCCTCGATGGGGATATCTATCTCTTGCGAGCAACATAGGCTAATTTTACTCGCTATTGAAAGTCATGCACAAAATACGAGACGGGTTTTTAATAGCGCTGATATATTTGTCATTCTATTACAAAGACACCCCACGTTCGGCGCGCGTGAGCTGAAAATCGACATTCCCCTGGTACAGCGCCAGCGGTGTGTAACGCCCTTCCAACACGGCTGCAATCTGTTCCGTCATTTGTTCCGACCAGCGCAGTTCATCACCTGTCAATAAAAGGTCCATGCCGGCTGCCTCACCTTCTGCGATCTGAATAACCGGTACCAGCGGGTGCCCTGGTAAGGGAGTACGGCTCCCGGCAGCGAGGATTACATTGACCCCAGCCGCACCCAGCCCAACCAACATTTCTGTACGCTGCCGTGTGGGTGTGCGCATGATGTACAGCCCGTGTTCGTATGGATATCCGGCAAAATCAATCGTTTCATACTTCATTGAATGGCATCTGGTTCTCCCCGGCTGCATGACCACCACCATCCCGCCGGCGTCTGTTGCAGAAGCGATGAGCCCGTCCAATGCACACAGCAGCGTATCTGAAACTGTGTCATCAAGCAGGATGCCCAACCGCAGCGCTTCCCAGCCAGCGCTGAACCGCTCCAACGGCGCCATTCCTGCCGTTTGCGCACTGAACCACGCCTCGGCTTGTTTTAAAGCACCTTGCAAGCCGCCATCCATCTGCACGCTCGCCCAACCCAGCGAAGCCGGATCGATGCCATAATCAGCAAAACCGCGCTTGAGCATATCGTTGAGCGTGCGCTCGCAGCCGTGTTCTACCACCAGCGCAAGGCGTACCAGCGGGTTACGCAAGTACCCTGCCAACGTGCGCACCAATAGTTCATCCGTGTTGGGAGACGAACCACAGCCCTCCGTGTGCATCAACGCCACGTATCGGGTCAGCCCTGCTCCGCTTCCCACCCCCTTGCGCATCATTTGCCCGGCGATCAGCCTGGCTGCCTGCGCGGAACACATGCTGGCGGGTAGAATCAGCCCGACCTGTTCGTGGGCATATCCACAGGTGTTCTTATTTACGTTCATGGCTATGCGCAGTTCTTTTTTCTGCCTACCCGCGCACCCGCTGGAGAAACCGGCAGGCATTTCACCAACAGCACCTGCCTCCTCTTCGCCGTTCAGCCTTTCCAGCTTTGGCAGCGCGCGCCACAACTGCACCTGTGCATGCCCGGCTTGCTCTCCCACAGTCCGCCTGCCTTCTACCACCTCACAAACCAGCCGAAATGCCTCCTCCCCCAGGGCATCCATCGTTTCACCATCCAGGTAACGCCCGGCATTCAAGTCCATCTCGTCCGGCATCAGGTTGTAGCGCCCGGTGGTGGTCACCACTTTTATCGTTGGCACAAAGGGAAAATTGGTCACCGACCCGTTGCCGGTCACAAACAAGACCAGGTTACAACCGGCAGCCACCTGTCCGGCAATACTCTCCAGGTCATTCCCCGGGCTGTCCATGAAGTAATAACCGCCCCCTGGAAGCCTCTGCGCGTATTCCAGCACACCGTCCAGCGGGACATCGGGATGGCGTTTGCGCGCCGCACCGATGGATTTTAACGTGATGTTATACAACCCGCGAAAACGATTGCCTCCCCCGGGGTTGTCCTCCACGGTCACGCCGTAAGCAGCCACCCGCTCCCTGTAGCGCGCCTGCACTGCCAGGAATCTCCTGGCAACATCCAGATTGCGCACGCGTTGCAGCAGATAAGCCTCTGCGCCCACCAGTTCAGGTGTTTCAGCCAGCAGTGCACTGCCGCCATGCAAGATCAGCTTCCGCGCTGCCAGGGCAGCCATAGGATTGCCGGAAATACCCGAAAAGGCATCTGACCCGCCGCATTGCAGAGCCAATTTCAAACCACTCAAAGGCTGCTGCGTGCGCCGTTGCTCCTGGCAGCATACCGCCGTCAAGGCATGTACCTGCTCCGCTCCACGCTGCAAATCGCCTTCAAAGTCGGATCCCAGCCTGAGCAAAGCATGGGGTACATCCTGCAAGGGAAACTCATGCGCAGCCATCCAGGCATACAGATCATCGGCGGTGAGGTCATCGGCAGGGTGTTCGACCAGCAGCACAGACGCCACATTCGGGTGCACAACCCACCCGGCTAACGTGCGCAGCAACTGTTCGCGTCCGGCTGCATCCGGCAGGCTGCCCTCGGTATGTGCGACAGCCACCGCGCCATCCAGGTTGTCTTCCGGCAAGAGAGCTGCCTTCAGCCGCATCTCAAGCATACGCACATATCCATTCGCCGATGAGGATAATGCCAGCAAGACGATGTAATTGCGCGTTCCCGTGCCCCGCCCGCCCGGACGGACATATCCTAAAAATGAGCCTCCCTCACTCTTTTCCAGCGGGGCAGAGGGTAGAAAAAGCGCTTCATCCAGGTGATAAACCGGGATGCGATCCTCAAAATTAGGCACAGTCGGGAGCAAAAAATCGATGGCGCGCAGACGCAGCGCCTCCAGCGTGCCGGCGTTGATGACATATCCGCCCGGTTGAATATCGCACAGCGCAAACCCAAAGGGCAATCCCCAGGATAACAGCGCCGCGCCGCGCGCCACAGGCTGCACGGCAAACCGATGCCCCTCCAGCAACGTATGCGCAAGATGCAGTTCCTGGCTGCCGTATTGAAGCTTGCTTCCCGCTTCCAAACGGCGCACGGCAATGGCAACGTTATCGCCGGGTTCTGCCAGGCGCGCTACCTCTTCAAAGCGATAAAATGTGGGAGAATTCCTACCCATTATTTGCCGTATTACAGAAATCTAAAATGATCTCGGCAAAAATACTTGCCGTTTTTTCAAGCGAATCCAGGTCAGCCCATTCCACATCCGCATGAGCCCCATCGCCTGCCGGACCGAAAATAAGCGCATCCATCCCGGCGCGTTCGAACAAACTGGTGTCCGCCCAACCACCCATCCCGATGAACTGCGGTTCCTGTTCCAAAACCCGGCTTGTGTGGCGATAAACGCTTTGCACGATGGGCGCATCTTCGGGCACCTGGAAAGGATGACGCACAAACAACGTCTTTACCGCAGCCTGAAAACCGGGGTCTTGTGCCTTCAATCGTTCGATGATTGCCCACAACTCGCCTTTCAGCGCCTCCTCACTCTGCCCGGGTATTGTACGCCATTCGATTTTCACTGTGCATGAAGAAGGATAGGTGCTCAATTCTACACCGCCTTCGATCAGCGAGGCATGCAGCGAGGGTGGTCCCAGCAGTGGGTACGGCGTGCTTTGCTGCTGGCTTTCAGCCAGCTTTTCCAGTTCCACAAGGAAACGTCCCATGCGCATGATCGCGTCCACGCCGTTTTCATAATCGCTGCCATGCGCAGCCGTGCCAGATGTCTTCACCTCGAACCAGATAAAGCCCTTATGCGCCCGCACGAGGTAGTAGCCACTGGGCTCGGCAACGATCACCCCATCGACTCTGTAAGCCGATGCCAGTTGTTCCGAGCCGCGGCTTAAATATTCCTCATCGGCTGCCCCCGCCACATACACGTCACCTGCCACGCGCAGACCGGCATCCTGCAGCGCTTTGACGGCACCCAGGATGGCTGCCAGCCCGCATTTCATATCGCAAGAACCGCGCCCATACAGCTTGCCGTCGCGCACCTCCCCAGAAAAAGGCTCTTGCATCGAACCCACGCCCACCGTATCCATGTGCCCGGTCAGCATGAGCGAGCGCCCGCCACCGGTGCCTTTCAGCAGCCCAACTGCATTCCAGTACCTGGGCGCAACTTCGTAAACGTGGGTATGCATACCCATCGCTCGCATCCGCTCACCCATGTAGGCAGCCATCTCGCGTTCGCCTGCCCCATCCGCAGACAGACCGGGGTTAACCGAATCGATCTGCACCATCTCCTGCAATGTCTTGATCAAATCATCACGATCAATCTGATAGTTCATTTTATTTTCCTCCCAAAATCATCCGGGTTTTCGGCAATCAAGCCGTGCGCCACTGGTCGGTGACTGCCGCCAACCAATGTTGAACTGCAAAAACTGTGTAATTGAACCGGATAATACTACGTACTTTCCTGGTGAAACGAACTGTCTTTCAGATAAAAATGAAGACTGAGGAATCATTATACCTTTATTCCCAGTCACCAAAGACCAGCCGGTGTCCAAATGATGGAAAATGAAGGGATAAACACCTAACTATAAATAGTTAAATTTAGACATTTCCACAAAACGGGAGTATGTTTTTATTTGAACCTGGAGAGCTTTACTGCAGCCGCAATGCGGAGCTTTTCCTTTTCCTGTTGAGCGCATACCAAAGTCGACCGGCTGCGCCGTCAACAGTGAGAAGCGCATCCACGGCGAACGGTTTGGGCATGATCCACTTGCCATAAACAGGAGCGGTTTCTTTGCGCTTGAGCGCCGGGTCGAGCGTGACCTGCGCCAGAATCAACCCTTCTTCTCCCTCTAAAGACCCTACGAGGCTTCCATTTGAGTCGATGATACGCGAAAGTCCGGCGAAGTGATAGTTGCTCCCGCTCAGCGCCGAAGCCGTGATCCCAACTCCTTTTTCCTGACATACCGAGCCGCAATGATTGGCGAAAACAGACGGCACACCCAGCCAGCGTGTGTAATAAGGGGCAATCTCCCTTGCCATACGCTGCTGGCGCTGAATATCTTCCTCGCTCACACCCGGACCGGTCTTGAACGGCGCGGGCCAGGCATGCGGCATCAGCAGCAGGTCAACGGATGCTTCTTGCAGTTGTGGAAGCAGAAAAGCGTAATGATTATCGGCACAAATCCCCACCCCAACGAGACCCAGCTCCGTCTTGATGACATGGTTGACCCGACTGGCGCTTTTGAACAAATAGGTCTCTGCGTGTTCTTTGCGCACACGCCCCACTTCAAAGCCGTCCGGGTCGGCAAGAATGAAAGTGTTGTAGAAATGTTCGCCGTCTGCCTCGACAAAACTCGTGCCAATATAAATACCGTACTTTTTACCCATCGCACACAGCCAGTGAGCAGTGGGTCCGTTTGCCGGTTCTGCACTTTCCCAAAGGCGCGCTGACAGCGTGTACCCTGAAGGCATGAGCTCTGGCAGCAGAACCAGTTGCGTCCCCTGGGCGGCACATTTTTGCACCCAGGTCTCTGCGTTGCCCAGGTTTGCCTCAATTTGCCCAACCTGCGATGCCATCTGCACCGCTGCGATTTTCACCTGCCGGGTTGTTTCGTTTACCATACTTCACCTCGCCGGTAGAGAAGACATGAGTCACACCTACTATTCGATTCAACTTGACATCTTCTCTATTCTCTTTTATTATACACATATTCATTATAAGACATTTGTATATTATTGTATAATTTCGCTCCATTCTGTCAATGGCGAGTTTACCCGGTGTGTTCATTACTGAACACAGCCTGGTGGATGGGAGAGCATAATGAGTGAAAAGATTGACCGTCGTATTCAGCGCACACGCGAGTTGTTGCGCAAAGCCATCTTTGAAATGATCCAACGCTATGGGTATGAAAACCTCACGGTTGAGCAAATCACCGAGCACGCCAACCTGGGGCGCACCACCTTTTACCTGCATTACCGCGACAAAAAAGAGCTGCTGCTCGACGGGCTGGATAAGAGAGTGGAAGAGTTGTTCGCAGAAATTTACTCGCCCGCCAACCTGGAGAGATGGGAAAAAGAAGGGCAAGACCCGCGCCGGTTGATGTTTTTGCGCGTAGCAGAGCAAGCAGCGCTTTACCGTCGCCTGTTCACCGGAGAAATGGGCGGGATGGTGCTGGGTCACTTTCAACGCCACCTGGCGCAGCAGATCGAAAAAATCATTGCAGCCTGGCAGGAAAAATACCAACTTACACCCCCTCTCCCAAATGATATCACCAGCCAATATACCGCAGGAGCTTTGACCAGTCTGCTTTCCTGGTGGCTGGAGAACAACCAGCTTTACACACCCGATGAAATTTACCAAATGTACCACCACATCCTGGTACACGGCGTGGTTCAAAGCAGTGGGATAGGTCAAATCATCCGCTCTGAAAAAACCACCCCCTCAACGGTATAATTAACCATCTTCATCCGAAAAATGAGCCAACCATGGAAACCGACACACTCGATACCTTCATCCACAATCTGCCCAAAGCTGAGCTACATGTTCACCTGGAAGGGGCAATGGGTCCACAGACCGTACTGGAGCTGGCACGGCGCAACAAAAAATTGGACAGGCTTCCCGCACAGGATATTCCTGGTTTGCGCAAGTGGTTCACCTTTGCTGATTTTTCACATTTCATCCAGGTCTATCTGGCAATCCAGGACTTGTTGTGCACGCCGGATGATTTTGCATTAATCGCCTATGAATTGGGGGCGGATATGGCAGCCCAAAATATCCTCTATCGCGAAGCGACCTTCACCCCCTTCACCCACACAGATTATCAAGATAAAGGGCTGACGATAAACGATTTGCTCACCGGATTGGAGCAGGGGCGACAAAAAGCGCAGCAGGATTTTGGCGTGGAGATACGCTGGGTATTCGACGTCTCGCGCAACCTCAGCTTCAATAACCCTTCCAATCAATATGACCCCACCCCGGCTGAAAAAACGCTCGAGTATGCACTCCTGGGTCGTCCCTACGGTGTGGTTGCCCTGGGATTGGGAGGAGGAGAGGTCGGTGCACCGCCGGAGCCCTTTGCGCACGCCTTCCGTGAAGCCCGCAGGCAGGGTTTGTGGAGTGTGCCGCACGCCGGCGAGACTGTGGGCGCAGAAAGCGTGAGAGGCGCGCTCTACGAATTGGAAGCACAGCGCATAGGGCACGGCGTGCGCGCCATTGAAGACCCTGCGCTGGTAAAGGTGCTGGCAGAACGCGGCGTTGTGCTGGAGATCAACCCCACCAGCAATATCCGCCTGCACGTGTACGAAAGCTACAAAGATCATCCTTTCCGCAAGCTGGACGAAGCCGGCGTGACCGTCACGGTCAACAGCGATGACCCCCCGTTATTCAACACACATCTGACACAGGAATACCATGTCCTCGCAGAGCAGTTTGGCTATGACCGCTCCAACCTGGTGCGCATTGCTCGTAATGCCTTTCTGTCTGCCGCCGTTGAAGAGCCGGTAAAAACCAAACTGCTGCAACGTTTCGAGGCTGCTCTCAGCGCATCAGCAGAACCGCCTCTCCATTGATCCGGCTGTATTTCACATCTGTCAGGGCGAGATTGGCTTCTTCCAACGGGTACAGATTGACCGTTGAGCAAATGCCAATCTCCGCAGCCAACTCCAGGAATTCCAATCCATCACGGTAAACGGCGTTTGCCACGCTGCGCAGTGTGCGTTCACCATAGATCAGTTCATACTTCATCTCAGGAATGGGCGACAGGTGGATGGCATTGATTGCCAGGGTGCCGCCCGGTCGCAGTTTTTCCAGCGCATTGTGCACCAAAGAGCCAACCGGCGCAAACGTCACTGCCCGGTCGAGCAGCTTGGGGGCATCTTCATCCGCTCCACCCACCCAGGCAGCCCCCAGTTCTTCGGCATGCCGGCGATGTTCAGGCGAGCGCGTGAACACATATACCTCGCAGCCCCAGTGGCGTGCCACCTGGATCGCCAGGTGGGCGCTGGCGCCAAAACCAAATAAACCCTGGCGTTCACCGGGTGCCAGGTCAGCCTTGCGCAGCGAACGATACCCGATAATCCCGGCGCACAACAACGGCGCAGCCTGTTCATCGGAGATTTCCGCCGGAAGCGGCAGTACGTAAGCCGCATCTGCCAGCATATACTCGGCAAAACCGCCGTCCACGTGAAAACCGGTAAACTGCGCCTGCGGGCACAGGTTTTCCTCGCCTCGCTGGCAAAACGCACAGGTGCCGCAAGCGGTGTGCAGCCAGGGAACCCCCACCCGGTCCCCAGGAGCAAGCCGGGTTACGCCTTCACCCAAGGCATCCACATAACCCACCACCTGATGCCCTAGTGTGACCGGCAGCGCTGGCGGGTGGATATCCCCTTCAGCGATATGCAAATCGGTATGGCATGCCCCACACACGCTGACCCGTAAACGCACCTGTCCCGCCTTTGGCATTGGCGCAGGCTGTTCGGTCAGGGTCAGCGGCACCTGTTCAATGCTCCGCTGAGAGAAGACACGCATGTTTTTCATCTGTTTCACCTGGTCAGCAAACCAGTCTTTCCAGGATTCCGTCAGAAATGCCGTTCCAGGTAGACCGCTTCATCCTCAAAGCCGTGTTTGCGATAAAACTTGATCGCCTGAAGATTATCCGGCATGGTGGTCACAGAAACCTCTGCACAGCCCGTGCCCTCCAACCGTTCGAGAAGCGCATCCACCAGCATCCCCCCAATCCCGCGCCCGCGCTCACCGGAGTGTACCACCAGTTCCTCGATCAGGCAGCCTTCCTCTGCATGGTAAAGGTTGGGGCGAATGCTGTAACTGAGCAAGCCGATGATGCTTTCACCCTCTTGCGCCAGCAAAATGGCACTGCCCGGAAAAGCCAGGTACTTATATACAAAGGCTTCATCCAAATCGCAGGTTTCACCTTCATTCTCTGCCAGTTCTTTCACCAGCCGCACCACGCTGTCAGCGTCTTGTGGCATGGCGGCTCGTATCATGATCCCCATTTTTCCCTCCCCAATCATCATCCCTTAGAAGCAAACCAACCCGTTGTTCCACCCATCACGACGACCAGGTTGTCATAGCCCAACGGTTTTAGCAGGCTGGCTGCCAGCATGGCGCGCGGACCAGTGCGGCAGAAAACGTAGACTGCACGGTCGGATGGAACTTCGCCAGCGCGCTCCGGGATCTGCGGCAGCGGAATAGCCTGCACATGCGGCAATTCCGGTGTCCCCTGTGTGCCTTTCTCGGCTTCACCGCGCACATCCAGCGCCCAGGCTGCCTCACCTGCGGATACTCTTCGATTGAGCTCATGAGGGGTGATTAACGCCACCCCTGCGCCATACAACCCGGCTGACTGCCAGGAACGCATCCCGCCCGCCAGGTATCCCTCAACCCGGTCGTAGCCCAACCGCACCAGTTGCCGCACAGCCGGTTCGACTGCGCCGTGATCTGCTACCAACAAGATAGGCTGATCTGGTTTGAGAAACCAACCGGTAAAATGAGACATGACGCGCTCATGCATGGAATATGCACCCGGAACGTGCATCCCGCCAAATGCAGCAACCTCACGCAGGCCAATCACCTGGGCAGTTTGCGTTTTTTTCATAAATGCCTGCGGAGAAAGCGGCGGCGGTGCGGGGAAAGGCTCCAGCAGCGGCGCACCTTCGGTGTTCAACCGTTCGATGTGAGCAAAATAGGGTGGGTAATCCAAAACCTTCCCGACTTCCTCAGTAAAATCCGCCTGATCGCGGCTCTGCAAACGTGGGTTTTGCTTGCGCTCAAGCCCAATGCTGGTCCACAGCCGCTCAGAAATCGCGCTGCCGCACACCGAGCCGGTGCCATGCGCCGGGCAAAGCAGCACTTCATCGCCCAGCGGCAGGATGCGCCGCTGCAGGCTGTCAAAGAGCAGAGCAGCCATCTCCTTGATGCGCTCCGGTCCGTAGAAATCAATGCGCCCCACCTCGCCAGCAAAAAGCGTATCCCCGGAAAAGAATATCCACGGCGCGCCGCCAGGGTCGTGAAGCAGGTAACCCATGTGCCCCAGCGTATGACCGGGGATATGATGCGCCTCGAGCTTCAAGCGCCCGATGCGGAAAGTCTCGCCGTCGCTTACTGCGCTGCCATAGCGGTAATCCAGACCGGGTTCAGGGGCATGCCAGGTCTGCGCCCCGCAGCGCTGCGCCAGTTCGGTTGAGCCCAGCGCAAAGTCTTCGTGCCGGTGCGTCTCAAAAATATGGGTGATGACTACCCCCTCGCGGTCTGCAATTTTCAAGTAGGCGTCCACATCCCGACGCGGATCAACCACTGCCGCCTGGGTGCCATCTCCAAAGATGTAAGAATAATGTGCCAGCCATTCACTTTCAATTTTTTCAAAAAACAAGATACCCTCCTATGATTAATTTTCCACTTGTGATTCGACCTGTACAGATTGATTCTATCTAAAAATGAGGGCTTGTTAGATTATAGGTCGAATTTGATACCAGCGCACAGGTAAAAAAAACACCACCGCCATTCCCTGGCGGGATAACAAAACACGGACAAATAGAAAGCTGGTGTTCTGTCAACTATAATGATAGTGTTTGACTTTATGCATGATAGAACACTAGCGCGGAACCTCCCAATGCGAATCGGAGAAGACCAACATGGTGTTGGTGCCCGAGACGCCTGGGATCCGGGGGATTTCATCATAAACAATCCGGCGCAGGTCTTCAACACTGCGTGCATGGACAAGGATGACCGCCTCAAATTCCCCGCTAACGAGGAATGCGCTTTCCACTTCTACGACCTTACCCAACTCATTCAAAAATTCTTCCGAACTTCTCACCGCAACGTCGACGCTAATTTGAATGAGCGCTTTGAGCGAAAACCCTATTTTGACGGGGTCAATAACAGCTTTGTACCCCGTGATGACCCCATTTCTTTCGAGGCGTTTTATCCGATCGCGAATGGTTGGGATGGGGTGACCTAACTGACGCGCCAGTTGCGAAATCGAGATGCGCGCATCTCGCTGTAATTCC
>CAYRRA010000083.1:0-19189 GCA_964426355.1 uncultured Anaerolineaceae bacterium
TGCCGTATAATGAACACAATATTTCACAGGTGCTGGATTTGGCCGTAGAAGAAGCCGAGGATTTATTCAAAGATGTGCCCGCAGTTCATTCTCGCCTTAAAGTATTATCGGATGTCGGGTTGGGTTATCTCCAACTCGGACAACCCGCCACGACCCTTTCTGGAGGTGAAGCACAAAGAATCAAACTTGCAAAGGAGTTGGGGCGCAAAGCAAATTCCCGGACACTATATCTGTTGGATGAACCCACTACGGGTCTGCACATTGACGATACCGCACGCCTTCTCACCATACTGCAACGCCTGGTTCAAACAGGAAGTAGTGTAATTGTCGTGGAGCATAACCTGGAAGTGATCAAAACAGCCGATTGGGTGATCGATCTCGGTCCAGAAGGAGGAGCTGAAGGCGGATATCTGGTCGCCCAGGGCACACCTGAACACATTGCCGAAATATCATCCTCTTTCACCGGTCAGTTCTTAAAGCACTGTTTTGAGTGACCAAGTAAAAGGCTTTCCTGGTTAGAACAGGAAAGCCTTTTCTGAACTGCAAAGAAGAGCTCATTACTATACGTATCGGGCACGAATTTCAGCGCTGACATAATCAAGCAACGCTACTGTTATGGCAATAAACCAGACCGCTATGCCTGCCGCGCTATAGTCCAGCAAACGGATCCACTGTGCCAAAAGGAAACCGATCCCACCTCCGCCGACAAAACCGATAATGGTTGACATACGAATGTTAATATCCCACCTGTAAATTGTGAAAGACACAAACGGTGGGATAATTTGCGGTACTACCGCAAACATCACAGTTTGCAGCCAGTTAGCGCCGGTCGCCTGGATTGCTTCAATCGGACCTGGGTCAATCGATTCAATTGCTTCAGAATACAATTTGCCCAGTGCTGCAATTGAATGCAGTGTCAATGCAAGAATACCTGCAAAAGGACCCAAACCCACCACAATTACAGCGATAATCGCCCAGATGAGCGGCTCAATGGAACGCACCAGGTTCAAAATTGCTCTTGTAATATAGTAGATACCGAGTGTAACCTTTGAAGCTGACATCAAATTTCTGGCTGCAAGAAAGCTTACCGGGACCGAAAATACAATACCAAACAGAGTAGCCATCATACCAATGATGATGGTTTCCACCATTTTCTCAATTGCCAGTTTCAATTCGCTAGATGGTTCTGGAGCACCAACCTGAAATATCTGCCTTGCCTGAAGTTCCCACACCTTTGGTTCATCACCCTGGCTAGGAGGTAGCAAACGGTATGGCATAATGATGTCAAGATCAAATGAGCCATTTTCATCGGTCACCACAACGACATTTTTCCCCTGGCTTCGTTGCCGAAATTCATTCCCAACCGGATCTTTCCACCAGATTTCTGTTTCGGTTTCAGGTTCAAGGTTATACCCTTCAACATGATAAGTTGTACCGGGAGTATTTGCATCTACAGTTGTGTCTCCACATGTCGGGTCAGTAACCAAATAAGGACTGTTAGTATCCGGGGGTGTTTGAATGAATTCACTTTCTGCGCAAGGGGAAAGAACCAATCCTGTTGCAACGTTGACTTCTTTAGGGAAGGTGATTGCTCGTTGCCAGGGCCATAATACACGCGAGAGTGCAGGGAGAGCTTCATCAGCTTGTGTGACCATTTTGTACAGGTTGATCTCACCAATTTGCCAACCTAACAAAAACAACACACACACAAGGAGGATTAATGCACCAAGAGGGTTAACATTCCGCTTTTTTACAGATTGATAGGCATCAATGATAATCCAGATATATAGAACAACAATTAACACCGCGACAAAAATAAGAAAAGGATCAAGCCTGAAAGCTTTCATCGCTTTCTCATACCATCCGGTCACTTTACTCCCAAGACGCGAAGCATTATCGATACGCCAAAGCCATAACCCAACTACAGTAAAAAAGCCCCCAAAAAGGACAAGACCACGTTGTACAAATCGTGAAAGGATTTGCCCTAAACCAGGGATAACGATGGAGAGAAGGGCAGCAATCGGTGCAGATACAATACTTGGTTTCCTCTCTTCATCTTTCCGTTTTCGCGCAGGTTGGGTATTCATTTCTGTTTCTCCGTTTCAAACAGCACACCTTCCAATCCTACACAAATCCGTTCAGCCTCTTCACCATAAACTTCCTTAAATTCCTGATCACTCATTTGGCGAATTTGCTCGCGTGTACCCGTGTATACAATTTCTCCAGCTCGCAAGCCAATCACGCGTGTTGAGTATCGTTGGACGAGATCAAGGTAATGCAAGCTACATATCACTGTAATCTTGTCTTCTTTGTTTAGTTTTTCCAGATGTTGGAGAATGGAATGGGCAAGAACGGGGTCCAAACTGGCAACCGGCTCGTCTGCCAATATCAATTTAGGATCCTGCATCAAAGCTCGTGCAATTCCAACACGCTGCTGCTGACCACCGCTTAATTCATCTGCACGCTTATGTGCCTGGTCTTGAATTCCCAAACGTTGTAATGCGTTCCATGCCTTTTCCTGATCGGCTGTGGAGAAATTGTGCGTCAGCGAACGCCAGGAAGAGGTATAACCCAATCGCCCAGCCAGGACATTGGTAAAGACAGAAGACCGCTTAACCAGGTTAAATTGCTGAAAAATCATGCCAATATGGCGGCGCGCATTCCTGAGTTCTTCACCTTTCAACTGGGCGAGATCAATTCCATTCCAAATAATTTCTCCCTCCGTTGGATCGATTAATCGGTTAATACAGCGCAGTAATGTAGATTTTCCCGAACCGCTTAAACCAATGACCACCAAAAACTCGCTGTCCTCAACCGTAAAACTTACATTTTTTATTGCAACAGTGCCATCATCATAGATTTTTGTCAGATTCCTTATTTCAAGCATAGAAATCTCCTGAATTTTGAAAAAAACGGAGGGATAGGTATAAAACTCCCATCCCTACCGTTTTGAGATTTAACGAAATCTCATTGATTTATTGATTTATTGGAAATCTGATGGGCTCACACCAGCGGTATCCAACACCTGGCGGAACAAATCGTAGAAGCTGTCATTATGCAGCTCAAGAGCTGTCCAACTATAGGCAGTTGTCAGTGCATTAACACCTTCTTCGGTTTGAGCAATTTTAAGAAGTGCATTATTTATTTTGTCACGCATTTCTCGGGGTACAGAAGGTTCATACTGCAAACCATCATTGGGGATGTCAGCTGAGAGCATTATGACTTTCAAAACTTCATCAACATCTGGATAATCAGCTTCAACACGAGAGAAGGCACCAACATAGGATGAACCCGCATCGCAATCACCTGTATAGACACCGATGACAGCCGCATCGTGTGAACCGGCATCAATGATTTCACCCAAATCGGTATCGGGGTTTATTCCTTCTGCTCTTAATTGAATGCTCGGAGCAATCCAACCGCTTGTGCTCAACGGGTCGGGGCGGCAGAACGATTTGCCAGCTAAATCAGCCACAGTCTCGATACCGCTGTCTGCACGTACAAAGATTTGACCATTATAGGTGACTGCACCATACCGCGAAGAAATCATCTCTGCTTCAGCGCAACCTTTTTCTGCTGCAACAAGGTAAGCAAAAGTTGCCAGAGAAGCCATGTGCGCTTGCGGTTTTTCACTGCACAGCGCTTCAATCACGCCCGCATACTCAGTCGCTACGAAAGGTTTAATCACCAGACCTGTTTCGTCATAAATCATTTGCGCAACTTCCTCAAACCCAGAAATCACGCGATTGGTATCACCGGAAGGAACAACAGCCCAAATCAATGGGTTTTCTTCCGTTCCCAGGGGTTTTTCACCGCATGCACTTAACATAAGCGCGCTCACGATGAAAACGACCAGGATAATCAGAAAAACCTGTCTTTTTTTCATGAAAACTCCTCCTGTAGATTTGTTTGAGTGATTTGTCCCTCACCACTCATATCATTAATAATATATGAATCTACAGCAGGTTACAAGTGATATTGCTGCTTTTTTTGTTAACATCTGGTATAGGAACAACAATTGACCGATCCATTCCGTCGCGGTAAAATCGGTCGTGAGGTGTAATTTATGCCAATATACGAATATCAATGCCAGGAATGCGGATATCAATTTGAATCCCTACGCCCCATGAAAGACGCAGATGCTGCCATGCCATGTAAACGCTGCCAAAGCAGTCAAACCCGGCGTAAGGTATCAAAATGCGCCTCTCATCTTCCACCGGGGAGTGGTTCTACATCAAGTGGTTGTGGAAGCTGCAAAGGCGGTTCCTGTTCAAGCTGCCATCATTAATCTTTCATCATTAATAAATGTGATTTTCGTCATATTAACCGGATGAATTCATAGCGGTTTAAGTGTTTGTTTTGCCTATGTTATACTACACTCAGTAACCTACTATCTTCACCAGGAGTCAATCATGAAAAAGGATTTCCTAACGATATCCGATTTTTCCCGTTCTGAAATTGAGTCGCTTCTTGATCTCGCCGTACGGCTAAAAAAAGAATGGTTCGCCGGTGGCAACCAACCCGTACTGAAAAACAAAGTCATGGCGATGATATTCCAGAAACCCAGTCTGCGTACACGTGTTAGCTTTGATATGGCGATGCGTCATTTTCAAGGTGACGCGCTATATCTCTCTCCCAACGAGATTGGGTTGGGAAAACGTGAGTCGGTTGCCGATGTAGCCCGTGTTTTGGAGGGATACGTTGATATCATCATGGCACGTGTTTTTGAACATCAGCACATTTTAGAACTTGCCCAATATGCATCCATCCCTGTCATCAATGGTTTAAGTGACTTTGATCACCCTTGCCAGGCGCTAACCGATGCACTGACAATCCTTGAGCACAAAGGGAGAGTTGAGGGTCTTAATGTAACGTACATGGGCGATGGCAATAATATGGCAAATTCTCTTATGCAGATTGTGACCAAGTTAGGCGCCAATTTCACTATCGCAAACCCTGAAGGATACGATATTATTCCCTCCGGTGTTGAAATTGCCCAAAAGATCGCAAAAGAAAGCGGTGTGCAATTGCGCTTCCTGCGCGATCCGCAAGAAGCGGTCAAAGATGCCGATGTCATTTATACCGACACCTGGACAAGCATGGGTCAGGAAGAAGAAACCGCTATTCGCGAGAAAGTCTTCCCGCCCTATCAAGTCAATTCCACACTGGTAGCCAAAGCCAAACCGGATGTGATCGTAATGCATTGCCTCCCCGCACATCGCAATCAGGAACTAACAGACGAAGTCGCAGACGGTCCACATTCTGTCATTTTCCCACAAGCGCATAACCGTCTTCATGCTCAAAAAGCGATCATATATCAATTAATGGTGGAATAAAATGAACTCAACCGAATACATTAAATTAGAAGAACAGTATGGGGCACATAACTATCATCCATTGGACGTGGTTATCAAAAAAGGTGAAGGTATTTGGGTTGAAGATGTAGATGGCAACCGTTACATGGACTGCCTGAGTGCATATTCGGCTGTGAATCAGGGGCATGTTCATCCACGAATATTGAACAAACTAATTGATCAGGCAACCAAAATTACTCTTACTTCACGCGCATTCAGAAACGATCAACTGCCTTTATTCTACAAAGAGCTTTCTGAGTTAACAGGATTTGAAAAATCGCTGCCAATGAATAGTGGTGCAGAGGCAGTGGAAACTGCAGTAAAACTTGCCCGCAAATGGGCTTACGCAGTTAAGAAAGTTCCGAAATACCAGGCAGAAATTATCGTAGCTCGGGACAATTTCCACGGGCGCACCATACTCGCCGTTTCAGCTTCGACTGAACAGTTCTATCGCGAATTCTTTGGTCCATTCGTTCCTGGTATTATCACGGTCGAATATAACAACATCGATGCGATAAAAAATGCCATCACACCCAATACGGCAGCCATTATGCTGGAACCCATTCAGGGAGAAGCAGGCATCATAATGCCTGACGCCGGTTACTTGCGTAAGGTCTCCGAAATCTGTAAAGCCAACAACTGCTTATTGATCACAGATGAAATTCAAACTGGCTTGGGGCGCACCGGTAAACTTTTCGCTTTTGAACATGAGGACATTCGACCTGACATTTTGACCATCGGAAAAGCACTTTCTGGCGGTTTCTACCCGGTTTCAGCCGTGCTATCCAACGCCGAAATCATGAATTTATTCCTGCCCGGAGAACATGGATCAACCTTCGGTGGAAATCCGCTGGCAGCAGCAATCGCACGTGAAGCATTGCAAGTGATTGTGGATGAGAACCTTGTGGAAAATTCTCGAATTATGGGCGAGTACTTTATGGAGCACCTGTCCGAGATCAACAGCCCGCATGTGAAACAGGTACGCGGGAAAGGGCTGTTGATTGGCGTGGAATTACACCCTGAAGCAGGCGGAGCCAGGCGCTTCTGTGAAGCGCTTCAAGCCAAGGGTATTCTCGCTAAAGAAACCCACCAAAACGTCATTCGCTTTGCCCCCCCTCTGATCATCAAGAAAGAGGATATCGACTGGGCAATCCCCAGAATCCGAGAAGTTCTTCAAATGAAGTAAACTAAAAAACAAAAAGAGGCTGTCAAAAAAAGGCAGCCTCTTTTTTTATCATAAGGTTAATAGCGACCGGTTTAGAATAACAGGGCATTCACTTTCTTCATCATTTCCTTTGGCGGTCTTAATTTTTCTGACGGGGTTCGATTCAGCGGTTTTTCTGGTAAATTGAACTTATCGTGCAATGTCGGCATTTCTGGATTTACATAAATCAAACCGGTGATCAACAAATCTTTATTGTAAGCTTCCTCCAGCATTTTATACGCATCCCAACGATTCGTCGGGTCATAATCAATGTCCAGCTTTTTTAGTTTTAACAAAGAATCATCGTGAAGTTTAACTTCACGGACCTCACCTTTTTCAAAATCCTCAACGGTAATCTCTTCATAAGCAGGTACATAAGCCATGCCGTGCAGCCTCGATTCGTGATCTTTGCCCCAGGCATAAGAATGAAGCCTGGTGATGTTGTTGAATGTAACACACGGACTGATAATATCCAGAACAGCAATCCCATGATGACTATATGCAGCTTTCACTAAATCCTTTACCTGTTTAGGATCACCCGCAAATGAGCGCGCCACGAAGGTGGCATGGGAGACAAGAGCCTCCATGCAAATATCGACTGGCAAATAGCGTGACCGCCCGTGATGTTTCAGTTCCACGCCTTGTTCAATTGTTGCAGAATATTGACCCTTTGTTAACCCATACACCCCATTATTTTCCACAATATACATCATGGGTGTATTGCGCCGAACCATGTGTTTAAATTGTCCCATGCCTATGCTGGCGGTATCGCCATCACCACTCACACCGATCATTTCAAGTGTATGGTCTGCAAAACTGGCGCCTGTTGCTAAAGAGGGCATTCTGCCATGCACTCCGTTAAATCCGAATGATCTGCGCAAGAAATAAGTGATACTCTTGCTGGAACACCCAATTCCACTAAATTTCACGACATGCTCTGGCACAACGTTTAGCTCATATAGGGCAGCGATGATCTGGTTGGTGATGGACATGTGTCCGCAGCCCTGGCATAAAGTGCTGGGAGAGCCCTGATAATCATTTCGTGTCAACCCAACCAGGTTGATCTTTTTTTCCTGAATATCTGACATGTTTACTTCTCCTCTAACGAAAGAATGCCCGCCAGGATCATTTCTGCAGATAAGGGCAAACCATTATTTTGCGTTAACTGAACCAATTTACTGGAATACTCCGGCGAATCAAGGATGAGAAGCTGGCGAAGTTGACCTTCGTCATTGTTTTCAACCACATAGCATCGGTCATGGGTATGGATGAAGTCAAATACATCTGAAGAAAAGGGTTTTGATCGAATCCGCAAAAAGTCAACGGCTATTCCCTTTTGTAAAAGCAAATTCTGAACTTCCTTAATCGCAATCTCGGTTGAACCCGCAGAAATCAAGCCAATTTTTGCGCCTTCCGTGATTTCAAGCACTGGGGAAGGTAAAAATGTTTTTGCCAGCTCAAATTTCTTGCGCATGCGCATCATCATACGATCCCATACCTCAGGATCCTCCGAATAACGGTTATATTCATCGTGTCCAGTTCCACGGGTGAAATGACCACTGGATGGGTGCTGGTTACCGATCACAGTTCGGTAAGGCACACCATCTCCGTCTATATCCAGGTAACGCCCCCAATCTCCTTTCCGCTTTTCGAGCAATTCTGCTAAATCCTTCTCCCAGAGCACTTTCCCTCTGTCTATCGGTTCGTCCGGGTATTGAAACTCGGGAGATATCCATTGATTCATTCCTAGATCCATATCGCTGAGGACAATCACCGGCGTCTGAAGCTTTTCGGCATAATCTAATGCGCGCCACCCGAATTCAAAACATTCTTGAACATTGCCAGGAAACAGCAGAACGAAATTGGTGTCACCATGGCTCATAAAATTGGAAAAAGTGATATCGCCTTGAGAGGTGCGTGTGGGTAATCCCGTGCTGGGACCCATTCGTTGAACATCCCATACCACCACCGGGATTTCTGCAAAGTATGCCAATCCCAGGTATTCTGCCATCAAGCTCAAACCCGGTCCAGAGGTTGACGTCATCGAGCGTAAACCACCCCATCCTGCTCCGATTGACATCCCTATTGCAGAAAGTTCGTCTTCTGCCTGGACAACAGCAAAAGGAAATTTTCCTGTTTCGGGGTCTGTCCGAAACTTAGGCAGATATTCATCAAGATATTCTGCAAGGCTGGTCGCGGGTGTAATCGGGTACCAGCCAGCAAATTGAACACCGCCAAAAATTGCACCCAAAGCAGCGGCTTTATTTCCATCGGAAATAACCCAACCCGAAGTTTTATTGATTGGCTCCACCCAATATCGATCGCGCTTCACCAGATTTGCTTTTGCCCACTCTGCTGCAGCATTGATGACTCTAAAGTTTGATTCAACTGCAACCTGCTTTCCTTCAAAATGCAAATCAAGTGCGGTATGTACTTTTTCCAGGTCAATCCCTAACATTTGAGCAACAATACCAACATAAACCATGTTCTTTATGTAGCTTTGTAAACGTGGCGGTACATCAGCTTCCTTTGCCAGTCGTGTAATGGGCATCGGGTAAACAATAATATCATCGCGTGGAATTTCAAACTTGATGTCATCTGAATAAAACAAAACACCACCTGGCACCAGTGTGCGCACGTCGCTGAGAAATGATTGAACATTCATAGCAACTACAATCTGGTTTTTTTCTTTACGACCCAGATAACCATCAGCATTAACACGGATGGTGTACCACGTGGGCAAACCTTGAATATTGGACGGTAGGATATTTTTCCCAGAAACTGGTATTCCCATTTTGAACAATGCTCTTAGAATAGTTAAATTTGCCGTTGCACTTCCAGAGCCATTCACCGTTCCGAAAAACATGCTCAAGTCATTTACCACTCGCTGTTGATCTGGTTCCTCTTCCTTTTCTGTTTTCATATCTTTTTCGGACATATCCACTCCATTATTGTGAATTATTCAAACAACTGGTTCATATTTGTTTTTGTTCGCTTCTGGAGCAAATCAGTATGCTCCATTAACGCCTGGTAACCCAGGTCGTAATATCCATCAATAATTGCATCGACAATTTTCTTGTGATAACCCCAAACTGTCTTTAAATAAGGATAATCTGTATACATATCAAAACCCACTGCTTCATATAACTCCCAATATGCCTCCAAAATGCCGTTGACGAATGGATTATTGAGCCGTGAAAAGATCAATAAATGCAGTTCTCGATGTTCATATTGAGGAATTTGTATCGGATGGTTATCAAGCTTTTCATTCGCTCGAGCCACAAGTATGGTGAGTTTTTGATGATCCTCTGAGGTCAACAAAGGCACCGCCTGGTTCCAATAAGCTGCCTCAATATGATTTCTCAAGTCAGAAAACGTGTAAAAAGCTTCGGGGTCAATCGCCACGGCGAACCCAACGCTTTGCCGAATGGCAGGGCGCAAGCTGTATGGCTGAAGAGTGATTCCGCGCCTGGGTTTGATGTCTACGTACCCCATAACACGGGCAACTTCCAATTGCTCGCGCAGACTTGCCGTGCTCGTATTCAAAATTTGACTCAACTCATTGAGTGAAGCCACCCGGCTTTCTTTCGTCCTGGCTAAACTCGCCAGGTAACTGAGCAGTTCCGAACGACCATTTGAGAAGATTCGTTTTATTCGCATGAGTTTTATTAACCTAATTAATCAGATTAATCTTATCAATTTATCAACCTTCAGTATAACAGAAAAGACAGCATCGTGTAATATGATTAATTGCATTTAATCGGATGTCTACTTTCACTGCAATCACTTTTTGCCTTCCTTAAGATAGGCAGAGTGCGCAAATAAAAAATGAGGCTGACAAAAATAACAGCCTCATTTTACACGCACATCAGAATTGTTCTCCTGCATACACAGATCATTACATCATGATGGCTTTGGGAAATTTTTTACCTCTTCCTTGGTGAAAACTTTTTTTCCTACATCTTTTACATCCACTACAATTTCCTCTTGCAAGGTGCGTACTTCAACTACCTTTCCCTCACCCAATGGGGTGCGAATCCGTTTTCCTTTTTTAGGCATACCACTCATAATCTCGCTATAATGTTCATCTTCATAAGCAAGGCAGCAGCGCAAGCGACCACACATCCCGGTGATTTCAACTGGTGTCAGCGAGATTCCCTGGTTCTTTGCCATGCGAATGGAAATGGAGTTGAAATCGGTCAAAAATGAACAACAACAACGTACTTCTTTTCCACAGGCACCCAAGCCACAAATGGATTTAGCGACATCGCGTGGACCTAAAGGACGCAGGTCGACCTTGGTCGATGAATATCTCCGCTGCAGTTCGCGGCGGATATTCTTAATCTCCACCCCACCTTCGCCCTCGGTATTGTAAAAAACTGCCAACCGCTTTCCATCAAAACTATATTCCGCCTGGATAATCTTTACAGTCGCAACGTAACCCATTTCCCTGATTTTTCTTCTGCTGAATTCCAATACCTCTTGTTCTTTTTGTTCCCAGCTCTGCCTGACGATTAAATCGCGGGGTGTCGCTTTCCGATCAATTTGCTTTAGATGATTGCTGCCATCCACTTTTGAAGGATCAACAAGACAGGCAACAAAACCCAGTTGCCATCCTCGACTGGTTTCAACAATCACACCATCGCCAACCTTAATATCTTCAATTTCCCCGGGAGAAAAATGGTATATTTTCCCTAAAGGGGTAAACCTGACTCCAATAACGGTTTTCACTTCATCTGCCATCATAACTACCTATCATAATCCCGCAAAGAAAAATTAGCAAACCCAGTTGATTATTTAACATCCAATAAATTTCGCTTTTTTAGATATTTCTCTACTTCATCACGAGATTGTTCGAACAACAAAACCAAATCATGATCGCTCCCACGATGTCGTCGAACAGCCTGGATGGAACACTGGGTACAACCCCTCATCGCACGGAAAGAATCCGAATTACAGGAAACACAACCAGCAATTTTTACCATTGCTAAAACAAAACCATGTTGGTTAACCGATGAATCTCCGTCGTTTTGAACACATTCAACCAGGTTTCGCCATTCTTCCCCGCGTATGTTCACCAGGTGACCAATCACCCTCAACGGAAACAAAAGTTCCGTATCTGGATTATTCATATTTACCCTTTCTCTGCCTTCGCTGCCAGCTTGGCTGCTTTGGCAGCTTCTTCGTGGGCATAATTCTCAGGGCGTATCGAAGCGTAATATTCTACTGACCGACCCAATTTCTCCAAATCAAAAATGTGTTCGCTTTTTCGATCATACGAGGCAATTTCATAATCATGGTCCATCTTAATCGAATCAAATGGACAATACTCGGCACACAGCCCGCAATTCATGCAGATATCCACATCGATGAAAAACCGTTTCGGGTTGGGTGCGGGTCGCCCAGTTTTGGGGTTGATTTCACGCTCAATCCATATACACTGCGGGGGACAGACCTTTGCACAAATTCCGCAAGCAGTACATCGGTAATCTTTTTCACCATTTTCGTTGATATCATACAGCAAAATCGGAAAATACCGAAATTCCTCGGGCACAGGTAATTTTTCTTCAGGGTACTGAATCGTAAAAATACCGCGAATATCACTGCTGCGGCGGTGTTCAATCCCTTCTTTCGTCTGGTATCTCTTTTTTCCCCATTTCAAATCATCCAGATATGTATCCACAAAATGCTTAAGCGTAATGCCCAGCCCGCGTAAGATTCCGGAACCTTTCATATTTTCTCCTTGCCCGCAAATTTACCTGTCTACTTCGCCCAATGTGATATCGATCGAGCCCAATATCACCACCACATCAGCGACTTTAGCACCACGCGACATTTCAGACAAGCCGGTTAAATTGATGAAAGTGGGTGCCCTGACATGATATCTCCAGGGATTGGCTGTGCCATTCGAAACCAGATAAAAACCCAATTCACCCTTTGGTCCTTCAACTCGCCCGTATGCTTCACCTACCGGCACTTTATACTGGTAGGATGAAGGTCCGCTGTTAATCGGTCCTTGAGGGATATCACGCAAAGCCTGTTTGAGTATGTACACGCTTTGACGAATCTCTTCCAGCCTGACCAGGTAACGATCATACACATCACCATGCCGACCATAGACAACATCAAAATCAAATCGATCATAAATGCTGTATGGATCAGCACGCCGTACATCGTATGGAACTCCTGATGCTCGTAAAACAGGACCAGTGATGGAATATGCCATCGCCATTTCTGGTGTCAATATTCCGACCCCTTCACAGCGTTCCCGCAAAATTTCATTCTCTGTCAGGTAGCGGTTGATTTCATCTAATTTCCGCGGAATACGATCATCCACCAGTCTTTTGATTCTTTCCAGCACGCTTTCAGAAATATCTCTGGCAACACCGCCAAAGCGAAAATAGTTGCACATCATCCTGGAGCCAGATACTTCTTCAAAAATATCCAGGATTAGCTCTCGTTCTTCAAATGCATATAATGCTGGGGTAAAGAATGCCCCCAGGTCATTTAACAGGAATCCTACCGCAAAAAAATGGTTCATCACCCTGGTCAACTCCGCCATGATGACGCGGATATATTCCGCTCTCTCAGCCGGGTGGATATCCATCAGTTTTTCCACTGCTACTGCATATCCAAAGTTGTTGCTCATGGAAGTGACATAATCCAAACGGTCAGTGAATGGTATATTCTGCAGATAGGTATTTCGTTCACCGATTTTTTCATGATTTCGGTGTAAGTATCCCATGACAGGCTTTAGATCCACCACCTGCTCACCATCTAGCAATGCAACCATGCGAAAAACCCCATGCGTTGAAGGGTGTTGTGGTCCAAGATTGATAATCACCTGTTCAGTCTTGAGTGAGCCCTCTTGTGACTGGGAAACCTGGGTAAGCGAATCATAAAGCGCTTCCTCTGCCTTTGGTGTCCATTCCTCAGGGTTAAAACCCTTCGGAAAAGAAATATTGGCTCCCAGCGGCGTTTTCTCCTCAGAACGAAATACCCTCCCCACAGGTGTTCTGCTGGAGAAAGGTTTGAACTCCTCCTCGAAATAAGCTTCCCGCCAGTCTTTGCGCATCGGATGACCAGCAAAACCTTCCCATAACAAAATTCGTCGAAGATCTGGATGGTTTGTGAAGTGGATGCCAAACAAATCCCAGATTTCACGTTCCTGGAACTCAGCACCAGAAAACAAGGGGGTCAGCGAAGGCACACTCGGGTTATCACGAGTTGTGGGTACCTTAATTTCCAGTGGAGAACCTCCGCTATACCTGAAGAAGTGATATACAACCTCCATGCTTTCTGTAGGAAAGTAATCCACTGCGGTGACCGAAGAAAGAAAGTCATACCCCAGTTCTTCACGCAGATAAGATGCAATTTGTAAAATGTTTTCAGCTTGAACAATGAACCCTTCATAACCAGGGCGTTCATCCAGGGCAACTTTTTCAGGAAACTGGCGTAATAACGCATCGCTCGCTTTTGAGAGGACTGTCTCAGTCATGCTTGCCTCCTGGATTATCATTTTCATTGCTCACTGGTTCTTCCAGAACCGGTTTTGTCAATGCCAATATTTGCTGATATTGTCTTGGATCCATTAAGTCCGGTCCCAACACAGGAACAGGTATTTCTTTCACCGGCTCTTTGCCATACCAGCGGACTTCTTTTATGGATTGCTGGTCGATCATTTCCTGAACTTTTATTAAACCATTCAACAGTGCTTGCGGGGTTGGAGGACAGCCCGGAACATATACATCCACCGGGATAAACTGATCAATACCGGAAACAACGTTGTAACCCTCTTTGAAAGGTCCTCCGCCGCAAGCACAGGCTCCCATCGCTAAAACATATTTCGGTTCGGACATTTGATTATAGAGACGAACAATTTGGGGAACCATCTTCTTTGTCACAGTTCCTGAGACAATCATCAAATCCGCCTGGCGAGGGCTGGCACGCATGACTTCCATCCCAAAGCGAGAGAAATCAAAACGGCTTGCAGCCAGCATGATCATCTCAATTGCGCAACAAGCCAGTCCAAACATCATGGGCCAGACGGAATTTCGCCTTGCCCAATTGTAGATTTTATCCAGGGTTGTTACTGCGACAACACCCTTCAATTCGTCTGGAATATCTGCATTGGGATTGTTCAATTCATCTTGATTCATCATTTTCTCTTTCAGGTGATGGGAATAGGGATTTCCGCCATGCACTCTCGTTTTTTTGATTCTATCATGGAAATTTTACCAAAAGAGTATAATTTATTATAAATTTTTCTTTATTTAATTAATGATACAATTCCTCTATGCAAACGATTAGAGACCGAATTGTTGCTCACTTTCACCAAAATCCCACTTCTTGTGTACCAGAGTTATGCTCCCTGCTGGGAGTTTCCCAGCCTTTGGTGCAATATCACATCAAAAATCTCTTACAGGAAGAAATCATCGAACCAGTATCCCAGAAACCGAATTCTTCATGTTTAAACGAAAGTCGCGGGCGCCCGGCTAAATATTACCGCATTGCTCCCTCTTTTAGACCAGACAATTATCAGGCGTTGGCAAATGTGTTGCTATCAAATATCACGGATGAACAAATATTCCTTGAGACAGCAAAAAAGCTTTCCGGAAACCGACCTCGACGCCAACAAACCCTCGCAATGGAGTTAAAGCTCATTGAAGAAAAGTTAAAACCGATGAATTATGATCCTCATTGGGAAGTTCATCGAGATGGGATACGCCTTTTCTTTCGTAATTGCCCATATTTTGGCTTGTTAGAAAAATACCCTCAGCTTTGCAAAATGGATATTTGCATTCTCGAAAACATGCTCAACATGCCCGTAATAAAAGAGGTGACGCTTACAGACTGCACCGGTCAGGCGCAGGAGTGTATTTTTTTAATCAAACCCCCTTTCGTCTAACGCCAATCACCCCGTTTGAATATGCCCCTATCAGCCAGGCGGCTGCAAGAAAAAGAAACCCGGCAGCATCAAAATATGCAAAACGCGTAATGCTCGCGCGAAGCATCGGATGGCTCGCAGAAATGGTGAACAAAAGCAATGTTTCTGCAACTGCCCCAATCAATTGCATGATGAACGCTTCGGACAGTGATGTGAAATTCTGCATTGGTTGAACAAGCGCAAAAAAATACGGAACATTCCACATCAAAAATAATATGCCAAAACCCCGCACAACAACACTGCCTATCTCTCCCGACAGTTCGAAACCTGGCGCATATCCCTCAGGGGAAATTAAGAACATCAATGCGCATTGAACATTGAGAAAAAATACCGGGAAGATCAACGCGCGAAGTATCCATTTAATATTCTTCTTCATAGTCAAACACCTGATGATTCAAACGATACAGAGTGGAATGGGCAATTCCCATGATATGATTCTATTTCAGAATGGAAAGTTGATTATCATCCTCCCCCAATTAAAGTTTCGCGCCAGAGTTCAACTCCTTTATCGTTTGGCATTGGAAAATGACTGGAAGGATAAAAAGCCTGGGGTAGAATAGTATGACATAGAGGTGAGACAATGAGCATTTACAAAAAACTTCTCGACCAGATATCAGATGGAAAACCAGAAAGAGTCATGATTGGATTACATTGGACAGGAGTGACAGTCCAGAAACAAGATGGTACCCATTGCGGTCTTTCATCTACCATCAGCCTTCCGCACACACATGGACATGGTTTTGACGTGCCAGATGCTGGCAAGCTAACCAAGTTATCTGCATTGGAGCTTGCCACAATGTGCACTTTTGATAACCTCACACTAGCCAGTGTGGGAACTGCGGCACTCAATGCTCTCATGCCTGAACAGAACTTGAATTTCGTTGAAATTAACGCCGAAGAGATTATCAGCCAACAAGGAAAGGGTGAACGCGTTGTTATTGTAGGTCATTTCCCGTTCATCGATAAAATCAGGGAGATTTCTTCACATCTGGATGTGCTGGAAAACAACCCTCGACCAGGTGATATCCATGCCAGTAAAGCCCCCGATGTCATTCCAAACGCAAAGGTCGTTGCGATAACCGGAATGACCTTCGTAAACCACACCATGGAACAACTTCTCGAACTATGTCACCCTGAAGCAACGATCATCGTCTTAGGCGCCAGTACGCCATTACACCCAATATTATTTGATTATGGCGTCGACTATCTATGTGGGGCACTTGTAGAAAACGCGGATCAGGTTATGCGCACTGTAGGAGAAGGTGCAGTTTATCGACAAATTATGAAAGCCGGGTTGAAACTGGTCACAGCAAAAAGGTCGGGGTAAAATGCAAGAAATGATCACATCTATTCGAAAATGGCAATCTAAGGGACACAAAATCGTCGTCGCCACCATCGTTGGAGGGTATGGGTCTGCCCCTCGTCAAATTGGGGCAAAGATGGTTGTCAATGATGACATGGAGTTTTCAGGTTCTGTCAGTGGCGGGTGTGTTGAAGGGGACGTCGTTCGAAACGCCCTTCAGGTAATGAAAGAACAAAAAAACATATTGCTGCGCTATGGCATTACCCGCGATGCTGCTTGGGAGGTCGGGCTTGCTTGCGGAGGAGAAATTGAGGTATATCTCGAACTTTTGCATCCCATCGAGCTTGAAGTGTTGCACTATATAGAAAGGCAGCAACTTTGCGCAATTATCACCGTGCTTTCTGGCGATGAAGTGGGTTATAAACTGGCAAAAACCCCAACGGGTATCATTACTGGCACAACCCGAATACCAGAGCTCGATGAGGTGTTGATATCCGTTTCGAAAAACCCCTTACGCCAACAAAAACCAACTCGTTGCAAAGTCACATATCATGATGAGGTGCTGGACGTTTTTGTCGATGTGTTTCCCCCGCCTGCCCGTCTCATCATTGTTGGAGGTGTACACATCGCCATACCGTTGGTATCTATGGCAAAGATATTAGGTTTCAAGACAATCGTGTTGGACTCCCGTTCTGCATTTGCAACGCCAGAGCGCTTTCCTCTTGCCGATGAATTGTTGGTTGGCAATCCGGCAGACCTGTTAGATGACCTTAGTATTGATGAAAATACATTCATCGCCTGCCTGAGTCATGACGAGAAAATCGATTTACCCGCCCTGGCTGTAGCTCTTGCCAGCAAAGCGCGTTATATCGGTGTGCTAGGCTCGAAGAAGACACATGCAAAACGAATTGAGAGCCTGTTAGAAATGGGAGTTACAAATGAGGCAATTGCACGTATCCACGCGCCGATTGGGCTTTCTATCGGTGCAGTGGGTGTAGAGGAAATTGCACTCGCCACATTGGCGGAAATGATTGCTATGCGCAACGGAGTGTTGATCTGACCTTATTGTCTTATCCCCGATTACGACATAAATCGAGTGACTCGACTGCGTGACGCAGGTGCGGGATGACAATGCTTCCTCCCACCACCAAAGCAATATTGAAACATTCGTACAGTTCTTCATCAGAACAACCAGCATCTACGCATTGAAGAGTGTGATAATCAATACAATCATTGCAACGCAAGACCATAGAAGCCACCAAGCCCAACATCTCTTTTGTACGAACATCCAACGCACCGTCATTGTACGCACTGGCATCCAGGTTAAAAAAACGTTTTATCCCCAGGTGATTAATTTCCTCAATCCGTTGATTCATTTTGTTGCGATAAAGCTCAAATTCGTCCAGTCGACTGACCATGCCCAGTTCCACTCCTTTTAATCATCCAACATAATGCTGCAAAATCCGATCGATATTGGCTCCGTATGTCTCGCCAAAGTGGTTGAGATGATTTAGATAATGATACAGGTTATAAACATGCTTCCGATCATCATAACCCGCCTGTATTTGCCAGGTTTCTTGATAGGCAGCATAAAATTTTGTACCAAAACCACCAAACATTTCTGTGAATGCCAGGTCTGCCTCACGGTCACCATAATACACTGCAGGGTCAAGCAAATATGGCTCGCCATTCACACTGCCAATCACATTTCCATGCCATAAATCGCCATGCAATAACGACGGTGCACGTTCAACGCCGCCAAGCCATTTTTCAAGGTTCACCACAAATCGATCCAGGCGTTTTCTTCTGAATAGGGTCAAAAGGTTAGCGGTTTGCGCAATTTGAATCTGCACCATCAACCGGTTTTCCCGGAAAAAATCAATCCAATTTGCTTTTTGTGTATTGATTTGTTCAATCCTGCCAATGTAATTATCTTCGTGAAAGCCATATACTGGTTTACCCCTTAACTGGTAATCAGCAAGATGCATCATTGCCAGTTCATGTCCAAGTAACTCATGGTTGAAATTCCCATTCCCAAGCTCAGGTGATTCTATCCATTCCAACAGTATATAAGCAGGGCAAAATTCGGTCTGATCTGCGGCATTGAGGACCCATGGAACTCTTATGGTGTTTGTCTCCCGAATCATGTCCAGCCCAGTTTTTTCACTTAGAAAATAATGGGGTCGGGCATTATGACCCCATTTCAACATATATCGATTTTCTCGGGTTTGAACACGAAAAGCCAGGTTAATACTTCCCCCTCCCAATGACGTGGAGGACACGATTCCGGAGGGGTCACCGGATTGAGAAATGACTTGATCCAGGCACTCTATCAAACCAGAAGGAATTTCACTCATATCCCTTCCTTATCCCGAATATGC
>CAYRRA010000084.1:0-19017 GCA_964426355.1 uncultured Anaerolineaceae bacterium
TCCGGAAAACACCTTGGTGGTGGTGTACCAGAAGGGGTCGATCACCACGAAGAGCACGTCACCCCATTCCCAGGCGTAGTAATCTTCATGCAACTGGTCCCCATCAAGGTAGGGATACGTTTCTGTGTTGCCGGAATAAAAGCCGTCCGGCACCGGGTTGAGATAATAGCGCTTCTGCGCATTGGTGCCGATCACCGGCGGGCTGGTGGAGAGGTCTCCGGTGAGGTGCCAGCCCTCCTGCTGCTCGTGATTGCCGACCGCCAGGAAGATGGGGATGGAATGGCTGATACTGCCCAGCATATTGTTGGAGGGGGTGCGTTGGTAGAGGTAAGCTGCGTCGGCAGCCGCCGCTGTGGTGACGTTGTCCATGGCAAAGGTGTCGCCGAGGTCGATCAGAAAATCGGGGTTGTCGGCGGCGACGTTGCCCAGGGTCTGCCGCCAGGTGGCAGCGCTGCCCAGCATGATGTTGACGTGCGAATCGCTGGTGATGTCAAAGGAGAAAGCCTCTCCCGCGGCGCGCTGCGTGTGGAAGCTGTGTTCGTTTCGGGTGACCCAGTCATCTGCGGCATCGCCTGGAGCGTGGTATTTCATACGGTAAAAGTAACGTGTGTTAGCTTGAAGCCCATCAATAACGATTTCATGCGGTTGACCACCACTAGCAGTAACCAGAGTTGTTTGTCCGCTGTAATTTCCCGATGATACGCCATATTCGTAATAGTATTCGATGTCCTCACCCGGGATAATATTGATAGTGATTGAGGTGTCGGTCGGTCGTCCGATGAGTTCCTCTGCGGTAAAGGTGATTGTGCTGGCTGCCTTCACGCCGGAAACTGGGATTCCCAGTGTACCGAGCATGACGATCAGTATCACAAAAAGAGTGCGAAGTTTAACTTCAGGTTGGTTATGCATACAATTCCTTTCTAATGATCAAAAAAAAAGTGATTGGTTTTCTTCAAATCAGAAGCAAATTCCGTTTATTGAACCTTTGCCATCAAGGACTGCACCCAGCACACGGGGTTACCTCCGCTGGGCAGATCCCTGCCTGCCCTAATGGGAATGGGACGGTCATGCCTGCATCGAAGGAGAGGATGATTAAGGCATCGGTGGAATTGACCAACCCATCGTTGTTGACATCGCCGCAGTTCCCAGGGCAGAACTGTGCGATGTTGATACCGACATCACCGGAGAGGATGATCAATGCATCGGTGGAGTTGACCACGTGATTGCCGTTGATATCTCCCAAAACACCGCTGGACTCAACAATGAAATAAGCCGTGACGTTCATATCTGCGTTCATCGTTACCGTACAGGGGTTGGTTGAACCGCTGCAGTCGCCGCCCCAGTGGTCGAAGATATAGCCGGTGGCGGGGGTGGCAGTGATTTCGATGGGGGTGCCTTCAGCGTAGGTATGTACCCCGACTTCTGGATCGGTTGAACCGCCACTACCCGGGCTTACGCTTATCGTCAGGTCGTGAGTTGGGTTGTTGGTATTCGGGGTGATTGTGTATGTGTAATCAGAGGTTCCAGTGCTGGAGCGTATATAAGCAACAGTTGCTTCATCTGGAGATACCGTAATCAGCAGATGACCGGGGCTGGGCAGCATCTTGATTGTAAATGGATCGCTCTCGGAATATATTCCACTGAAACCCGAACCGGTCATACTGGGCGAGGGGACTTCCTGGTAAACGATGCCGTCCAGTACTTCATAGACATACTGATGGTCGTGACCGTGGAAGTAAGCGCTGACGCCATTTTCCACCATAAACTGGTGGATCGGCGTTGTGCCGAATTCTGCTTCGTTCCGGTGAGCAGCGAACCCCTCCGAACCATCTGCATTCTTACCTCCCCATTCAAAATAAGAAGCAGCTCCAGCGCCGCCGCGCACATATCCTGGTCCTACACCGGCTACCGTCAGGTTGGGTATTCCCCCGAGCATTTGATGAGAAAAGACGAATTTATATTTTGCATCACTGTTTTCAAGGGTTTGCTTGAACCAGTTGAACTGCTCTGCTCCGAGGGTCCAACTCCATTGATCCCCATCCTGAACGTCATTAGTGCCCTCCCCTGCTGCCCCTGGGGCATAAGGCAGGTTCATGGTGTACTGGAACGGGTCGATGACAACAAACAAGGCATCACCCCAGGTCCAGGCGTAGTAGTCTTCACGATACTGGTCACCGTAGGTCTCTGCGTCGATGGCTTCCAGGAGATCATTATTCCCGGAATAAAATCCGTCTGTAACCGGTGTAGGGAAATATAACTTCCGGGCTAAAATGCTCCCAAGTGCAATACTAAAAGGGATATCATCCAGGTTCCAGCCTTCTTCCTCTTCATGGTTTCCAGGCATCACGAAGACGGGAACCGAAGAACCAATCTTATCCAGATACAACGGCTCGCGGTACGCCAGGTATTTACTATTGACCGCACTTTGAGATGTGGTGTTATCCACCATAAAGGTGTCTCCAAGGTCGATGTTGAAATCCGGCTGTTCGTTGTAGATATTGGTCATGGATTGTTGGTGGCTGGTGTTGAACTGGGCATGTGAATCGGATGTGACGGTGAAGGTGAAGGTACTGCCTTGGAGGCGTTGTGTCCAAAATGAGTGCTCGCTGCGTACTACCCAATCATCCATTGCATCCCCAGGTGCGTGGTAGCGCATCCGGTAGTAGTACCGCGTATTGGGTGAGAGCCCGGTAATGGTGATTTCAGCGGGTTGACCGCTGTTGGCAGTGAAGTTATCCGTTTGCCCATCGTAGACCCCAGAAGAGGTCCCATACTGGTAGTGATATTCAATCGTCGAGGCTGGCACGAAATTGATGGTGATCGAATTGTTTGCAGGTTTGCCCAGGAGTTCCTCTGCGGTAAAGGTGATCGTGCTGGCTGCCTTGACGCTGGGAATGCCCAACCCCAGCGTACTGAGCAGGACGATCAATATCACAAAAAGAGCGGGTAGCTTGATTTCAAGTTGGTTGTTCATAGCTTTTTTCTCACGCTTAAAATTAATAACGAGTGGTTTCTTTCAATTAAGAAGCAGTATCATTCTTATGGACCTTTGCCATCATGGACTGCATCCTGGACAGAGGGTTACCTCCGCGGGGTACATTCCCGCCTGCCCTAACAGAAATGGGATGGTCATGCCGGTATCGTAGGAGAAGACGATCAGTGAATCGGTGGAGTTGACCACGTGATTGCCGTTGGTATTCCCCAAAACACTGCTGGGCTCAACGACGAAATAGGCTGTGACGCTGCCTTTCTCTAGAGCGGTATTGATGTAAGCGTAGAAGATAAAGGCACGTCCGTGCTGGTAAATGATGCTGTCGGGAAGACCTTCGCTGAATCGCGCTGCGCCTTTCATGCCGCTGCCGGCGGGGATGGATGAGGTGTTTGAGGTCGAACCCATGCTTGCGGAATCTTTGTACGCTGTCAGGATGGATGCCCGTGCATCGGCGATTTGGTTGGCTGTTTCAGCATTCACCGGGGTGGCAATGATTACTGCCATGGAGCAGATCAAGGCGAGGACAAGGAAAAATTTGCTGATTTTTGTCCAACTGTTAGGAAAAAATGATTGAAAACGATTGCAAAACATGAAAAACTTTACTTTCTCGGTCATACAAGGGGATTGCTTTCGTGAAGGCAAGTGCAATCAACCTCACCTGTACGATTACAGGTGAGGTTTATGGTGCTCAGGTTGCGCATGCGTGATGGTGGTCACGGTCGAGCAATGCCTGGAAGCTGCTTCACTGGCATTCTGTTGCATTGGAAGGCATAAGGGGTGAGATGTATTTCCAAATTCGATGTATGGGTAACTAAAAACTGCCAATATACCATGGTTTATCAAAAACACAGCGCGTATGAACATAGCCCCTCCACATTCATAGTTATTTGTGTTTTGAGTCTTGCAATGGTGTTTTTTGTTTTTTGAGGGGTTAAAAAAAGGAAACCAGCATGTGGCCGGTTTCGCTATTTGCTTCTCAGGGTTTTACCGTGAGAGATCACGGGTAGCGACCATATTCTAACCCTGTATCGCTGCTCCACTTGTTTCGCTTGATTGAAAAAATCTCATTGCATCAAATCTACATCAACCAGTCCCCAAAAAATGTTTAAAAAAAGTGCTACCCCTTAACGATGACTCAAAATTTCTAAACTTCATTGTACGTAATTTTATAAACGGAGTCAATAAGCTATCGGATCAATTTCAAAACAAATGTTGAAATATCCGTCTGAATTCCGTTTGTGTGGTCATACTCACCATAAAGCTTTCTTTCTCTTTTTCAATTCCTTGTCCGAATTTTCGTCCGAAGGTCAGGGTAAGTACTTGACTCTTTTAAATTCCTTGTTATGATAATAAATGTCAACTATTTATTATTCGTCTTGATATTTTGACTAGAGCGGGAGAAAAATCGTGTTGAAGAAAATTGGACTCATGCAGATATTATCATTTGTCGTGATTGCTGGTTTACTGGCATTGGTGTTATTCATGCGCAGCAACCTGGTCGCGACACAGCGGGAGCTGGCGGCAATGCCCATTCCTCAAACAGGACCGGAACCGACAGCCGTACAAGAACCCCTTAAAGTTGTTGATCCTGTCGATGCGAATGCTTTCGTCACATTGCCAGACGGCAGCAGGATTGAGACGCTCGGTGGTACAGAGTTTTATGTACTTGAAGAGCAAGTTGGGGAATCAACGGAATACAGCCTTAACCTGGTAAAAGGGAAAATGGTGCTGATGTTGCAAGCTGACCGGGAAAACTGGTTCATGATAGAGTCACCGACCGGTTACACAGCACGCCTGCAGGGCTGTTCGATGGCAGTGACAAACAAACCAAACGAGGGTCTCTTTGAAGTGGCATGTCTCAATGGCACTTGTGAATTAACCCCGAAAACCGGCAGCTCGATCACTTTACGTTCCGGGGAAAAACTGGCTTTTGTTTGGGGAAGTCAAGGCGCAGTGGAGCCTGTTGATAATGCCGTCCTGGCTGAGAAGTTCAACTCAAATTATCAACAGTGCGCTGCACCGGTGATACCCGTCACCGGGCAGGAGTCAGCCGCAACTGCATCAACGACACCCACTGGTGTTATCCCGGTCACTGGTGGAGAAGCAACACCAGACCTGGCAGCAACAGCGACGGAAGCCTGTTCCGTTTTCCAAGAGAATTTCCCCGGGACACCTTGCCCGTAGTCCTGTAAAGAAAAAATACAGACATAGTCTTCTGATTATTTCCAGCAGACTATGATGCATTTCGTATTGGTAAAAGGGATGTGAACCTGGCTTACGACGTTTATTAGAAAAAATGAACCCGATTAGCGGGCGTTATATCAGCATTCAATGTTTGGCTCGAAAAAAACCACCGGAGAGAATTGCTTAAACCTGACTCTCCGGTGGTGTTTATTTGTTAATGCAGCCTTCCAGGTGAAAGATTCATTGGCTTTGGTAAATGGACCTAAGCCTGAATCCTGGGCAAGATGTGCTCCTGATGATGGGCAGTGAGTTCGTCTGTGCTGAGCAAAACATCGATTTGAGCGCGTACATTCCCTGGATCGGGTGAAAGCTGTTCCAGGATGCTCAGCCGGTATAGCTCTTCTTGCAAAAAGAGTTCTCCAGGAGTAAATGTTTCCAGAAGTTGGGCTGCGATCTCTTTTGCGCCGCGCCAGAATGCAGCAATACCGGCATACAGGCGGTACTCCGCCACTTCAGGCTGGAGTTGATATGTTTTCTCGGCATAAGACAAGAACAGGTCTCGCTGGTCTGTGCTGAAAGCAAGATGAGCTACCTGGAATTGAAAATCGGCATCCTCAGGGTATTGTTCCGCAAGAGATAGAAAAGCGGGCATCTTGTCGGAAGGTTTGACGAGTTGGAAACTGGCGTCACACATGCGAAGCATCTTTTCGGTGATCGGAATGGCGGGAGAGAACAGGGTTGGAGGGCGCGAGAAATCTTCGTGGATGTAATAAAAAATGGCGCGCGAGCAGTATTGCTCACCCCAAGACAGGTACACGCCCTGTCCGTGTGGGTCAAATACCATGGATTGCTGTGTTCCTATGTTGCAGATGCCGCGGCGGGTTCCGAAATGGATGTATTCACGAGCACGATCATGCGCAGAGCGTAGAAAGTTAATCGCCTCCTGAGGTGTGTAAGTTTCTTTACGCGGATATGCCCGGGCAACCGCTTCACGGTCATCATCGTTGCGCAGCGTTTTCTGCACCTGCTCGTACTCCTTCAATTCAGGCGAACCGATCGTGTTGAAATTCCAAAGGATATCTTCTGTAAGTTCTTGCTTTGTCCAACCGTACGGTGTTTTCTCCACCAACCAGCCTCGCGCCTCGTGACGGCTGCTCCAGACCTCGCCGTAGCCAGCCAGGACTGGATAACGATTAAAGTATGCCGGTAATTCTTCAAGCGTTGAACACTCTTCCATAATCAAACGCACGAGGATATTGAGTGAAAAACGGTCTGGATCAGGCTCTCGCAGGCGATACGTCTCTTCTGAAAACGCCAACCCCTGGTCGTTGTAACCGGTTTCGATTCCCAACAACAAGGGGTAATCGATTTGAGTAGTGGTGTGGAAACCTTCGGGTCGCCTGCGCACGACGGCGGTGATCCGCCCCAGTTCAGCTCCGCCAAACCCTGATGTATCGTTGTTACGGGCGTGGATGATGCCGCCATTTTCCTTTCGCATCAGTACGCTGGTACAGCCGCCAGCCATAGCAAAATCATAAGCAAAGGTCAATGCGAAAATATCGTCCAGGGGTATACCTGATCCCTGGCTGATTCCTTGCGCTTCCTCATGGAAGCGCTGAGGAATCCTGGCTGCCATCATCTGGATGAAGCTATACCACTGCTGAATGAGAAACTCAGCAGGAATATCCATATTAGCTGCCATCCCTGCAATCATGCGTTGGTAGGCTGCAAGCGTTTCCATTATCTCCGGGCGCATCAAAACACCGTATTGCAGACCCATTTCATAGTGAGTACCGCATACATCCAATAGAGGCACAATACCCGGGTGCCGGTATATCACTCCGTTCTGAAAGGATGATGCAACGCCTTTTTTTTTGATTTGCGTTTCATAGATTGAAGGTTTAATGACGCCCGGAAAGAAAGAAGCTGAATCATTTGTCATGATGTTCTCCTTTAGTGTTTCTTGAAAAAACCCTCATTGGTGATGTTAAAGCCGATGACCCGGTTTTTTTCATCAAAGGAAAATGTGAGAAACCCACCTTCGAATGGGTCATCACGCCAATGGATGAGGAACTCATTCCCTTGCCAATGTTCCAAGGACCCGGCGAAGCCAGGCGGAAACCTCAACACCAGGCAGTCTCCCTCCAGCGTGATTGTGTGCTCGCCAAAATACTCATGGTCGTATGTGCCGGTGTATTCGATCAGTGGAAGCGTTGGTTGGTCTTCTTTTTTTTGAGAAGCGATAAGCCGCTGCATGTGTTCTTCCTCGCTTTGCCGTAACTGCATGACCATTTGATGACAACCTGCGCTCCAATCGTTTCGCGTGCCTCCCAGGAAGAAATCGCAGATTGTCAGGCAGAGCGCAATCTGGATCAGACTGACGTTGGCATTGGTGAGGATGACAAAACCGAGGTTGTCTTGTGGAACAAACCCGGAAAGGCTGATCATTCCCTGAACCTGACCGCTGTGAAAAACCAGCTTACGACCTTTGTAGTCAAAGATGAACCAACCCAGACCATACGCCCAGAAGTTGATCTCTGCGTTCATCGCTGCAATAGCTGCCATTGAACCGGAGAGACTCTGGATCAGGTTTGTGGGGCGTGTCATCATTTCCACCGTCTCGGGGTTGAGGATCACATTTCCCTGGTATGTTCCTTTTCCAAGAAACATTTCTATCCATTTGAGCATATCTGCCACGTTGGAAGTAATGCCGCCGGCTGCTTGACTGCCGAAGTCATACCAGGGGATGGGATGAACGGGGTCTAATATTCGCGCATGAATAGACAGGAGACCGGTATCTCCGCTCACGTGCGGTGAGGTTACGTTTTCTAAATTCTGCACATCAACGAAATTGGTTGTGCTGCGTTTCATCCCCAGAGGGTTGAAGATATTCTTTTTGACAAGCGTTTCCCAACATTCTCCGGTTACCGCGCGCAAAATTTCACCCGCAACCATAAAAGCAATGTTCGAGTAGCGAAAATCGGAACGAAAAGGAACCGAAGGCTGCACATAACGCAACCTGTGCACCACCTCAGAATTGCTGTAAGCGGTATTGTACAGAAAGCGTTCAACATCACTTACGCCGATGCGGTGAGAGAGGATATCGCGGATGGTTACTTCCTTGGTCACCCAGGGGTCATACACGGCAAAATCGGGTAAATATTCGATGACTTTATCATCCCAACCTAATTTTCCTTCTTCCACCAGCTTGCCGATACAGGCAGCAGTGAACGCTTTAGTGTTGGAGCCGATAGCAAAATTTGTTTCGATATCGACCGGCGAATCCTTGCCTTTCTCTTTTACTCCATATCCGCGGGCGGATAAAATTTGACCCTCTTTCATCAGCCCTACGGCTGCACCAGGCACGTTCCAAAGCTGAAACGCTTCTGCAAAGGTTTCTTCCAACTGCGAGATGGGAGGATATGTATTGGACATCTTCATTTCTCCTGGAGCGCATTATTTTGATTTTACGACACACTGACGACATCTGGAGATAAGTCGGCGACATTTTCTTCTTTTTTGGCTTCACCTTTGGTAATGGGGATGGTGACAAGGAAGGTCAGGAAGAAGATGACCGCCATAATGAGCCAGATCACCGAATAATTGTTGTTGAAGAGACCCACCAACCAACCACCCAAAATAGGTCCGAGAACAGGACCAAGACTGCTGAACAATTGGGTCAGGCTGATATAGGTTCCAATATATTTCTCGGAAGGGGAGAGGTCTGCTGCCATAGGGGTTGTGCTGATGGCAATGCACATGAAACCGATGGAAAAGGTGACCATGACAATAATGGTCGCCGTCATGTTGGGGAAAAACCAAACCAATAAACAGGAAAGTACACAAATAACAGCGCCGATCATCATTGTCTTTTTCCGCCCAATACGATCCGCCAGCATGCCGGCTGGCACGGCAACCAGCAGGCAGGTGATCGGGATGATGACGACCATTGTGCTGGCAGTACTGACACTTTTTCCTAAAATGGATACAACAAAGGAAGTCAAAAACGAAACACCCACAGCAAGACCCATCGCAGAGAAGAATGAAGTCAGCGAGAAAAATGACAATGACTTCACATCTTCTTTTTCAAGACCACGAAGCATTTGGATGATCTCTTTCAAACTGGTCGATTTTTCACCGGCAGAAGCATCGGAAACCGATGGCTCTTTAACCGTCTTCCACACAATCAATACCGCAACCAGGATGAAAGCGGCTGCCACCCACATAGGCAGCGGGCGGTAGATGCTGTACAGGGCAGCGCCTCCAACGATGACCACTATACCGATGATCCCATTCACCACCTGGGAGACGCTGTTGGCAGTGACGCGTTGTTCAGATGTGACGATGTCAAAGAGCATCACACGCCCTGGACCCAACATGACCGGGTAGGTAATCAGGATGACTGCCAATGCAATCATGAATGGGATCAGGTAAGGGGTCAACTGGGCAGTCACACCGTTTAAATCAGCCGGGATCAGTTCGGGTATGAAGGAAACAGCGAGCAGAGCAATCACCATGAAGGGCATCCCAAAAACCACAAACGGCATTCTGCGTCCCATTTTTGATTTCGAGGTGTCGCTCAAAACCCCGATCAATGGTCTTAAGATCATTGCAATGATGTTGCCGAGCGAGAGAATCATTCCTGTGATGGCAGGGGTGAAACCAAAACCCAGCACACCCACACCAGCCACAAAGGCTGCGTTACCTGCCTGCAAATAGATAGGGACGTAGGATGTGTATAGCGTCCACATGGCATCCAGCGCGGCAAAAATCAGTGAAACGAGTATGGCTTTTTTGAGATCAATTTTTATTTTCATTCAGAATTTCCTTTCGATTACGGATAGGTTCATAATGGCGCTTTTTTTACGCGTTGAACTAATACAGGTCGTGCGAACTGCTTATTATCCTTGCCAGCACAAGAATTGAGTTTACTGAGAGAGTTGGACAGATGCTGATACGCTCAGGCTGTTTCGTTTAATGTATTTTGATGAATTTCATTATCCGGCTCTTTTTTTGCTTCGCCACGGGTGACAAAGATGAGGAAGAATGCAGCGAGACTGAAGAAGGCAGCCATGATGATCCAGATGACGGAGTAATCGTTGTTGAACATCTGAACCAGCCAGCCGCCTGTGATGGGTCCGATAATCAGGGCAATTGTCGAGACGAAGAAGACAATACTTAAGAACGTGCCAAGGTATTTCTCAGAAGGGGAGTGATCAAGCATCATCGGGGTATGACTGATGTTTGAGAAAATCCATCCTAGAGCGAAGAGACCTGTGGCAATAAAGGTGAAGGTGAGGTCTTTTACCAGGAAGAGCCCTACCGATACCGCAACGCAAATCACGCTGCCGATCATCATGATCTTTTTTCTTCCAAACCGGTTTGCAAGCAGTGCGGCTGGTATCGCCATGACCAGAGCGCCTACTGCCAACGAGACCATCAGCATACTGGCAGTGCCGGTATCGGTATGCAGAACAGAAACCGCATAAGAGGTGACAAAAGCCTGCCCAAGAGACAGACCCAAATAAGAGAACAACATGGTCAGTGAGAAGAAGAGGAGGCTTTTTGCTTCTTCGCGTGGCAGGGTGCGGATGGAGCGAATGATCTCTTTTGGGCTGGTTGAGCTTTCGCGTGCGGAGGAGTCAGTCGTTTTGGGTTCTTTGATCAATGCCCAGACAACGAGGACCGAGATGAGAATGAACGCAGCGGCAACCCACATGGGGAGGGGACGGTAGATGTTGTATAACATCGCTCCGCCTGCCAACACAACAAACATCATGATGCCATCCATTACGTTGCAAATCCCATTAGCGGTGGTGCGATGTTCCGATGGGGTGACGTCGAAAAGTAAAACTCGCCCGGGTCCAAACATGACCGAGTTGGCAACCAGGAGCACCATCAACGCAATCATGAAGGGGATGATCAAGCCGATCAGTTCAGATGTATTGCCGTTAAGATGAGCGGGGATCCATTCTGGGATCAGGGGGATAAAGATCAGGGCAATTACCATGAACGGCGCAGAAAATACGATGAAAGGCATTCTGCGTCCCATTTTTGATTTTGAGCTGTCGCTCAACAGCCCTACAAAAGGTCCAATTACAAGGGCAGCGATGTTGTCCAGGGTCATCAGGAAACCAGTCAAAGCGGGTGTGAAACCGAAACCCAATATTCCTACCCCAGCAGCAAACGCGGTGTTTCCCGCCTGAAGGTAGATCGGGACGTAGGAGTTATAAACCATCCACATGACGTCCAATGAGGTGTAGATCAATGAAATTAGCACAATTTTCTTAATGTCGAGTTTTCGCGTCATCACTTTTCTCCTTTTTGGGGTTCTAAGTCACGGTATCTTTTTTGAAGTCAATCTGGTTTCAGAAATAGAGCGTTTAAAATTGAACATGCAGACAGGTCTCCCGTAGACCGGTCTGTGAAAAGTATATTGGATTTGAGGGAAACCGTAAATTATCCTTTAAGGTGTATTTCTTTGATCCACCCTTTTTCCCTGGCATGCTGTACAGCCTGCCTGCGAGAAGTAACCCCCAATTTGCGATAAAGGTTTGCAAGATGTTTTTTTACAGTCGCCAGGGAAATGCACAGACGTGTGGCGATTTCCTGGTTACTCTCCCCTTTTGCCAGGTAATATAGCATTTCGCGCTCCCTACGTGTGATGGCTGCTTCCATTTCTGGCAGTGGGTCCGATATCGGTGAAGATGATGATGCTGCAAAGGAATTGAGGATTACCTTACAGAAAGCGGGTTCAATTTTCTTGTGAAACAGCCGGGTGAGCAGTTTCATTACTGGAGCCCCTTCCTCCAAAAATAAAAGCTGGTAACCAGACGGTGCGCCCATTTTTACTGCCCTGGACATTTCCTGTTCTGCTTCAGCCAGGTTTCCCAGTCGTTGTAGAAGGAGTGATTTCATGATGAGGACTTCCATCCATGAGGCTGGGTTGAACTCCTTGTCGATTTCTGTAAGACGCTGGTCCAGCAATTCCAGGTTTTGCAAGAACCGGGAGCTATCAAAGCGATTATCTTGCTCCGCCAATGTTAATTGATATCTGCAAGACATCAACAATCTTTTTTGGTGCAGGTCTTTGTGCAGGCTGGTTTCGGTTTGGATTGGAAGGTCCAGGTGATGTCTTACCCGGTCAAGAAACCCCTGCTTGAAATCCAATAGACAATCGAGGTGATTGATGTAACCGATGTAATTGGAAGAGGTGAAATCTTGGGACAAGGAGCGTGCACCCACCAGGACCTGATGCGCCTTTTGCCAATCCCGAACCGTCATAAAATACTGAGCCAGGAAAACGGATGCGATAAATTTTTCATACAAATTCAAAGCATTAAAGCTCTCTAAAACCTGGTCGGTATATTGCAGTGCTGTATCCAATTCGTTTTTCTGTAAAGCCAACAACCCCTTAAAAATCTGTACCTGAGACCGTAACGAAAACAAAGAATCTGAACTATCCAACCACTCCTCCGGCTCGGCTAATAGTTGTTCTGCTCGCAGCAACAACCCATTTCTCAGGTTGTAAAAGATGAGCAGGCATTTGATCAGCTGCGCAAAGACGGTGTTTCCTTTTAGGCGGCTGTAAATAAAACCATTTTCCAGGGTTTCAAATACTTCCCGGTCCTTGCCCAGAATCTTTTGTTTTGTGCTCAGGTGAAGGCAATAAGCCATCTCGGCTAGAAAATGAAGCGAAGTTTTCTCCTTAATACTCTCTAGTGGGTCAGAGAGCAGCGAGCTGGTGACAAATGCCTCCAGAATTTCGATCTCTGCCTGAAGCGCCTGGGATGTGTGGTCACCAGGTGGGGATGCCTTGATTTTCTTTTCCAATCCCGCTTTTGCTATTTCCAGCCACTCTTTGCTGGACTTCCCATTGATGGTTGATTCTAGCAGTGTGAACACCCAGGTTGTGAGAATGCAAAGCCAGGGACTGTTGAGAAACGTTTCCACCGGGACGCGATGAAGCAAGTCTATTACCAAAGGGTAACTGGTGGTCATAATGTCGTCGTAGGTGCCGGTTTCCAGCAGCCTGACGACATGTTGATAGTCACCAGCCAGTAGGGCGTGGCGTGCTGCTTCTCGGGTAGCGTTGGGTTGTTGGGAGTACCATTCGCTGGCTAATGTGTGAAGTCTTTTCTCCTCGTCCTGACCGTCATCTTCAATTAACCGTTTGTGCAGAAAACCCGCAAAAAGATTATGGTAGCGATACCAATGTCGGTTTTCATCGACGGCAGAGAGAAAAACGTTGGCGTTAAATAAGTCGTGTAGACATGCAGCGCTGTCGGTTGATTGACGGATGGCATCGCATAATTGAGGGTTTAGATGTCGCAAAATGGAGGTTTGGCGTAAAAAGCGTTGATGTTCGGGGGTTTGTTTTTGATAGACTTCATCCATCAGGTAATCGAGCAGCAGATCCTCATCGCCGCGTAAATTTTTGACCACTTCCTGCGGGTTTGCGCCCAGGTGAATGCGCCATGTAGCAAGCTGTAAAGCCACAGCCCAGCCTTCTGTGCGACGGACAAATTGCGCGGATGTCTTTAGGCTAACCTTGTTCCGGGTTTCACCTTCCAGAAATGCCTGGATTTCATGCTCCTCAAAGCGGAGTTCCTGTTGACCGATTTCAGCCACGCGCCATTTCAATAGAAAGCCAACAATCCAAGAAGCAGGACGCAAACGCGATGAGATGATAATCTGTAATTCTCCAGATATGCCATGTAAAAGTGTTTGCAGGCACGTCTCAGATGTCCAGGGGAAATCGTCCAGGATCAAGACGATGTGCTCCTCATTTACCGATTCAACCACATCGGAAAGGATTTCAAGCCATTCCTGTTGACCGGGAGCCTGTTCGAATTGGTCTACAAAATCACTCAGTTGATTGGGGTCGGTGACCAGGGCTGCCATGACCAAAAAGGCGAAGCGTTGAAAATCGACCTCCTCCTTTTCGAAGGAAATCCAACGAACCTGAATGTTTTGCTCGCGGATATAGGAACTGGTGTGAACCCATTCGCTCAAGAGAGTGGTTTTGCCATACCCGGCGGGAGCAGAAAGAAAGACCAGTCGGCTTCCCTGTGAAAGGTGGTTGTCCAGTGTTTCGACCAGTCTTGGACGCGCAATATGGCGCCGATTGAGCGGTGGAACGGAGAGTTTTGATTTTAGAAACGGTATTTTAGCCACTTTGCTGGTTATTATTATAGCTTAGATTGGTTTATGACGCAGCAAGGTTGTATTTGGACTGGCAATTCCCATCATGATATGGACAATATCAATCTGCTCTACTACAAACAATTTTTCCCTGGAAATGGGGCGCCCTCTGTGACAAAATCACCCAATTTTGCATATTACAGCTAAAATTCGGGCTTACTTTATTTAATCCCCACCACCCTTAATGGTAGGGCAGGCGGGAGAAAATTCTCATCGCGAATTCATGTCATTTGAATCGGATTTTTTACCAATATTTTCCAAATCAAGAATGGCTGTATTTGGGTAAAAAAAAGTTTTATTCTTGCTTGTACACAAATTCCGCGGAGGTCAGGGTTGTAAAGCCCGAACTCCGCGGCGAGTTGTTTTGCCTGTAACCTGTTTTATTTCCCCCTGGCGGGAGATTTTCTTCACGCAGGTTTTCTTTTTGCCCTGAGTAATGGTTGCCAGACCGGTAGCGGGAACTCATGCCGCATGAGCAGGACAAAGGAAACAATTAACAGCGGGGTGGTGATTACCTCGATACTTACCGGAACCAGGAACAGGCAGAAGAGCGTTGCGCCCAGCAGACCAAAACGGACGGCTTTTCCCTTGCTGAGAATCAGGGTACCAACGGTTACCTCAAACAGGATGAGGGCGATGATGAAGGGTACCGGGGTCGCGCCCAGGATTTGGGTGAAGAACCAGCGGTAGACGGGGAGCAAGGCTTTGGAGCCCGCCGCTGCATAGAGCGCTGGGTCGGTCAGCAGGATGGGTACGTTGACGCCCAATGCCATGATCAAGAAGAAGACGCCGGTGACGAGCCGCTCTGCATGGGGCTTGTAGTACACAAGGAGGGCTAAAACAACCGTAAAAGCGATGATGACGGTGAAGGGGTTGATGAAGCTCATTGCGATGTTCCTTACACGAATAAGAATTTTGGCAAGTGAAGGGCAATACCTGCCAGTATCGCCAAATCGATGGCTGGACCCATAATCAACCAGGGATGCCAGTAAAAAGCGAGCAGCAACAACGAAGCAACCGATCCCAGGATGGCAGATGCTATCCACAACTGGTTGATGACGGGAACACCGAATAATCCCAAACCTGCGAGAGTAAACCCGATCAGTGTGAGTACCCACAAGGCGCAGCCAATCCCGCGTACGATGCTGTTGGATAGCCCGATTTTGGATGCCAGCCAGGACGGGTCGGTGGCTGACCGCCACCAGGAGGGTAAGAAGGGTGTGCGGATCTCGCCGGGTTTGGGCAAAGGCACATAGGTCAGGCTGACATGGACGAGACCATGCGCAATCAAGAACAAAGCAATTATGGTACGGATCAGATTTGTGTTCATTTTTTCTCCACGTGAACGGATATGAGATTTAAGTTAAGATCACGAATTCGCTCGATATACCCATGCAGCGTTGACTGGTCTGGTATGCTTCCGCTCAACTTTGTGTTCCCATCTGGCAGTGTGGTAAGGGTCAAGCCCTCAAACCACATCGCCCAATGTTCAGCCAGCGTTTCTGCCAGGATGATTTCAATTTTTTGTTCGGTCGGCTCCATCAGATCTCACTTTCAGACACCAGTTTAACGGGGAAGAAGCATGTTGACATCTGCCAATCGGGCAGGTTGAGGGTTTATTTTTGGTTTAGAGGGGGAACAGAGGTTTGGGGATGCCTGGTGGGTGACTGACGGACTAGAGAAGCCCCAGGTCTTTGGCGCGTGCGATCGCTTCTGCACGGTTTGCAGCGTTCAATTTGCGGTAAATGGCAGCAGTGTGGGCTTTGACCGTCCCGGCTGAGATGTACAGGCGCGCGCCGATCTGCGGGTTGGAGAGCCCAGATGCCATCCAGCGTAAAATTTCGATTTCCCGCGCAGTCAGGAGGTGATCTCCAACGTCCTTTTGTGTGCTGCGCAGCTCAGCCAGCAAATCAACCACACTGGGAATGTCCTGGCAGGCTTCAAGCGGATCGATGATCTTTTCTCCAGCGTTGAGGAAGACCTGGCGGTCTCCGCGCTGCAGACCCAATTCCAGGGCATCTCGCAAATACACGAATGCGGTGGCAGGGTCCGGTGATGTTTGTGCCAGCAGGAGCATGATTTCGATCAACACGCCATTTTTGCCGGAACGGCGTGCATCTTGCTCCATTTGCAGGAGCATGGGATGAGCCGCGTCCGATTTACCAGCGGCAAGCAGGATGCGCGCGTTGAGGATTTGAAACGCATCCGCTATCTCACCTGCGGGTGGAACCGCACCGGGCTGCGAGAATGGATGTCGTTCCAACCAGGCAATCGCTTCCTGTACCTGACCGTTTTTCAAGCAGGAATTGACCTGCGTGGCTTCGATGGAGAAGCGCAAGGGCGGGACGACCGGGCTGCGTTCAACCCAGGCATTGGCTTCTTTGAGCGCAGCCTGTGCTTCTTCGTTTTGTCCTTCAACCAGTGCAATGTTGGTGCGCACCATCCAGGCATACGCGCAGTGATTGGGGTTTTCCCACTGCCGATTGTGCTGAATTGCCAGCGCGATTTGCTGTTTGGCTTCTTCTCTTTCACCGCGTTCCAGGAGCAGGCTGGCTAAAAATGCCTCAAGCCTGCCGATATACCCCGGACCGCCGTATGCCTGCGTGGCGCGTTTCAAGCCTGCCCGAAAAACAGCTTCAGCCTGGCGCAAATCGCCTTTCTGGCGCAAGATGGCACCGAGGTCAGCAGAGGTGCTGCATATCGTCCAGAGGTTGTCCAGTTCGTATCCCAGGTTGAGTGCTTCTGCAAAACATGCCTGCGCAGCCTCCAGGTCACCCTTCATCCGCAGGGCATATCCAACCGCCCATTGCTGCACACTGCGCGCAAAACTGCCCTGCGCGGGAATGTGCTGCGCCTGTTGATCCGCCAGAGCGAGCGCGGTGGGAAGGTCTCCACAGGTCATGGCGACCAGGGCGCGTACGGCGGAAATCTCTGCCTGGATGCGCGCCCTGTCTTCATCCCATTGTGGTTGCGTTTTTAAGATGGTCTCTGCATTAGCGAGAAGCTGCTCTGCTTCCGGCAGCCGGGCGGCAAAAGCCAGCGTCCAAGCCTGGTAAACGTTCAACCAGGAACGTTGTTGGGTAAGTTCTGCCGGGAGCAGGCGCACCCATGCAAGAAGCTGGTGCAGACGACCGCGCGCAAAAAGCTCCAGCGTACTATTCTCGACGATACGCGCTGCACGGTCGAAATCGCCAGCCTGCAAGCTGTGCTGCAGGGCATCTTCGTTGTCGTGATTGGCTTCCAACCATTCGGCGGCTCGTTGGTGCAAGCCAATAATTGTATTCGATTGATCCTGAGCGCTTTGTTTCAGACGCACCCGCAGCAGGTCGGCGAAGAGGTGGTGATAGCGATACCAGTTATGCTCATCGTCTAAAGCAATCAGGAAACAATTCGCCCGTTCCAGGGTTTCCAGGCAGGCTTGCCCGTCGGTTCGCCCGGTGAGGGCATTGCAAAGCGGGGCACACAAGCGTTCCAGCACAGCGGTTTGGAGCAGAAAGGATTGGATTTCTTCGTTTTGGCTGTTAAAGATTTCTTCAGCCAAATAATCCAGGATGTAGCGGTGGCTGCCGCTAAACTGATGGATAAAGTTTGCACGATCCGCTTTCCCTTGTATGGAAAGGAGCGCCATCCGCAGACCGGCAGCCCAGCCTTCGGTGCGCTCCTCAATCAGCTTAATCTCGGTCTCACTGAGGGGGGCGCCTTCAGGCAGTTCAAACATGCGAGAGGTTTCCTCGCTGTTGAAACGCAAATCGCTGAGGCGCAGCTCGACCAATTGACCGCGTGCACGTAGCCGGTGAAGCGGGAGCGGCGGGTCGGAACGGCTCCCCAGTGCCAGGTGGACCTGGGGTGGAAGATGCTCGACCAGGAAGGAAACTGCAGAATGGAGCGTCACGTCATGGATGTTTTGATAATCATCCAGCACGATGACCAGGGTTGAGGAGTAGTCTGCCAGGGGGTTGACCAGGGCAGTTGCCAGCTCGGTTGCTGTGGGGAGCTGCGGCGCAGAGAGCAGGTCATCCATCAACGCAAGGATGCCGGTGATGGCTTTATCCAGTGCTGCTGCCAGGTAGGCAAAAAAACGCGCTGAGGTATCATCGGCGGTTTCCAGAGAAAGCCAGCAGAAGGTGATTGGATGGCTGCGATGCGAAGCGACCCATTCGCTGAGCATAGTGGTCTTGCCGTATCCCGCCGGGGCACATACCAGGATGAGCGGGTGACCGGGCGACAAACCGGTATCCAGGCGTTCCAGAAGACGCTCACGGTTGATGCGGTCTGGGGTGGCGGGCGGGATGAAAAGTTTGGTCGCAAGCAGCGTGCTGTGCATGGGTATGATTTTAACCGGTTATTTGGGAAAAAGTGAATGCTGTAAGGGAGAGTTGAGGCGTGAGGAAAGAGAGTTGGGGGGATGGTGATTTGTGACGAGTGATTGGGTAATTGGGATTGCGGTTGATTGGGCAACTGAGGCGCAACTTGAAATGTCGTCCCGAACGCAGTGAGGGATCACCATTGGTTCTACAAGGCAGGCTGTGTTGCTAAGCACAGGTTCTGGTGGATCCTTCGCTTTGCTCAGGATGACAGTACGCCCCGGTTGTCATCCCGAACGGATGTGAGGGATCGTCATAGCCTTTGCCCGGCAG
>CAYRRA010000085.1:0-18572 GCA_964426355.1 uncultured Anaerolineaceae bacterium
CTTTCATTGCGCATGTGAGTGGTGTAAATGCCATCGAACCGGGCAACTTCTTTTGCCAGCTCAATCAGTTCATCCGTTTGAGCATAACTGCCCGGTGCGTAAATCAAACCTGTGGAAAGCCCATAAGCGCCACTTTGCATGGCTTCTGCCACCAATGCCCGCATGTGCGACAGTTCTTCAAGGGTGGGTGGGCGCATGGCGTGCCCCATGGCAGCGATGCGAACGGTGACATTGCCCAACAAGGTTGCCACGTTAATGCCGGGGCGCGCTTCTTCGAGCAGGTTAAGAAATTCGCCAAAGGTAACCTTGTCGCCGAAGAGCTGCAGGGCTTCCCCGCCGCCTAAAATTCCATCGAAACTGAGCAGCACTGCTTTGCCGTCTTTAACCAAGGGAGCGGGTGAAAAGCCACAATTTCCGGTGATGACCGTGGTGATGCCCTGAAGAATTTTTTCATCTGCGTTGGGTTTTCTCAGCAGGTACAGGTCGTCATGCGTATGGACATCGATAAAACCAGGACTGACGGTGAGCCCTTGTGCATCTATCAGGAGGTCTGCTTCGGTGGCAGGCAAAGAGGTTTCTATGGCAGCAATTTTCCCGTCGCGAATACCCACATCGGCTTTGAAGGCTGGTTTTCCACTTCCGTCCAGCACCTGTCCATTTTGTATCAGAATATCGTATGTTGACATGTTTGTTCTCCGGTTGACTGGTTCATGCGCCGATGGCATAGTTCAATGCAGCTTCGGCATGTAGCAGCGATGTGTCGAAGAGCGGCAGGGGGGTGTCGGTCTGCTTGACCAGCAATGGGATTTCCGTACAACCCAGTATCATCCCCTGTGCGCCGCGTTCAGCCAGTTTTTCGATGATATCCAGGTAACCCTTGCGCGATTCGGGCAAGATTTTTCCCGCGACCAGTTCATCATAAATTACCCGGTTAATGTATTCCTGTTCCTCTTTTTGCGGGGTGAGCACCTGGATGCCGCGCGGTTCCAGTGTTCGTTGGTAAAAGGTATTGCCCATGGTGAACATTGTGCCCAGCAGACCTACCGTGTTGAGCCCTTTGGCTTGAATGGCATCGGCAACCACATCCAGCAGGCTGAGGATGGGGATATCCACCTGGGCGCGCACTTCTTCAACCACCAGGTGCATGGTGTTGGTGGCGATGACGATGAAATCAGCGCCGGCATCCTGAAGCCTTCTGGCAGCCTGTCCAAGACCCTCGGCGACCAGATCCCAGCGTCCGCTTCTGGGCAAATCCACATAAGGTTGGAAGCTGACGCTGTAGATGATGATCTCAGGATAACCGTAATCGCCAAACCGTTCGGTGTAACGGTGGGTGATATATTGATAATACTCCGTGGTTGATTCAGGGCTCATACCCCCAAGAATACCGATTCTCTTGTGCATTTCATTTTCCTTTCATCGCTTCGGAAATGATATCCATCGCTTTTTGTACCAGTTGCAGGTTTGCCTGCGTGCCCATGTGACCGATTCGGAAGACCTTACCTGCCAGGTGGGCGTAATTCCCTCCCACAGCCAGCCCGCGTTCTCGAAACCGCTGGTCCAGTTCAACCCAGGAGATATGCGCCGGGACTTTGACCGCCGTTACGGTGGGAGATTGGATGGCATCCGGGACGGGGAAAGGCTCCAGACCCAATTCCGCCAGCCGGCTGCGGCAGTAAGCTGCACTGTCTGCATGGCGCTTGTAACTGTGTTCTAGCCCTTCATCCAGCAGCATCTCAAGGCTCTTGTTGAGTGCAGCAATGCCGTGCCAGTAGGGCGTGTAAGGGAAATAAAAGTTGCGCTGTGCGTTCTGGAAGGGCAGCAGGGCATCGTACCCTACATAGCCTACTTCAGCAGCAATTTCCCAGGCGCGTTCGCTCACCGTCAGAAAGGAAGTGCCTGCCGGAACGGAGAGCGCTTTTTGTGCGCCGCCCAGGCACAGGTCGATTTGACAGGCATCGCAGTTCACCGGGGCGCCACCCAGGCTGGCAACCACATCCACGTAGAACAGCGGGACATTGTATTTGCTTTTTAGCGCGCCGAGTTCAGCTAACGGGTTGAGCGTGCCGGAGGGTGTTTCGCAGTGAACGGCGGTGATCATTTTGGGCTTGAAAGCTGCTATGGCTTCTTCTACTTTTTTCCAATCGTTGATGGTCTCATCATCGTTAAAACCAACGCTTTGGGTTTCGGCTCCGATTGATTTTGCCATGTCGCCAATACCGAAACCAAACAGACCGGTGCCAATAGAAAGAACGCGGTCGCCGGGGCGCAGGGTGCTTTTCAATGCGCTCCACAAGGCAATCATGCCTTCACCGGTCATAATGACAACGCTGTTCTTTGTGCCGAAGACCTGTTTAAGACGGCTTTCTGCCTGGTTATATACTTCGAGAAATTCGGGTTCAAGGTCGGAGGAGCCAAAATTAGTCAGGTATGCTTTTAACACGTCTGGGTGGACGCTGGTAGGACCGGGAACCATTGGGACAGGGTAAGTTTGCATGTGGGTTTCCTTTCAGGGCAGTCGCCGCAGTGGGCGAAATGGGTATGATTTTGCTTCAATTATATGCCATCTTTTTCAGGCGCTGCCCGTTTCTGAATGATTCCGGGTAAAGATGTGAAACTGGTGGATCAAGCCCAGATCCCCTCTGTAAAAGTAGGGATTGATCCACACCTGGCAGATGATTTTCTTTCGGGGTAGTCCTCAGACTTCAGCGACTTGTTTTTCAACCGGAATGTCATTCTGCGGGCGAATGTTCCGGTGAATATATCCCACGGTCCAAGCCATAATCAGCGAGGCAATCGCACCGGGCGCCCATGCGCCCAACGACCCGAGCAGGTATCCGGCAGCAGAGGGCGCAATGACGCGCGTCAGGCTTTCCAACGAGGACGAAAGCCCCAGGATGCCGCCATATTCTTCGCTTTCAACCTGTTTGGTCAGCAGGCTGTTAATGAGCGTGTTGAGCAATCCGCTTGCCAACGCCAGTGGAGCCAGAATCACCAACAGCAAAGGCAAGCTACTGGTCAGCCCCCACACCAAAAGCGTAATACCTAAAATGATCGCCGACCAGAACACCAGACGCTGCTCATTCACCCTTGCAGTGAACCATCCAATCCCTATCCCCTGTACCAGCACAACCAGCACTCCCACATAAGCCAGGACGTAACCGGTCTTTTGTGCATTGAGCCCCAACTGGTATTGTGCATAGAGCGGAAAAATGGATTGAAATGAGGCAAACGCCAAGCCGTAAAAGAAGCGCACATGCAGAAGCTGCCCCACTTTTGGGCGTTTCAAAGCCAGAGCAAAGTTTTGCAGAGTAAATTCCTGGCGTGCTTTCTGTGCAAGGTGTTTGCGTATTTCGGGGGTCAGCGATTCCGGCAGGAACAGGAGAACACCCATCAGGCTGATGAGCGATAATGCGGCTGCCAGGAGTGCGGGAATGGAAAAACCGTACACACTTAATGCCCCACCGATCGCTGGACCAAAAACGAACCCCAACCCAAAGGCAGCTCCGATTAACCCCAGACCTTTGGAACGGTTTTTCTCATCCGTGACATCGGTGATGTACGCCTGGGCAATGGAGATATTCCCTCCGGTAAAGCCATCCAGCAAACGGCTGGCGAAGAGCATCCACAGCGAATCCGCCAGGGCGAGCATGATGAGGGAAACGGTGGTGCCGATGATGCTTAACACCAGCAAGGGTCGCCGACCAAAACGGTCTGAAATACGCCCCAGGATCGGTGCACCGATAAACTGTGCGGCTGCGTAAGATGCAACCAGCAGTCCGACCTGGGTGGGTGTGGCTCCGAATGTTTCAGCATAGAAGGGCAGCAGCGGCAGGATTAAACCAAAGCCGAGCAAGCCAATCGCGACAATCAAGAACAACGTGAATAATGCACCTTTTTTCATCGAATACCTCTAAATATAAAAGAAATCAAGATGGCTCATAACTAGAATTATTGACTTAAGCGGCGCGCTTCGGCGTATGCCAGCAGCGCACGTTCACGGGATGTACGCAAGTCAACGATGGGAAGCGGATAGTCGCGCCCGATGATGCAGCTCGCGGACTGCTGCAGGTCGAGCGGCATTTCCCAGGGGACATGGATGTAACGAACGGGCACGTTGCTGAGTTCGGGTACCCAACGGCGGACGTACTCGCCATCGGGGTCAAATTTTTTCCCTTGCAGCACCGGGTTGAATATTCTGAAATAAGGCGCTGCATCGGTGCCGGTTCCTGCAGTCCACTGCCAGCCGCCGTTATTGGCTGCCGGGTCGCCATCCAGCAGGTGCTGCATAAACCACTGCTCGCCATGCCGCCAGTCGATTAACAGGTTCTTGACCAGGAAGGAAGCAACGATCATCCGGGTACGGTTGTGCATCCATCCACAGGCGAGCAATTCGCGCATGGCGGCGTCCACGATGGGTATGCCGGTACGCCCCTGTTGCCAGGCGTGGAGGTCAGCTTCATCTTCACGCCAGCGAATATGCTCCAGTTCAGGGCGGTAACTGTGTTTGAGTACATGCGGAAAGTGAAAAAGGATGCTGGCGTAGAACTCACGCCAGATTAATTCATTCAACCAGGTTTCGGTTCCCTGTCGCGCCTGTGTTGTGGGTGCGTTCTGCCGCGCATCCAGTGCGGCTAAAACGACCTGGCGCGCAGAGAGCAGACCAAACCGCAGGTAAGGTGAGAGTCTTGAAGTGCCGGGTTCTGCAGGTAAATCGCGCCGGGTGTGATAGCGGTAAATGGGCGCATTTTCCCCGTGTGTAAAGGCATCCAGGCGCTGATGCGACTGCTCTTCAACGGCTGGGAACAGCGTTTCAAAGGGATGGTCGCCTGCTGGCAGTGTTTCACTGTGCAGCGAGGGTATTGCCGGTAACTTCTCTGGTATTGCCAGGACATCGCGATGCGCCGGAAGCGGTAGGGCTTTCCAGGCGCGCATGTAGGGTGTGAAGACGGTGTAAGGGCTTCCGTCCGACTTTAAAACCGTTTGCGGGCTGTGCAGGGTGGGTGCCCCGATAAGTGTGAGGGGCAAAGATTTGCGAATGACATCATCGCGTTGGCGGGCATAAGGGCTGTGGTCACTCTCGGCGAAGATGGCGCTTGCTCCGCTTTCAACCAGAAGTTCCTTGAGTATTTTTTCTGGTTCCCCGCTGCGCAAGATGAGGCGGCTGCCAGTCTTCTCCAGGCGGGTATTGAGATGCCGCAAAGCGCTTTGCAGGAAAAGCTGTCTCACTGGTGCATGGGGTTGCGCTTGGATTAATGCCGGGTCGAGGATGAACAGCGGGATAACGCTGTGCGCTTCCTGCAGGGCAGCTTGCAGGGCGGGGTTGTCGCAAAGCCGTACATCCCGACGGACCCACCAGATGGCAGCTTTCTGCGGCATGCGATACCGTTCAGCCCTGCTTGTGTTCTGTGCGAGCCAGGTCAGGGAGTGACTGCAGCGCGTTTTCCAGGTCAGGGTATAGGAACTTAAACCCCAGTTCCTGTAAACGTTGAGGGATGGCACGCTGACCGGTGAGCACCACGTCGGCTACTTGCCCGAATGCCAGGCGCATGGCGAAAGCAGGGACGGGCAGCCAGTACGGGCGTTGCATTAACTTTCCCAGCGTTTTGCCGAACTCGGCATTGGTGACTGCCTGTGGAGCCACCAGGTTGAAAGGACCGTGAGCACTGCGCTGTTCGATCAGGAAATGAATTGCCCTGGCTTCGTCCAGCGGGTGTATCCAGGGCAGGTATTGTTTCCCGCTGCCAAATGGACCACCGGCATACAGCTTGAAGGGCAGCATCATGCGCGGTAATGCGCCACTTTGGGTGGATAGGTTAACACCGCTGCGGATGATGACGCGCCGTACACCCATGCTTTCCACTGCCCGGCTGGAGTCTTCCCATTCCTGTGCCAGGCTGGCTAAAAAGCCTTTACCCGGCGGATTGTCCTCGGTGATGATTTCTTCATGGGAAGAGCCATAAATACTGACGCCTGATGACTGCACCAGGACAGAAGGTTTTCGGGTTGCCATGCGGATGGCATTTGTGACCGCCATGCCCGCATGGATGCGGCTTTCGCGAATCGCTTTTTTTCTCGTTTTTGTCCAGCGCTGAGGAAAGAAACCGCTCCCTGAAATATCCTGCCCTGCCAGGTTGACAACGGCGTCGCAAGTTTCGAGGAGGTGTCCCCACCCTTCCGGCGTTTTGCCGTTCCAGCCGACCCATTCCACGTTTTCGATTTTGCCAACCTGTTTGGCGGGGGTCCGACTGAGGATGATAACCTTGTGCCCTGCTTCGATCAGATGAGCCGATAGGGTGCGCCCGATGAAACCACTGCCACCGGTGATGAGAATATTCATGTCAACCTGCCTTTGCTAGATAAGATTTGAACCAATTGATGACCGGTGCGCCGCGTTGCTCCAGGTTTTCCTGCAGTACCTGGCAGTAAGTTTGTAAATATTCATCGAGCGACTCGTGGGGATATCCATAATGCTCGATCAATTTCGCCACCTGTCCAATCTCTGATTTCAGCAGGTCAAGATCGCCAAAAGTCAGCGCAGCGGTAATCTTGCGCGAAAGGTGCAATTCGGCGTAATCGAGGTACTCGCGCAATGTGTTGGACAGGCGCATTTGTTCGATGACGCGGGCGTTGATGCTGAGCTGATGGTCTTGAAAATGCACCAATGCGGTTTTCAATCTTTCGTCATTGGGTTCCGCCTTTGGCATCGGGTGCTTATTCTTGAGCAAGTCTTCAATTTTCTGTGGTACCTGGGTCAGGTCTTCGCCGAGGAAGTGGGCTGCGATGCGGCGGGTGAGGGATGGGTGTTGCGAAAAGATGTAACCACCATACGCCAGGGTTGTGTTTTCATGATGAAGATTCTGGCTCATTTCAACCAGGTGCATGGCAGTTTCAATGCGCATGGCGCACAGGACGGTCAGGTTGGCGCGCACAGACTGAATGGTTTGCAACATACGTTCGTAGGGTACATTTTCACCCAGGTTGACTACGTTCCAACCGCGGTAGCGGAGTTGTAATGTCATCATCACACTGGGGAAGGCGTGGTATTCGCCGGGTACACAGGCAATGATGATTCGCTGGGGATGTTCGGGCGGGGGTGCGGCGCTGATCAACGCGTTCAGCCGCCTCACCGATAGTGTGGAGGCAAAATGCTCCTGCTGCACGCTGGCTTGATTGCGGTACCACATATCGCCGATGGCTGTGAGACCTTTTTGCATGATTTCAATGCATACTGTTTCCATTGGATAAAGCGCAAAAGACTGCGAGAGGATATGATCGGCTACCAGTTCATCAAAGGAAAGGCAAGCCTCGATCCATTTCTCACGCAGTTCAGAGGTTATTAATCCAAAAACACTTTCCTCAGGTTTTTTAACGCTCGGGCTGCCTTTTTGTAGCTCTTCGAGCGGGTCCTTGCCATCATCGAGAAGCGCCTGCCAATGTTGAACAATATTGCTGATGCGCATTCCTTCGCTTTGACGCTGGATGAGCCAGCGTATGGTTTGGATGTCGTATTCGGAATAAAGGCGATGCCCACCATCGGTGCGCTGCGGCACCGGCAGCCCATAACGTCTCTCCCACGCGCGCAAGGTATCTGGTTTGATCCCGGTTTCTCGGATCACGACGCCCAAATTGTAACGAGGTGTTTTGTCAATCATTTCTTAATTATAACAAGCGAATAAAAAAATGTCAATATATTGCACAAGTAATATTGACAAAAAGAAATGAATATGCTATTATGCTTATAAAATATGTCAAAATTATAGTTTTTGTTAAAGGATGAATTTGCTATTAAGAAAGGCGAAAGGAGAGGAAAAAACACATGACAATCAAAATTGTAACAGACAGCACCTGTGACTTACCAGTTGAAGTGGCTGCACAGTGGGGTATCACGGTTGTGCCAGTGTATATTAACATGGATGGGAAGAGTTATCAGGATGGCGTAGACCTCTCTCGCTCCGATTTTTATGAGAAGCTGCCATCTGCACATCCTTTGCCCACCACTTCATCACCGGGGATTGATGCTTTTGTCAAGGTTTTTAGAGAACTGTATGATGCCGGTGCTGAACATATCATCTCCATTCATATTTCACAGACTTTGAGTAATATCGGTAATGTAGCGAACCTGGCTGCTGAAGCCCTCCAGGAAGAAGGCGTGCCGGTGACTGTTTTTGATTCGGGGCAGTTGACTTTAGGTTTGGGTCTGTTGGTGCTGGAAGCCGCCCAAAAGGCAGCCACCGGCGCGAACAAGGACGAGGTGATGCAGACACTGGAACAGATGGCAAAACGAACCTATTCATTTGCTCTGCTGGATACGCTGGAGTATTTAAAGCGCGGCGGTCGGATCTCCTTCTTGCAGCACAATGTGGCGACCCTGTTCTCAATCAAACCTTTGTTGATTATGCACGGCGGCGATTTGAAGATGGAGCGTATTCGCACACACAAACGTGCTGTGCAGCGTATGTTGGAAATGGTGCGGAACCTGGGTGCTCTGGAAAAGGTAGCCTTGATCCATGCACACGCCATAGAACGCCTGGATGGATTGCGCAGTGCTGCGGGCGATCTGCTGCGTGATATCGAACTGCCGTTCTCCGGTGAGGTGACCTCGGCAATCGGCGCGCACGTGGGTACAGGTTCGATTGGTCTGGTATGCGTGTTGAAACCCACAAACGGATAACCGGCGGAGGAGATGAAAGATGAGCTTCGTTGAATTATATGCCATCCTGGCTGGGGTGGTTTTGGTTTACATGGTGATTTTGTGGCTGATCAGCCTGGCGGTGAAAGATTCCAGCATCGTGGATATCTTTTGGGGTCTGGGTTTTGTGGTGATTAACTGGGTGTCGTTCTTTTTGACACCTGAAGGAGAACCCGTTCGCAAGTGGCTGCTGAACGCTCTGGTGACGATTTGGGGTCTGCGGCTTTCGATCCATATCCTCATCCGAAATGCAGGAAAACCCGAAGATTTCCGCTATCGCAAGTGGCGTGACGAAAACGGCAAGCGCTGGTGGTGGTACAGTTTTTTCAAGGTGTTCCTTTTGCAAGGTGTTTTGATGTGGATTATCGCTGTACCAATCCCTGTGGTGCATCTTGCGGCTTTTCCGGATCGATTGACCTGGCTGGATGACCTGGGATTGGTGGTTTGGGGCATCGGATTTTTCTTTGAAGCCGTTGGCGATTGGCAGCTTGCCCGCTTCAAAGCGAATCCGCAGAATAAGGGAAAGCTACTAGACCGGGGTGTTTGGCGTTACACACGTCATCCAAATTACTTCGGTGACGCAGCGCAGTGGTGGGGGTTTTTCCTCATTGCTGCAGCCGCTTCAGCCTGGTGGACGGTCTACAGCCCGATTTTGATGACCCTCCTTTTGCTGCGCGTTTCAGGTGTGGCGCTGTTGGAAAAGACGTTAACGGATACCAAACCCGGCTATAAGGAATATATCGAAAGCACCAACGCATTTGTACCCTGGTTTCCGCGAAAACCCAAAGGAGGGTAAAAATGAAGCTGGCAAAAATTGTCTCGCTGGCAGGTTTGCTGGCGATGACGGTAGTATTGATCTACGGTTTTACGGTTGGGGATTTTCTCAAAGAGGGCAGCCAGCTTTTGAAGATGCCCTGGGGGATTGTCTCAATGGTTGATCTGTATGTGGGCTTCATTTTGTTCTCTGCGTGGATTGTTTACCGCGAGAACTCGTTGTGGCGCTCGCTGGTCTGGGTGGTGCTGATGATGGTTTTGGGTTTCTTCACTGCCAGTTTGTACACATTTCTGGCATTACAAAACGCCAATGGGGACTGGCATCAGTTTTGGTTTGGGAAGCGTATCAGAAAGGTCGAAGGATCATGATTCGAAACCAATGGTATATCGTGCTTGAATCCAGGGAAGTGGGCTCCAGTTGCCCGATGGGTGTCACCCGGATGGGCGAAAAACTGGTGTTCTGGCGTGACTCGCAGGGGAAAGTTTACGCCATGGGAGACCGCTGCCCGCACATGAATGCACCCCTGCATAAGGGTAAAATTCGCGGAGATCATCTTGCCTGTCCTTTTCACGGTTTTGAATATGATTCAAGCGGGCGCTGTGTTTATCTGCCGGCTTCCGGCAAAGCGGGCACACCTCCCAAAGTGCTCAAGGCATTGACCTATCCTACCCATGAAGAGCAGGGTTTTATCTGGATTTGGTGGGGGGAGAACCCGCCGGAGGATTTGAAACCCCCACGGTGGTTTGAGAGTATTGGAGAGGATGTTGTCTATACTACGGTTCAGGATCCCTGGCAGGTACATTACTCTCGCAGCGCGGAAAATCAGCTCGATATGAGCCACCTGCCCTATGTGCATCATAACACCATCGGGCGCGGCGGACGCACCATCGTGGATGGACCGGTCGTAAAAATGGATGGCGACCGGATTAACGTGTGGACATTCAACCGGGTGGATGATGGTACACCTCGCCGGGATGCATCTGAACTGGATATCGGCAGCAGGCACCCTTCTTTGCAGTTTCAATTCCCAAATTACTGGCACAACTGGATTGGCGATAAAGTGCGTGTGATGGCTGCATTTGTCCCTGTGGATGCTGACCATACCATCCTTTATTTGCGTTTCTATCAACAGTTTATGAAACTCCCGGTTCTGCGCGAACTGGTGCACCTGGTTGGGAGGCGAGCCAACCTTACAGTCGCACATCAAGACCGCCGTGTTGTCACCCGCCAGATTCCCAACCAGACAGCTTTCAAGATGGGCGAAAGGCTGCGTCCCAGTGACGCCGCGATCCATGCTTACCGCAAACACCGCCGTTTTCTGAAACAACAAGCCGGACAGGCGGAGCCCGATTTACTTACAGAGGAAGGAGAGAAGCCATGCTGATCAAAATCTTACAAATCATTGCTGCTGTGGGCACCATTGCCACAGGTGTAGTCTCGTTGTTCTTTCCGCGTTCGATCCGAGGGTTTACCGGTTTGACGGCAGAAGGCGGACGCGGGATTACCGAGATCCGCGCGGTATTGGGCGCATTCTTCATCGGTTTGGGCGGAGCAGCGCTGCTTCTTAACGATCCGGCGGCATATCAAATGCTGGGGATCACCTACCTGGTGGTGGGGGCTGTTCGCCTGGTGTCGATGTTCGTCGACCATTCGGTGGAGCGCTCCAATGTCATCAGCGTTGTGGTTGAGGTCGTTTTTGGCGTGATTCTCGTGTTGTGAGGAAAGGCTCCTCTAAACATGCAAAAGAAGAGGCTGTCTAAAAAGGCAGCCTCTTTGAGGATTTATTCGCTAGCGGTTTTTTCTTGCCGCAAAAGCGATCCTATCTTTTGGGAGAGCCTCGTTAACAATCACCGGGGAGTTGATGAGAGATAGAACTCTAAAGAGGTTGATCGATCTCCCGCAGAGCATCGTAGAGCGGTTTGAGACGCCTGTACATCTTCAGATAAACCTGGTGATACAGTTCTTCGTAGCGCGCCTGGGTCTTTTGATTGGGCTCGAACAGGTCACTGACGCGCGTCATTTTTGCCACCGCAGTGGTGAAATCAGAATGGATGCCCACCCCAACCGCTGCATCGATGGCTGCACCCAAACCGGAGGTTTCGTAGGTATGCGGGCGGTAAGCGGGCAGCCCGAAAATATCAGCCGTGATTTGCATGGCGGCATTGCTCTGGCTGCCGCCGCCTGAAACGCGCAGTTCCTGGATGGCAACCCCGCAGCGTTTGATCGTGCGGTCTGCACCTTCGCGCAGTCCGTATGCCAGTCCTTCCAGGATGGAGCGATAAAGGTGAGCACGTGTGTGGACATCGTTGAACCCAATCACTGCGCCGCGGGCTTCCGGTCCAGGGAAGCGTAACCCAGGCGACCAAAACGGCTGCAGAATCAAGCCCTGCGAGCCCGCCGGAACGGCATTGACAAGCTGGTCGAAGAGCTTTTCGGGTATGGTGTCTATCTCTTTGGCAATCTGGCGTTCCTGCAAACCAAATTCCTGTTTGAACCAGCTTACCATCCAGAAACCTCGGTAAATCTGGATTTCCATGGTGTAGTGGTCGGGAACTGCCGCCGGATAGGGTGGGATGAGCGGGATCACTTCGATATAGCGTTTGTGGGTGGTGTTGATGGTGGCGGTTGTGCCGTAACTCAAAGAAGCGATGTGCGGCTCCAGGCAGCCCGAACCAATCACCTCGCAGGCTTTGTCGGCTGCGGCTGCGATGAGCGGCAACCCGGCTGGGATGCCCGTGGCGGTAGAGGCTTGCGGGGTGATCTCACCCAGGGGAGCAGCCGGGCGCACCAGGTCAGGAAGCTGTTCCAACCTAAGTGGGGCAACCTGCCATTTCCAATCTCCTTTTTTTGACCAGGTATGGCTCTTATAGTCAAACGGCAAATAACCCACCTGGCAAGCCAGCGAGTCGACAAAACGTCCCACCAGTTTATGGGTGAGATAGCCGGAAAGCATCAGGTATTTGTGCTGATTGTTCCATACATCCGGTTCATGGGTGCGCAGCCAGGAGGCTTCTGCTTCTGCTTGCAGGTATGCGGCGGTATCCGAGGCGCCCGCAAGGCGCAGTAGAAAACCCCAGATGCCCTTGATGCCCGATAACCCGCTGGTACGGCGTTGATCCAGCCAGGAGATTGCCGGGCGCAGGGCTTCTCCTTTTTCATCCACGGGGATCATGGTGGAGCGCTGCGTGGTCAGCGCCACAGCAGCGATGCTGCTTTTTTCTATGCCGGGTTGCTGCCATAACCCCTGGCAAGCCTGGCATACTGCATTCCAGAAGACCAGCGGGTCTTGTTCCGCCAAACCCGGTCCGGTGGAATAGTAAGGTTCGAAAGGCACCTGGCATTTCGCCAGCAGGTTACCCAGCGGGTCAAAGAGAATGGCGCGTACGCTTTGTGTTCCGTTATCGATGGCGAGCAGGTTTTCAGGGGACATGGCTTTCTCCTCTTATGCGCTTGTATTGGTTGAAAAACGGTGCTGTGATGAGAATAGTGTATCACAGCACCGTTAGATTATTTTTCAAATCCCCATTTCTTTGCGGCTTGTTGTTCATCCATATCGAACGCCAAGGTGCCGCCCGGGTTGAGGATGTGGTTGGGGTCGAAATACCCTTTGAGCTGGCGCAGAGCACCCATCTGTGTTTCACCCATCTGCTGCATAAACCAGGGGGAAGTCTGTTTGCCGATGCCGTGATGATGGCTCATGCTGGCGCCCGCCTGCCGGATGGTCTCGAGAATGCCGTATTGAAATTCCAGGTATTCCTGGATGGTTTCCATGCGGGCAATAAAGATGAAATACAGGTTGGTTCCCTGCGGGTAAAAATGCGAGCAGTGGGTCATGCAGATGGTCTGCGGGCGTTTTTTGATGAAGGCGCGCACCTTTTGATGCACCTCTTTAAGCTGCGACCAGGTGACAGCGCATTCCAGCGTGTCCAGGTCGATGCCGAAATCGTGCAGGTCTTCCCGCAGGTAGGGGTCGCGGAAACGGCTGTGCTCCCAGCTTTGCACCACGCCGAAGGGCGAGAGGTTGAAGGCACCGTTTTGCCGTGCCACCTTGCGGATCACGCGGTTCAGGTTGCGGCAGTAACCGCGCTCGCCGTCCACCGTGCCGATGAGCAGGCAGCGCTGCATGGGTTGGTACCCCAGGATTTTCAGAATCGAATCGGCAGAGGTATCCGCCACGCCGTAGAGGCGCATGGCAACTTCGGTTTCCTCGCCATCCGACAGGCGAAAGACGGAAGGCAGCCCGCCTTCGCACTGCATGATCTCACGCACCGCGTTGAGGGCGGCATCCATATCTTTGAACATATAGGCATAGTAGCGCCGGTTCTCGGGTTGATGGCGGCGCAGCCGCAGGGTGACGCTTACCAGAATGCCGAACGTACCTTCGCTGCCGATCATGATCTGGTCGATATCCGGTCCGGTCGCTTTGCGCGGGTAGCCGGGCGTCTGTACCGTGCCTGCCGGCGTCACATATTCCTGTGCAATGACGATATCCTCGATCTTGCCGTAGCAGGTAGAGTTCTGCCCCGCACCGCGAGTGACCACCCAACCGCCGACACTGGAAAACTCGAAAGATTGTGGGAAATGTCCGCAGGTGTAATTGCGTTTTGCTTTCAATTCGCGCACTGCATTTTGTACGATTTCTTCCAGGCGAGGTCCCAACATGCCTGGTTCAACCGTGATGGTCTGGTCTTCTTCGTTGAATGCGAGCACGCGGTTCATGTGAACACCCATATCCATTGTCACGCCGCCTTTCACTGCTTCGGTACCGCGCGTCACCGATGAGCCGGCTCCGAACACATATAACGGGATGCGGTGGGTATGGCAGTAGGCAACGATTTTCTCTACATCGCTTTTATCGCGTGGATACAGCACGATATCGGGGAGGTTTTCGATTATCTGCTGGCGCAGCCGCAACACATCCAGCATGCCCTTACCGTAGGATGCTTTGATGCGGCTGTAGGTGTCCAGGCGTGCGTTTTCCTCACCGACCATTGCAATGAGTTTTTCCAGGTGTTCCTGGGCAAGCCTGGCTGGCACTTCAACCTCAACTTGCTGCAAGCCGTCATTCTGGACAGTCTTGAAGTCTGCATCGGTCATACTAAAGGTCTCTTTCATCAATGCGTAGAGACCACGGTTGGGATGTTTAAATTCGTGCGGGTCACCCCATTTAAAGAGTGAGCGATACGTCCCGGCAGGCGGGGCTTCTTCGCTCCAATCGGGGACAAAACCGGTTTTGTTTTTTGCCATTATCACTCCTGTGTTGTGGAAGATACCATTCTGGTCTTCGATTTGAAAGAATGCGTTATCTGTTCCTGCCGGTCAGAGCAGGTCTGCAGCGGTCATTCGGAACTGGCGGTGGAAGGTTGCACCTCCAGTGCTGTTCCGGGGGAGGCGCTGTAGAAAAGCTGCCAGGTTTCAGCGTATCGATTAAGCTCTTGCTGCCAGTGCTGGTTGCTCCAGCCCAACTCCGGTTGGACGATGCGGCGGATTTGTTCTGCCAGCGGTAAGCCGCCCTGGGGAAGCTGCAAACCCATGCGCACGCGCCGCAGCAGCAGGTCATCCAGGTGGACAATACCCTCTGCGCGCGCAGCCCAGCGCAACTCAGCCCACAGGTTGGGTAAGCTTTCGATGGTCTCCAACTCGCCATCCTGGGCAGCATTCAGCAAGGCGGGCGTGTGTGCGCCGTAACGTCCCAGCAGGTATGCCAGTTTTTCAGTGCTGATGCGCGCTTCGCCTGTTATTTTGGGCAGCGGGTTGAAGATGGGTTTTCCGGTGGAGAAAAGCGGGTTCCCGCTCAGGCGTGGGCGGGCGGCTTCCAGTACGGCTTTTGCCATGATGCGGAAGGTGGTCAGCTTGCCGCCGGTGATGGTGAGCAAACCTTCTTCGTCCCAGACCACATGCGCGCGCGATTCTGCGGATGGGTCGGCAGCACCGCTGCGGACGATGGGTCGCACACCGGCAAAGCTCGCCAGGATATGCTCACGCCCAACCTGAAAAGCGGGTAAAGTGGCATGGATGGCTTTAAGGATGTATTCGATCTCTTCCTGGCTGGCGTAGGGTTCATCCAGGTTGTGGTGATGATCCAGGTCGGTGGTACCCACCAGGCAGACACTCTCCCAGGGGATGGCAAACATGGCGCGATTATCGTCCGGGTGCATTAAGGTGACGGCATGCTTCAGCGGCAGATGTTCATTGGAAAAGACCAGGTGGCTGCCGCGCGTCTGGCGGATGCGCGCCGGTACGCCAAGCGGTTCGCGCAGACAGTCGGTCCAGGGACCGGTGGCGTTGATGACGACCTTTGCCGGAACAGCCAGCGTGGCGCCTTGTTCTGTCGATTGATCGTGCACGACCACACCGGAGACTTTGCCGTTTCGGTCACGCAGCAGCGTTTCAACCCTGGCGTAATTGAGCACACATGCGCCTACCTGCACGGCTTCTTGCAGAACGCGCAATACCAGCCGGGAATCATCCACAGCGGCATCTTCATAGCGATAAGAGCGCATTAAACCAGTCGTGTTGAGCTCCGGCAAGATGCGGAGAATCTGCTGCGGGTTGAAAGTGCGATGTTTCCACTTGCGCCCGAAGAGGTCATAGAGCATAACGCCCAGGTGAAACTGCCAGTCCGGGGTGTGGTAGCTGGCAAAATTAGGCATGATGAACGGCAGCGCTGTCACCAGACCGGGGGCGGCGCGGAGCATCCACTGGCGTTCGCGCACCGATTCGTAGGTGACATCGAATTGCTTGTTGCGCATGTAGCGGAAACCTCCGTGCACCAATTTGGAGGAGCGGCTGGAGGTCCCGTAGGAGAAATCCCTGGCTTCCAGCAGCAGGCAGCGCAAACCGGCGTTGGCGGCTTCGCGCAGCACACCCGCCCCGGTAATGCCGCCTCCGATGACAATCAGGTCCCACGGTTGTTCGATTTGAGCCCAGGCTGCTTGACGATATTCGTTATTCCACATGGTCATACTCCCTTAAGGGTTTATTCATTTGTTGTATTTCCTTTTCCACCGCCCTCTCCCACAACTCAATGCTTTTATCCATGACCAGCGCGACAATTTCGCGTGCCGTTTCGGGCTGTTTCGCCTGCGCGGATTTTTGCAGGTCAAGGTAAAACTGGTTCGAGTAGTTGCGTGCTTCGGCAAGCATAAAGTATTTGGCTGCCAGCAGGCGGTAATAATCTTTGAAGCCGTTTAAGATGAGGGTAAAAATGGGATTATTGGAAAGCACCGACAACTGGTGGTGTAAGTTCCAGTCTGCCTGGCTGTATGCGATGGCGTTCTCTTGCAGGTTATTGCGCATCTCTTCCAGAAAGCGGGCGGTTTTTTCCGGGTTGTGCTGTACTGCCAGGAAGGCGTATTCTGGCGCCAGTGCTTTGCGCACTTCCAGCATCTGCGGCACCCAGCGGGCGGTGAAGCTGGCATGTTGGGTCTGGATGATGGTGGAGAGCGTGTTCATGTTGCCTTCCAGCCAGATATCGCGCACGCGCGTGGGTTTGCCGTGTTGAATGTCGATAAGCCCGTTGGCGGAGAGCTTTTGCAGGGCTTCACGGAGTGTAGAGCGGGTAACGCCCAGTGCATCCGCAAGTTGGTGCTCGTTGGGTAAAACGCTGTTGGCAGGCATGCTGCCGTCCAGGATGGATCGAACGAGTTGGTGATAGGTCAGCTCAGCCGGTTTTTGCGGGCTGTTCCAATCCGGGAGATTATTCAAAGTGAGAACTCCTAAAGGTGAGAGGTCAGAGGTCTGACCTGTTAAGAATATCTTACACCATTTTGAGACGCGTTTCAAGAGGGAATTTCATATCCAGAAGAGAAGTTAGACTGGAGTTACACGTGTGTGGGTCGATTTTTTATGAAGGAGAGTCGGGATGGCATGAGAGCGGAGAATTGCTTTAAGCTCTGCACTCGTGCTTGTTGTGGTACATACGCCGGTCGGCAAGCTGGAGTACCTCGCTGAGTTGAAGCCCTTTTTGCACTTCAGCCGAGCCAAAGGCAATACTGAGCTTGAGCGCGCTGCTGTCCTGGTTGTGCTCCTCGATGCGCGCCTGGATTCTTTCAATCACCTTATCCGCGCTTGCCTGGTCGGTTTGTGGCAACACGATGCCGAATTCATCGCCGCCGATGCGGCAGATGGCGTCTTCATCGCGAAAGCTTTTTTTGAAAATCTTAGCCGCTTCAAGGAGAATCTGGTCACCAGCATTGTGACCCATGGTGTCGTTCACCACTTTAAGCCGGTTAACATCCGCCAGGATGATGCTGATGGGGTATTTTCGACTGTTGCGCAGCCGTTGTAATTCGGTGTCGAAGTAGGCGCGGTTGAACAACCCGGTCATTCCATCGATGGAACTATGGGTAATTGCCAGGTTCATCATCTTGTTGAAAATCCATTGCAGGAGGCAGATCCCGCTGAACACGGCGCCAACCGCTACGGCAGATTCCATACTGACCGCATGGTGGCTGAACATACTGATGCCGTAGTGCACAAAAAAGCTCGCTGCAGCGGTAAAAATCATATATTCTGTGCTGACCAGCAGGTTGTTGACCAGAAAGGCGATAATGTAGAAGATGATATAAACCGTCTGTGAGCCAGAGGTCATTGAGCAGTACATCCCGGCAGCAAAAAAGAGCACAGCGGGGGCATGACGTACCCATTTCCACTGCCCTCGATAAGCCAGCGTCCAACCCGTGAGGGCAATTAAAAAGATGGGAATGAGAATTGTGAAAAGATGACTGCTGAAAATCCCGGCAAACCAGCCCAGGAGCGCCAGTACCGCAAAGCAGCCGACACAGAGCGTTAGACTGCCCATCACAAGGAGCGTGATATGTTCCTTCCTGGCTTCTTCAGAATAAAGCATGGGGAAGTGAAATGTGGTTTCAATGAGATTTTTTATTGCAAAAAACATTCCCTTACCCAATCTTTGACTTTCACCTGTTTAAAAATAACTGGCTGAAGCCCTCATTATAACCAGAATCTATGTTTTTTATGGCGCAATTTTATTTCTGAGGCAGGGTGATTGAATCAAAATGGTTTATATATCAAATGAAAGATTGATCTTCACCCCCACCCCTAACCCCGCCCCAGGGCGGGGAATAAAGAGTTGCAGCGAAA
>CAYRRA010000086.1:0-18213 GCA_964426355.1 uncultured Anaerolineaceae bacterium
TATCTACTATAATAATAAATATAACATATCTTTTACGGGGTTGTAATTTTGTCTCTAAAAATATGATTAGAAAATAGTATAAACAAACAACAAAGCCAGATTGTCACCACAGGCGCTTTAGGATAAAATGCTTCCTATGAACTGGAACATCGAAGGACATGATTGGGCAGTGGAAATGCTGCAAGAGCACATTATGCAGGATGCTGTGCGCCATGCTTATTTATTCACCGGTCCACCGGGCGTTGGCAGGCGTACATTGGCGCTGCAATTCGCTCAAGAAATAATTTGCAAATACCCATTGAAGCCCTACGAACCGGGTGAAGAAAGCCGTATCCGCCAGCAGATTGAGCGCATGCAGCATCCTGACCTATCCATTGTTGCGGCGGAGCAAGAGGGCGGCTCGTTAAAGGTGGAACAGGTTCGTGAACTTCAGCGTACGCTCGCATTGTCGCCGTATCAGTCAGGTCGCCGCATTGCGTTGCTGCTGCATTTTGAAAAAGCCACCATCAGCACACAAAACGCCCTGCTGAAAACGCTAGAAGAAGCGCCCGATAAGGTAATCCTGCTTTTGACCGCCGATACAGCAGAAAATCTACTGCCCACCATCACCTCACGTTGCGAAATCCTTCGGCTGCGTCCGCTGCCGATTGAAAACGTTCAGACGATCTTGGAAGAGCGTGGATCGTCAGCGGAAGAAGCGCAGCGTATCTCGCATCTCTCCGGTGGTCGCCTGGGGTATGCATTCCGGATGCAGCAAGATCAGACCCTTGTTATGCAGGCACAGGAACAGGTGGAAACGGCAATCCAATTATTGGCAAGTAAGATGCGAGAGCGCATTGCGTACGCCGGACGTTATCGCAGCAGCAATACCCGTGGTGCAGCTTACCAGGCACTTCAAACCTGGTTACTGTTCTGGCGTGATGCGCTGTTGATCACGCTAAAGGCAGAGGTTCCTCTCATCTTTCTGGGCTGGCAGGAAAAAACTGAACAACTGGCGGGACAAATCACTTCACAGGATGCATTGCGCCAGGTGGCAGAGCTTGAAATGGCGCTGAATCGTCTTGAAAGCACCAATGTGAACGCACAACATCTCGTCGAAGCTGTTCTGCTTGGCTGGCCCCGCATACACATCAAATAGGTTTTACCATTCATGGACAAGAAAACCCTTACAACGCTTGAATATCCAAAAATATTGGAGCGGTTGGCAGACTATGCCGCTTTTACCGCATCTGCCGAACTGGCTCGCAACCTTGAGCCCGGCAATGACCTGGAAATTGCCCAGGCTGCGCTTGCACGCACCAGTGAGGCGCGCCATTTACTCAACTTGATTTCTGACTTTAGCGTGGGCGGGGCTCACGATGTGCGCGCGCTGGTGGACAAAGCGCGGCGCAGCGGTGTGCTGATGCCACACGAATTTCTCGACATCCGTGACACGCTCATCGCCGGGCGCAATATCTACCGCACGTTTGAACGACGCAAGGAATCCTACCCCAACCTGTCGGAACTCGCCGTGCTGTTAAACCCGCCACCCGGGCTGATCGACGCGATTACGCACGTGGTCACCGACCAGGCTGAGGTGAGCGATAATGCTTCTCCCAAGCTCGCATCTATCCGCAAAGAAATCCGCATTGCGCATGACCGCCTGCTCACTCGTTTGCAGCGCTACCTCAATGACCCCAAATCTTCTGGTTTGCTGCAGGAACCCATTTTAACCCAACGCAACGGTCGTTATGTCATCCCCTTGCAGGCTGACTTTAAAGGGCGCATTCAAGGCATCGTTCACGATCAATCCTCTTCTGGTGCTACACTGTTTATTGAACCCCTGGCTGTGGTGGAGCTCAACAACCGCTGGCACGAATTTCAACTGGCTGAACGCGATGAGATCCAGCGCATCCTGGCTGAGCTTTCTATGCTGGTAGGCAAAGAAGCAGCCCATGTCAACCAGATGGTTGCTGCCCTGGCGCAAATTGACCTGGCTCTCATGTGCGCAAAATATGCCGATGACATCAAGGCAGTCGAACCCATATTGGTGCCATTTCGTAAAGGAGCAGGCGAGCATCCCGGCAGCACCATCCGCCTCTACAAAGCGCGCCACCCGCTGCTTCCGCCCAGGAGTACCGTTCCAATTGACGTGCTTCTGGATGACCATACGTTTTCACTGGTGATTACCGGTCCCAATACCGGTGGAAAGACCGTCACACTCAAAACGGTCGGTCTGCTGGCATTGATGGCGCAGTCTGGGCTGCATATCCCGGCGCAGTCTGGTTCTACATTGAGCCTGTTTTCCGATATCTACGCCGATATCGGGGACGAGCAGTCCATTGAGCAGTCTTTGTCCACCTTTTCCGGGCATATCACCAACATCATCCGTATTCTCAAACAGTCGAGCACCAAGACATTGGTGCTGCTGGATGAATTAGGGGCAGGCACCGATCCACAGGATGGGGCAGCGCTTGCGCAGGGCATCTTATCCTATCTGATTCAGCAGCGCATTCCCAACCTGGTGGCAACCCATTATCCGGAGTTGAAATCTTTTGCTCACCTCACACCCGGCGCCATGAATGCCAGTATGGAGTTTGACCTGAAAAGCTTGCGCCCCACCTATCACCTCATCATAGGGCTGCCCGGAAAATCCAATGCACTGCTGATTGCTGAAAGGCTGGGGCTCCCCACATCGATTATCACCACAGCAAAAGAAACCTTCCACCCGCAGGAACAGCGCACTGAAGACCTGCTGGAAGAGATTCTCCGGCAGCGCGATGCCGCCCGGAAGGAACGCGACGAAGCTGAAAAAGCGCGCAAGGCAGTGGAAATCCGTGAGAATGAACTGGCAGAACGGCTGACAAAGATTGATGCAGAACGATTGGATATCCTTGAAGCCGCTCGCCGCCAGGCAGCCGAAGAGGTTGAGCAATTAAACGAAGAACTGAACAAGATCAGGCAAGCGATGAAGAACCAGCGCAGTGCCGTTCAGGAAGTGAAAGAACTGCAAGCGGAGGTAGAGGAAATTCAGGAAAACCTGAAAAGCAACCAAAAGAAAGTGCGTTCATCTGAAGCAACGTCTACCCAACGGCTGCAACCGGGCGACCGTGTGCGGCTGCGCTCACTGGGGATGAACGGGGTAATCACCGCGGTGGGCGAAAACGATGTGGAGGTACAAGCCGGCGCATTGCGCGTGCGGGCACAACTGGCGGATATTCAACTGGTTAACAAAGCTGGAAAACTGCTGGAAGAAAACCGCCCGGCAGTACACACCCACGAAGGACGTATTGCGCTTGTCCATCCTTCACCAGGTATGGAGCTGGATTTGCGTGGACTTACCTCTGAGGATGGGCTGGCTCGGCTGCTGAATTACCTTGAAGACGCCTACCTGGCAGGTCTGCCGATGGTGCGCATCATTCACGGTAAAGGTACCGGCAAATTGCGCCAGGCAATTCGCGGCGCATTGGATCGATCTAAACGGGTTAAATCATGGGAACAGGGTTTGGATAGTGAGGGCGGAGAAGGCGTTACAATTGCACGCATAACAGGAGAGGATTAAAAAAAAGCTGTTCATGTTAGACCCCTCCACATGAACAGCCTTCTTGCACAGTCCCCTGCGTGCTGTGCACCCAATAGCATAACCAGCAACCATAAGTATAATACTTAACCGTTGCCAAAGCGTGGACAGATTATTGGATTTGTTGCCATTTTTCTTCAAAAAACCGATCGAGCAAAGCTCGCAAATCACTGCGGCGGGAATTTTGCATGATTTTTTGTTGTATTTGCTCCAATTGCTCGCGTAATTGCGAGGAACTTTCACCTTGTCGAAGGTTGATTTGATGCTGAACTAAAAGAGCTGGGAAGGTCAGCCAGACGTATCCATAATTGTTGCTGAACCGCAATACCTTGGCAAGATGCTCCTGGGCTAACTGGATTTTGTTCTGATTCAATGCGCAATTGCTGGCGTGTAAATGCGTGTTGTGATGAAGACTCTTCAAATAGAGGGCATCGGTTTCATCCAAAATTTGGTTGAATTCTTTTTCTGCCACACGAAAATCACCGTCAGCCATAGCTTGTCTTGCCACCATCATCCTGGCGGCGAGCGAAATATAAGCATACCCGTTCTCGTTGGCATTCTTAATTGTTTCTTGCAACAATTTCCAGCCGGATTGCGAATCACCTAATTGAATCAAAGAGATTGCCAGCCGAAAGGCATTATCCAGGCGATAATATGGGCGCTTGGTGAACTCCATTCCCTTTTGATGCGCTTCAAACGAGTGTTGATAATCTCCGAACATACGGTAAAAGTCACCCAGGTAACAATATACCGACTGAAGGAGGTGGTCGAAATTGTATTGTTCAGCAAGTTGTAACGCATTCTCCAGATTTGCCAGGCTTTCATCCATCATCCCCAACGACATCGCAGGGCGAGCGTTAATCATGCTTGCGTGTGCCTCGATGCGGCGGCTGTTGAGTTCATACGCTTTTTGTAAAACCTCCTGGCACAGCGAATACGAATCCTGAAAACGCCCCATCAAGAAATAAGCATTCGCACGTGTAAGGCGGATGATACTCACATCGGGCATTTCCATCGTAGCCAGTGGTGAATTCCACGCCATGTCGGACAATTCCAGGGTACGGCATGGCTGCCCTTTATAAATACAAACGGTTGCCATTTGAACAAAGCCGTTTGCCAAGCCCATCTGCACGCGCTGGTTATCCAGGTGCTCAGCCGCCAGCTTCATGGCGTCCTGCAAGGCAATGTTTGCCTTTTCATACTCACCTAACACATTTAGCGCCAGCGCATAGCGGTTTTGGATGATAAACGACTCCAGGATGTGAACTTGCTTCCCCATGTACATGGCTGCCTGCCGGTTATAATTCAGGCTTTTTTGATAATCGCCCTCCTGCCTTGAAGTGCGGCTAAGCCCGTTGAGTGCAGTTGCCAGAAGCAAATTACTGTTTCGATGGATCGAAATCTGCTGCAGCCGTGAAAACAACTTTTTCGCTTCAACGATTTCGGAGTATTCATCCAAAAAATCACCCCAGGCAGTGAACAGGTGATGAACTTCCTCATCCGAAACCAGTGTGCCTAAGTGCGGAAGGAGAGCTTCAGCACGCAGAAAAGAAGATATGGTTTCTGAGCGTGAATACATATAGCCCGCCTGACTACCAGCTTTAACCCAGTAGTCAAAAGCTTCCTTCAGTTCACCAGCAGCTTCAAGATGTTCGGCGATAACCGAGAACTTTTGATTTTCCCCAGGCACAATCTGCATGGCATGGGCAATTGCCAGGTGTAACAGGCGTTTTCGCGCTTCGCTTAAATCCATCAAAACGGAGCGGCGAATATGCCCGTAAAGGAAATGATAAGCCGCCCCCAAATGCGTGCGGCTGTTAGGCTGCACCAGGTGCAGGCGTTCCATTTCTTCCAAAGCGCGCACGACCTGTTCGGGTGGTAAATCAGTAGCCGCTTCCAGCACCGGTACAGGAAATTCCACACCTGTCATGGCTGCCACATGAAGAATCTTGCGTGCGACGGGCGATAATACCTCCATGCGTTGCCGTACCAGTTCCAGAATACTCCTGGGTAACGGCAGGTATTCGGTAATTTCGCCCAAATCGATGGCGGGAGAATATTCTAATATGGAACGCAATGTTTCAATCAAATTGAGTGGGTATCCGCTGGTGGTTTCAACCAGGTGGCGCGCCATTTCGGTTGAAACCGGGTGTCCCAGCACATGCGAAATAAGCTCGGTCGCTTCTTCTATAGTGAGCTCATTCAACCGGATTTCCAATGAATGATTGGCAGGGTGAATTAACGTGTTCAGAAAAGTCTTCAGCGCGGGCTCAGTATCCTCCGGTCGAGAGGAGAGCACCAGCAGACCATGCCGGTTAAAAAAGCCTCGGTTAATCAAAAAAGCTAGAAATTCCAGTGTTGTTTGATCACACCAATGAGCATCATCAACGAAGAGGATAATGCGCTGAGATTCAGCAAGCCCCTTCAATACCTGGTGCAGCGACTCAAAAATCACACCCTGGGGGTCTTCCAACAGTGTGTCGGTCAGCCAGGGTTTGCGCGGCGAATAAACAGACAATTCCGGCATCAGGTACACCAGTGGAGCAATCCAGGCGGGTGGTAACGCAGACCATTCCTTTGTGTTCATGGATTGACGCAGCATATCCAACAAGGGTTGGTAAGGCAGGCTGCGCGTGGATTGGTGAGCCGGTGCAATCAACAGGCGCGCTTCGCTGGCATAACGGCGAGTGAATTCATGAAAGAAACGCGTTTTACCTGAACCCACCTCGCCCAAAATAGAAACAATACCGCCACGTTGAAAAGCATTCTTTAAACTCTGCAACTCATCTTCATGTCCAACAAAAACTGTTTGAAGCAAAGCGGGTGGGGGCCAGTTTACAGGATAAACGATACCAGGCAAATTGGTTTGTTTGCGGATTTGCTCAAACAGACCCACCAAGTTTTTAGGGACAGGTTCTCCATTTTCTTGATACACCTGGCGCAGATAATCAAAAAAAGCCAATGCATCATCGCGGCGACCCAACTGCTTTAACCAGGTAAGGAAACGCATCTGCCATTCGATGTGCTCGCCCTCCTCATCCCGGATACGCATCAACCAGGATAGGGCAGCATCAAAATCACCGTTTGCAGCGCAGTGATCAGCCATGCGGTTGATCAGCAGTATGCGGCGAATTTCGGTCTGGTTGCGGCTCTGATAAAACCATTGGTCCAACGCTTCACTCTCGGGCAGATAGACACCAGACATAAAACCAGGCGAGCGCCAAAGTTCAACGGCGCGCTTCATGAGTTGATAAGTTTGTTCTGGCAGCGGCATTTGCGGTGGTATGTTGGCAGCAATCCGGTTGCACTGTTCGTAAAGTTTATTAAACTCCAGGGCATCTACTTCCAGCCGGGAACGATCTAATCCCACCTGGTCTTGTTCTGTAACCAGCAAACTACTATCTGGTAACTCTGCACGCAACTTGCTCAATGTCTCACGCAGTCTGCGCCTTCCAGTGCTTTCATTCGCATCCTCCCAAAACATCAAAATCAGGTTAGCGCGGTCAATCATGTTCTCATGATGTGCAAGGTAGAACAGAATGGAACGCAATGCCCGCCGTTGAATGACAAGAGGGGTATCGTTGTAAAAAATCGCCGGTGGACCCAGTAGCAAAACTCGCAAAGTAGACATACCCGGATACTCCTTTAGACTTTCAGCAAACCGCTTCTTTTTCCCCATTGAGGTATATTTGGGATCTGAGATTTTAGCTCGCGGGTTGGCTGTTTTCTTGCAAAAACAACCCTTTTTTTCCGAGCCAGAAAATATTATAACGTGATTCAAAGTTATAATTGGGTGAGAACACCATTTCAAGGAGACAGCATGCCACTCGATATTATCATCGGCACACAGTGGGGTGATGAGGGTAAAGGACGTTTTGTTGACCTTCTTGCCCGACAGGCGAATATTGTTGCACGTTTCAACGGCGGAGACAACGCCGGACATACCGTTACAGTGGGGCAGCAAATTTTCAAACTGCATCTGATCCCATCCGGCATCATCCATAAAAATACAATCAACTTGATGGGAAATGGAATGGTGATTCATCCCGGCACACTCCTGGCAGAAATGAAAAGCCTGGCAGACTCGGGTGTAGAAATCACCCCGCAACGGCTCATCATTTCTCATGCTGCTCATATCATCACACCAGCGCATCGGGCTCTCGATAAAGCGCGCGAGGCAGCATTGGGCGCCAGTTTGATTGGCACCACCGGACGGGGTATCGGACCAGCCTATACCGATAAAGCCGCCCGCCAGGGGCTGCGTATGCAAGACATGATGGATCCCACCTCGTTCACGCGTAAATTAAGCCGGCACCTGGATATGGCTGATCATCAACTGCAAACCCTGTACCACGCCGAACCGCTGGATCGGGATGACATCATCCGTGAATACCTCGGTTATGCCGAAGTGCTGCGCCCCTATATTCAGGATACCAGCCGGATTGCACTGGATGCCCTGGAAAAAGACGCCAACCTGTTGGCAGAGGGTGCGCAGGGTAGCCTGCTGGATATCGACATGGGGACGTATCCTTACGTTACCAGTTCATCCTGCACCGCTGCCAGTGCATTGCTGGGTTTGGGGATCGGTATCCGACCCGTGCGGCGCGTGATTGGTGTGACCAAAGCATTCCAAACGCGCGTGGGCAGCGGTCCGTTCCCCACAGAACAAACCGGTGACATTGCTCAAAAGCTGCGCGGCAGCGGCGCAAATCCGTGGGATGAATTTGGCACCACAACGGGTCGCCCGCGCAGGGTGGGGTGGCTGGATGGTGTGCTCCTGCGCTATACTGCGCGGGTCAATGGAATTACCGAACTTGCCGTCACCAAACTGGATATTCTCAGCGAACTTCCCGAACTGCACGTTTGTACTGCTTACCGCAGCGGGCAGACCGAAACGTCTGACCTGCCGCTGTCACAGGATGGGTTGGAACAATCACAACCCGTATATGAAGTGCAACCGGGTTGGACGGGCAATCTCAGCGCTACCCGGCACTGGGATGATTTACCGCAGAATGCCCAACGGTACGTGGAAAAAATTCAAGCGGTGAGCGGTGTGCCGGTGAAGTGGATATCGGTTGGTCCGGAGCGTGAACAGGTTGTCCAAATCGGCAACTGATGTTGGGCATTTACTCTTTGCCCTCTTGGGGTGCTTGTTCCTTTTAACCTCATGCAGCATACCAACCACCACAGCCGTTGCCACGTTGGATTTCAGCACAAGAACACCCTCGGTTACGCCTGAACCCACCGAGACCATCCAGTGGTTTCCACCCACAAAAACACCGCAGCCGTTAACAACGCGCACGGTCATGCCAACCGCCGACCTCCGTCCGGGAATCGGCAGCACACTGTTGAAAGATGATTTCGGCAGCGCAGAACCCTGGCAGACCTTCCAATCCGAAACCGGTAAAATAACGATTGCGAATGGGCAACTTTCGCTGGCGGTGTCAACGCCAAAGGGGCTGCTCACCAGCCTGCGCAACGCACCTCTGCTGGATGATTTTTACCTGGAAATCACAGCCTCTGCAAACCTCTGCCGCGAATTGGACTCTTATGGGCTGATTCTATGGGCTGCCGACCAGCAAACTTATTACCGCTTTGTGATTTCTTGCAACGGCATGACGCGCTTTGAACAGGTGCGTAACGGAAATCTGAGCATATTAAAAGACTGGACGCCCAGCGGACAGGTACCGATTGGCGTGCCAGCAAAACTACAATTGGGTGCTTGGGCATATCATAATGAGATACGGCTTTTTGTCGGTAATGTGCACCAGTTCAGCATCACTGATTTACCCTTCCACGGCGGCACAATCGGCGTATTTGCCCGCTCCGATGGCAACAATATCGTCTCAATTGGCTTTTCCGATCTGTTCATCAGCGCTTTGGGAGACATGCCGCCCACACCGTCTCCAACTTCATCTGTCACAACTGCACCGTAATCCAGAAAAATATTTTTGTAATTCGTGTACAATAAATAAAATTGTACTTTTCATCGAACGAAAGAATAAGGAGAGCTTCATGTATCATTCGATCACAATTGTCGGCAGTCTTGGTCGCGACCCTGAAATGCGTTACACCCCCAGCGGAGCACCTGTCACATCGTTTAGCGTAGCATGCAACCGCCAGTACACAAATTCTCAAGGGGAACGTGTTAAAGAGACGATCTGGTTCCGAGTCTCTGTTTGGAACAAACAGGCAGAAACCTGCAACAACTTTTTGCGCAAAGGCAGCAAAGTTCTGGTAGAAGGGCGACTTGTCCCGGATTTGGCTACGGGCGGACCGCGCACTTTTTCACGTCAGGATGGCACAACTGGCACATCGTTTGAGATCAACGCCAATACCGTGCGTTTCCTCGATTCAAAGGGTGAGTCCAGTGGAGCTACCGGAGATGCGTTTAGCGATGTCGGAGATGATAGCGAAGAGATACCGTTCTAGCTTCGCTACTGCTCATGACCGGTAAACCACTTACCCCTCCTCCCCGCCAGATCAAGATCGAAATTCCGTCTGATCTGGAACCTGTGTACGCCAACCTGGCACGCATCAGCCATTCTCCTGCTGAAATAATTATGGATTTTGCCTGCATCCTGCCAGGTGAGCCCAAAGCGACCGTCCGCACACGCATGTTGATGTCTCCAATAGGCGCAAAGATGTTTTATCGCGCATTGGGTGAAAACCTGGCACGCTTTGAGGCAAGTTTCGGAGAAATCAACCTGCCGGGGGATTCTTCATTGGTTAACAGCCTGTTCCGCAACATCAACCCACCTGAACCCCCGGAGGAAAATGAATAACCTTCCTGACATTGCCGAGAGCATCCACAGGGATTTTGAAACCCGAACTCAAAAACGAGATCAGGCGCTGCTTCATGCGCGTCAGATCACCCGACTGGCAGCGCAGTCGATCCGTGCGGCACATCGCGATGAGCATGAAAATGCCCGGGAATTTCACAAGAAAGCCGGTGAATTGGTCAGCCTCTTGAAACAATCGCTGTCCGATTTTCCAGACCTGTACCACACCGGCTATTCCCAGGATGCCATCAAGGAATATGTTGAAGCCCGAATTACACATGCCCTGATCTTGAACCAGGCTTTACCATCGCCAGATGACCTGGGTGTGGAATCTGCCACCTATTTAAACGGTTTGGCAGAAGTGCCCGGAGAATTGCGTCGCCGCTGCCTGGATATTTTACGACAGGGCTACTCGACAGAAGCCGAGCGCTTGTTGAATTGTATGGACGAAATCTACGCGGTTCTGGTGACCATGGATTTTCCCGATGCCATCACTCAAGGGCTGCGTCGGCAAACCGACCTGGTGCGCGGCATCCTTGAACGCACACGCGGCGACCTGACCTTGAGCCTGCGCGAAGAACAAGTCAAACAGTCTATGGATGCACTCATGAACCAGTTGGAGAAGCATCAGAACCGCCATGCGGACGATCCGGGCTTCTGAACTCAGTACCTACCTGTACTGTAAACGTGCCTGGTGGTATCGGCAGCAGGGATTGGAGAGCCAAAACCAGGGCGAAATGCAATCTGGGGTCGATTTTCATCAGCAGCACGCTGCCAAAGCCTGGTCAGCGCGTTTGTTGCGTTTACTGGGTTGGTGTTTGTTGCTCGCCGCGCTTACATTATTGGCAATTGCACTGGCTCGCTATTGGACTGCATAAAACAGGTGCGCTCGTATGGTAAAGCTGGCACTTTTCCTGCTTTTCCTGGCTCTACTGGCATTATGGTGGGCTTCCCGCCAGCAAAAGGAGAGCGGGCTGCCGAGCGGACGGGTAATTTATGCCGACACATCCAAATGGGGGAAAGTTGAAATCCCTTTGTACCATGAACTGCTCAAACTGACCGGAAAACCCGATTACCTCGTGTTGCAAGAAGACACGCCGATCCCTGTGGAGGTAAAAAGCAGTTGGGCACCCGACCAGCCATACAGCGGGCATCTTTTTCAGCTTGCGGCATACTGCCTGTTGGTAGAAAAGTCGTACGGTAAGCGCCCATCCTTCGGCATCCTGCGGTACCGCAACCGTACTTTTGCATTAGATTACACACCGCAACTGGAAGCTCACTTGCTCGATTTGCTGGCAGAAATGCGCCGTGATGAGCAGCGCAAGGACATCCCGCGCTCACATCAAGACCCGGCGCGCTGTGCACGTTGTGGTTACCGCAATCTATGCGATCAAAAGCTATAACCCTTTCTCTTCTCATAAAACAGTATGCATTCCTCTTTGAAATGCGAATATAATTGAAACATGCTCCGCGACACCAGGATACCTCAACGTTTCGCTATCTGTTATCACCCCAACGTAAATGCCGCGACACATCGCATGAGTGCTGAGATCAGCAGTTACCTTGAGAACAAAGGTCTCCCTCCAGTTTACAGCGTCCCCATATACGAGCCCGGTTTGCAAAAGCGCATTGACCAGGGTGATATAGACCTGTTAATCGCCCTGGGCGGCGACGGAACCATGCTGCGCGCCGGGCAGATTTGCGCCCAGCAAAGACTACCCATATTGGGCATTAATATGGGGCGTTTTGGTTTCCTGACCGAGGTCAAAGATGAACAATGGCAGCAGGCAATTCAAAAGATACTCGCCGGTGATTACCGCATCGAAGAACGCATGATGCTGCGGGTGGAACACTGGCGTGGTGAAAGCCTGCTAGCAAGCTGGGATGCACTCAACGAACTGGTGGTTACCCGCGGTTACGACGTGCGCCCGATTCAATTACAAGCCATTGTGGATGGTTTCTCGCTGGCACGCTTTGTTGCGGACGGGTTGATTGTCTCCACCCCAACCGGTTCAACGGCTTATGCTTTGGCAGCGGGCGGACCAATTATGCCACCCGAACTACGCAACATTTTAATCATCCCTGTTGCCCCGCATCTTTCGGTAGATCGCGCTGTTATTCTCTCGCAAGGCGCTAAAGTATCGGTAAAAGCATCGGCGGTTCACCAGGCAGTGCTCAGCGTAGATGGGCATGCTGCCATACCGTTGGAAGCGGAAGACCATGTGCTGGCTTACGCCTCGGAAAATATGGTATCCTTTATTCGCTTCCAGGATCCTGGTTATTTTTATCGCAACCTGATGATGTACATGGAACGCAATCCCTTAACAGGATCGATTGAGCTATGAGCGAAAAACCTGAAGCTGAACTGTTTTGTGTCTATCACCCCGACCGCCCAACCTTACTGCGCTGCAACCGCTGTGAAAAGCCAATCTGCACATCTTGCGCCGTGCCGACCCCCACCGGTTATCGCTGCAAAGAATGTGTTAAAAGCCAGCAAAAGATTTTCGAAACTGCTGTTGCAACCGATTATATTTTCGCGATACTAATCGCCGGGGTACTTTCCTGTATTGGCAGTTACCTGGTTACTTTTATCGGTTTTTTCACCATACTGCTGGCGCCTGTGGTTGGCACAGTCATTGCTGAAGCAGTGCGTTGGGCTGTGAAAAAGCGCCGGTCAAAACCACTCTTTTTATGGACCACCATATCCGCCGTGGCAGGAAGCCTGCCAGTACTGTTATTGATGGTGCTGGGTTTAAGCCTGTTCAGCATCCTCTGGCAGGGTTTATACACCTTCTTAATGGCAAGCACGCTTTACTACCGCCTGAGCGGGATTCAAATCAACCGGAGATAACACGTCCATTATGCTGATCGAATTGCACATTGAGGATTTTGCGATCATCCATAAGCTTGACCTGGTTTTGGGCGCTGGGCTAACCACCTTCACCGGCGAGACCGGCGCAGGCAAGTCAATTATCCTGGACGCCATCCTGACGCTGTTGGGGGGGCGTGCTGACAATGACCTGATTCGCACCGGTGCTGAGCGCGCCGTGGTAGAAGCCATTTTTAAAATCCCATCAGAAAACCGCAGCGAGGTGACACACCTGCTGGAAAACGAGGCATTAATTGAGGAAAAAGACCCCGACGAGGTGATGCTCAGCCGCGAGCTGCGTCTTTCGGGGCGCAGCATAGCGCGCATTAACGGGCGCAATGTCAACGTGAGCTTATTGCGTGAGTTGGGTAGTTTTCTGGTGGATATTCATGGTCAATCCGATTATCTTTCGTTGCTCAATGAACGCAGCCATCTTCCATTGCTGGATCGTTATGCCGGCAGCGAAAACCTGCTGGCGGATTACCAGAACACCTATCACCGGCTGGTGAATTTACGCCGCGAGTTGAACGACCTGCGCAAAAGCGAGCAGGATGCTGCTTTACAGAAGGATTTTCTCACCTTTCAGATTACTGAGATTCAGAACGCAAGACTCACTCCGCAAGAGGACGAAGACCTGCGTCAGGAGCGAGACCGCCTGGCAAACGCTGAAAAACTGGCTTCGCTCACCCAACAAAGCCTGCTGATTCTTGAAGGCGGCACACCGGAAACCCCTTCAATCAACGACTTGTTAGGTGAGGCAATCCGGCTGCTCAGCCAGCTCAGTAAAATCGATCACAGCCAATCAACGCTGCTGGATCAGCTTGAAAGTAGCATGGAAAGTATCAACGATGTTACCGCTGAATTGCAAAGCTATCTTGAGCAGGTGGAATACAACCCGCGCCGCCTGACACAGGTTGAAGAACGGCTTAACCTGATCCACAACCTGAAACGCAAATACGGCGAAAGCATCGAGGACATCCTGGTCTTTGCCCGGGAAGCACAGCAAAAACTGGAGCGACTGACTCATGCGGATGAACGCATTGCCGAAATCGAAGCAGAGGAAAGCCTGTTGCTGAATACTCTTTCGCAAAAGGCGCTTGCACTCACCCAGCACCGCCGGTCAGCCGCCGAAAAGATGGCAAAGGCTGTTGAGCGCGAACTGAATGATTTAAGTCTTGAAGAAGCCCGATTCATGGTGGAACAGGTTTGCCTGCCGGATGATGCCGGGCTGGAGTTGGAGGGGGTAAAGGCACATTTCGACAGCAGCGGCGTGGACCGGGTTTCGTTTTTAATCGCGCCCAACCCTGGCGAGGGTTTTAAACCCCTGGCAAAAACCGCATCCGGCGGAGAGACCTCGCGCCTGATGCTGGCATTGAAGAACGTACTGGCTCAAGCCGACTTCATTCCCACGCTAATCTTCGACGAGATCGACCAGGGCATTGGCGGCAGGATCGGCTCGGTGGTAGGCGAAAAGCTCTGGCAACTCGGTCGCCAGCACCAGGTGCTGTGCGTAACACATCTACCGCAACTGGCTGCTTTTGGCAATCAACACATCCGAGTGTACAAACAAGTTAAAGACGGGCGCACCTACACCACGATCGATAAGCTCGAACAGGAAGCCCGCATTGAAGAATTAGCCAAGATGCTGGGAGGAAACAGCCAGGCGAACCGCAGCGCAGCCCAGGAGACGTTAAACAACGCTCAAAAACGCTCACAAGAACTGAGCCACGGCTGAAGCATACCCACACTGTAAACTTTACAGGGAGGGTAGCAGGTCCTCACTCCATCTTTCCCCGGCGAAAGCCATTCCAGAGTATCACCACCATGAGTAAAAAGGCGGCAGCAACAGCGATTGGCACAACCACATCCAATGCGCTTTTGGGGGCAGGTTGTTCGTTGAGCAGTCTGGTTGGGGTGGGCGCAAGCAGCACCTGAGCTTCATTCTGTGGAGAAGGTGCATCTGTATGTACTGCTATGGGGGTGCTTTCATACTGTCGGGTTGTCTCTGCGGTAAAAGCAGGGCTGCTGGTGGGAGAAAGCCCAACCCGAATGACAAGCTGGTCGCCGGGATAGATGAACTGGTCGCTCTTCAACGCGTTAAGCTGAATGAGCGTATCCAGCGTGATGTTATACACAGCAGCGATCGCCCACAAGGTTTCACCGTTGTGCACCTCGTGGTGGATCGAGCCGTCTGCTTGAGGCGTGTTCATGACAATCGGCGCCCGCAAAGCTCCCTGCGTGGGGATATCCTCGGCAACAACAGTCTGGCTGATTGGTTCACTGCTGTAGAGCGCTGTATCGAGGACATAGTAGGCAATATGACCGTTGTACGCCACGCCAACCCCCATGTGCGAACGCCACTCCGAAAGCATTGTACTGGTATGCGGGTCATCGCCCAACCAGACCTGTACCGCCTGCTGAGGGGTCATGCCTGGTCCGGCAACGATATTTTCCGAGTAAAACCCGCCCAATGACAGGTCGCCCGCCACCGGAAACCCGGCTTCGAGAGCCCGCTGAAATGGGCGTTTACCATCCGGTTGAAAGTGGGTGATCTGGTCGGTGACTGCCATGTACTCTGCATGAGCCTGGGTGATTTGCATCAAGACGGGGTGCACGCTGAGCGAAGCAAGTCCGTTTTCATTGCGCAAGGAATTGATGGCTTCAATCAGTTCCTCCACATCTTGGGCTGCGCGGGCAGGCAATGAATGCTCGCGGGCTGTTTCTGCTGCGACCGCGTGGAAAGGGGCGGCTGCCAGCAGCAATAACACCAGCAGGAAAATTACCCTTCGGTAAATACTTGTTTTGACCATTGTTTTCCCTCTCTCATGCAGATTATACGACAAATATTCATCCTCAAAGCTATGGCAAGTAATTCTCGATTTGGAAAATATTGGCAACAATCCGGCTCAACTGACATGAATTCGGTTTGGGTTTTTCCACCCCGCCCACCCCAATGTGGAACGGGTGGGTGGAATTAGATAAAATGATCCCGAATTGAGGCTAACATACGCAAAATTGGGTGATGTTGTCACAGAGGATGAACAATTTCCAGTGAAAAATTGTGTACTAAAGTCGATAGGTGTTGTCAATTTCATATTGAGAATTGCTGGCGATGAATGAAGCTGTTTGTAAAAACCCCATAAAATTGCACCGAAAACCTGGACAACATGGAAAAATGTTGTTCATGTTATAATTTCAACGATGGAAAAACAAAAATTCATTCCCATTTCCTTATCTGTGCTGATTATCACTGCCCTGCTTTTGGCAGTGTCGCCTGTATCTGCCAGCAATCCGGCGCAAATCGCTTCACCCACACCCAACTTAGAGGGTGAAATTCTCTACACTGTGCAGGATAATGACACCTGTCTCAGTATTGCTCTGCGCTTCTTAAACGGCGATGTCAACAAGTTGATCGAACTTAATAATTTAAACACAGACTGTTTCATCACCTCCGGGCAGAATTTACTGCTGGGGACTTTTGAACCCCCGACCCCTACTGAAGGACCCTCACCCACCGCGACATCTTACATCCCCACCGCCACACCCACCCCCGGCACCGGGGTGATCTGCGTGGTCCTCTTCCATGACGTCAACGGGAATTCGCGCAAAGATTCAGACGAGTATCCCATCGCTGGCGGTGCCATCAGCATCACGGATCGAGAGGGGCTTACTTCACTTACCGGCACAACGGTGATCGACAGCGACCCATCCACTGCTGATCAGGAACCGCTCTGTTTTGAGAACCTGCCTGAGGACGAATACAACATCAGCGTTGGTCCGCCGGAAGGGTATAACGCCACCACGGTAATGAACTTTGCGCTCTCGCTGAAAGCTGGCGACAACAGCATCATCGATTTTGGCGCGCAGACCAGCTCAGCCGGCGCTATCGTCGCAGAGCAGCAGCCCGGCAATGAAGAAACCCGGCAGCGCTCGCCATTGTTGGGCATTGTGGGCGGTGTACTGGTGCTGGTTGGCATTGGCATGGGTATTTACCTGCGTGTGCTGCGCCGCTGACCTTTTTCTCATCCAACCCAAACCCAACCCCCCGACCGTCGAAGATCGCTTCGGCGGTTTTCTTCTTCTATAATCTCAGTCCCGCTTTGTTACTCATTCCAGCGCAAGTTGACAGACGAACAGAGCCGATTTGATAGCTTTTGGTAGATTTGCGCGGATAAGATAGATTTGTTTATACGAGAAAATATGATAGGTAAAGAAAAATTCTACAATCTATCCCTGGAAGAACGCCTGCAAGTGCTGACTGAGCAGGCGAAATTGACACCCGAAGAAGCTCAAGCGCTGCACAAGGGTGGTTTGGATGCCGATGCTGCCGACCACATGGTCGAGAACGCAGTGGGCGTACATGCGTTGCCGTTGGGAATTGCCCAGAATTTCCTCATCAATGGGCGTGAAGTACTGATACCGATGGTGATTGAAGAGCCATCAGTCGTAGCCGGCGCTTCTTTCATGGCAAAACTGGCACGCGCCGGTGGCGGGTTTACTGCACACACCAACGCGCCGGAGATGATCGGTCAGATGCAGATACTGGACCTGGACGACGTGCACGCCGCACGGCTGCGCCTGCTGGAACAGAGCGAACATTTACTGGCTGAAGCCGCCGAGATCGATCCGGTGCTGCAGCGATTGGGTGGTGGTCCCCGCAGGATCGAGGTGTATTTGGTCGAGGAATCGCCGGTGGGTGCATTCCTGGTGCTGCACCTGATCTACGACGTGCGCGATGCCATGGGCGCCAATGCGGTGAATACCGCAGTAGAACGCCTGGCTCCCAGTGTAGAAGCCATTAGCGGCGGCAGGGTTTTGCTGCGCATCCTTTCCAACCTGTCAGACCGCCGGCTGGCGCGCGCGCGCTGTACCATCCCGGCTGACGCCCTGGCATTTGGCGATTTCAGCGCAGATGAGGTGATGCAGGGCATTGTGGAAGCCTGGGCATTTGCTGCAGTCGACCCCTACCGCGCTGCCACTCACAACAAAGGCATTATGAACGG
>CAYRRA010000087.1:0-18130 GCA_964426355.1 uncultured Anaerolineaceae bacterium
GTGCTGACCGTTACATTGGTCATTTACCAGACGCCCAACCATCCGTTCAACCCCTTTCCTCCCCCCACGCTTCCGGCTGCCCTGGTGCTGCCCAGCGCCACAGCGACCAGCCCTTCGCTTGAGATAGCAGATACCCCTCTCCCTGATGTGTCTGAGCCCGAGGAAATCGAAGCAGACACCGCGACCCCGCAGCCCACCTCCACGTCTACCAGCACGCCTGCCCCAACCGACACCAGCACCCCCGCGGGCGGATACCGTTACCAGGTCAAGGGCGAACCAGCCGCCATCGCGGCATCCATTTTCGACGCAGACCGCGACAACTGCCAGTGGATGGGGGTTGCCGGGCAGGTGCATGACCTGAAAGACAGCCCGGTGACAGGCATTCTTGTGCTGCTGGGCGGTTACCTGGATGGAAAGACGCTCAATGAAATCACCATGACCGGAACTGCGCTCAACTACGGTCCCGCCGGGTATGAGTTTAAACTGGGGGATGCTCCCGTCGCCAGCACCGGCAAGGTCTGGATCCAACTGGTTGACCAGTCTTATATTCCGTTATCGGCAAAGGTATATTTTGACACCTATGCTACGGAACCGTGCGACAAAAACCTCACCATCATTAACTTCAAACAAGTACGTTAGAACATACTCAGGAGTTCCGCGGTCTCAATTCGAAACTCTCGCAGCCGTTCAGCAAGCCAGTGAGCGGTTTCGCGGGTAATTCCAGGATGCGCCCATTTTTGAAAAATTCAAAGTCGAAGGGGGTCATTTCACCGGCTGTTTTTCCTGGGACGGGCATCAGGCGTGCAGTGAGGGGTTTATTCAACCGGGATGAGAGCGCAGCGATATCCAGGATGACAGCCGCAAGCTGCTCCGCGGTGGCACTGCCCGGCAATGGGACGGTGTCCAGCCCGGTCCCGCATACAGCCGAGTAAAGCAGCAAATCGCGCAGGGTGAGCGTGCCATCCACGCTGCGCTGCGCCAGCACAGAATCTTCCAGCAGGGGCAGCATCAAACCGTTGAAACCCACTTTTTTCCATTTGCCGCGGTCCAATGCATCTGCAACAAATGCTGCGGATGCCAGCGAGCCGGAGAGCCCGATTTGCTCCACGCCCAGTTTTTCGATCGAACCGCCCAGTGAACAGGTATCGACGGGGTAGGGCGCGAGCGAAAAATCCATGCCTTTAAACGCCACCGGATACTGTTTCGATAATTCCTCTGCCAGGATGTTCAACTGACTGGCGTTCTGCTCGATGCTTTTGAGCAGCAAGAAGCGTGCATTCTCAAGGCTGTCTGCGCCTTCAAATGCCGTAATCGCCAGGTCAGCGGATTCGAGCGCCAGGGAAAAAGCGGGTTTATCGCCCAGGTGATAGGCGGCTGGGAAGAACGGTCCACCTGGCTGCACGTTTGCCAGGGCGGTGAAACGCAGGTTGGTGAACCCGTCCAGGGTGATTTGCGCGGCTTGTGCAACGATTTTTCCGGCATGATGAACCGCTTTCAGATAGACCCGGTTATCTGCGGCGACCACGCCGGAAAAGAAGGCGATGTGGGTTGCCTCCAGAAGCGCTGGAATAACCGCGTAACTGGAATCCAACTCCGGAGAAGCGTGACCAAAGGAGACGTATTCGATCCCCTGTTCTTTCAGCTTTTTCTCTAACGGTTGAATGACCGAAAGCAGTGCATCCGCCTGGATGGGTACACCCCAATGAGAGAAGGGTGTGGTTGCAATGCGCAAGGTCTGCACCTCAAAACCAGCGGCGGTGAAGCGTTTTTGCGCGTGGGCAAGCAAGGTCAAAATGGTGTCGAGCGTTTTGTTGCTGTCCGGGGAGGCGGGATCATAAAAACAGGTAATGGTTCGGATTTTCATAAATTCCTCTGTCGAAATACTTCATAAATTAAGATGCTGGCGGCAATGGAGGCGTTGAGCGATTCGATTTTTCCCTGCATGGGGATGTGAATCCGCCCGGTCGCCAGGTGAATTGCCTGGGGGCTGATACCCTCTGCTTCGCTGCCAATGACCAGCGTGAGCGGATGTCGCAGATCAGTTTCCCAGCATGAGATTCCTTCGTTGACATCCGTGATGAAAAAGTCTTTTCCGAGCAAGCCGTGGTCGCGGCGCTGTTCAATCTCTTCCCAATCCATGTTGTAAACGGGCAGGAGGAAATGCGCACCCATCCCTGCACGCAAGACTTTGGGCGAATAGGCGTCCACGCATCCGGGAGACAGCAAGACAAGGTCGACCCCTGCGCCTGCCGAGGTACGCAGGATAGCGCCGAGGTTGCCCGGGTCACGGATGTTATCCAGTATGAGGGTGAAGCTCGTGTGGTCGGGGAAAGGTAGCGGCTTCATGGGGAAGATTCCCAAAATCCCTTGTGAAGTTTGCGTGTCACTGAGCGAATCGAGGAGGCGCGGCTCCACCTGGTCGGTATCGACCCCTGCCTTGAGAACGGTATTTACAATCTGTCTGCCGCGTTCATTGACCTCGCTGTACAACAAATGCTGTGGCAATAGCCCGTTCTGCAGCGCTGCTTCGACCAGGCGCACGCCTTCCAACACGAAGAGCCCTTGTTGCTGGCGCTCTTTTCTGCGCGCCAGTAATGCTCGTACATTTTGGATGCGCGGGTTTTGGGAAGAGTGAATCATCACGGTGTCTCTTTCTGGCAGTCATTCCGCTTCTGGTAGACTTGTAGGAAGGTCTGGCAGGTGGCTTCGTCAAAGAGTACCAGCCTGACCAGTTGTATCTTTCCTGGTTTTTGGAAAAAGGTTTCGAAGGTGTTGGAAAAAATCTTTGCCGCACGTTCTTTGGGAAAGCCATAAATACCGGTGGAAATGGCAGGAAAGGCGATGCTGGACACTTGCAATTTCTCGGCGGTTTCCAGGGTTCCGCAAACCGTTTGCGCCAGCCTGGCATCTTCGTTCCCTGTCCCCCAGACCGGTCCCACAGCGTGGATGACGTACTGGCAGGGCAGGTTGCCGGCGTTGGTCACCGCGGGACGATCATGCGTAACCCGTCCATTGGCTTTTACCCATCCGCTGCTTTCCCGCTGTATGATGTCCCCTCCACGGCGCAGGATAGCACCGGCAACCCCGCCGCCGTGCAGTAAATGCTCATTGGCAGCGTTGACAATGGCATCCACCTTTTCCAGGGTAATATCACCCTGGAGTATTTCCAACACTGTACCGTTTGTAAAAGTATGACTGCAAACCGTTTTTGCCATCGATTGACCCTTTCACAGGAATCTGGGGTAATTTTATCTTAATGCCTGGGATGGTTTCAAGTCTTGAGCCTGTAATGGGGTGGGAAGCCACGGGGAAACAATAACGGGATGGCGTGTGAGCGCCATCCCGCTTTCTAGTGGATGAGAGGATAATGTCAGACCGCTTTTGCTTTTTCCACGACGGCTGTAAAAGCCTGTGGGTCACGAACAGCAAGGTCTGCCAATACTTTACGGTTCAGGGAGATATTGGCTGCCTTCAGCGCATGGATCAAGCGGCTGTAGCTCAAACCGTTGAGGCGGGCAGCAGCGTTGATACGAGCGATCCACAGTCGGCGCAAATCGCGTTTGCGGGTACGGCGGTCGCGGTATGCGTACCAAAGGCTTTTCAGCATGGCTTCGTTTGCGCGCCGGAAAAGGCGGTGACGAGTACCAAACTGACCTTTCGTGATTTTCAATACTTTTTTGTGCCGGCGATACCCTTGCGGGCCACCTTTAATACGAGTCATTTTTCACTCCTTTGCGAGCCCCAGGGCGTCGATGCATTGATTTTGATGAAAGGTATTTCCATTCAAGCATCCGTTGCAAACACCAAGCAGCCGCATATATAAAAAAATACGATAACCCGGTTATCTGTTCTTTTTCAGATAAGGCACCAGGCGATGGACACGTTTGACAATCCCTTTACCTTCAACCGTCACCATCTCGGTGAACAAAGCGGTTGTGCGGTCGGAGGTTCTTCTCCGCAGGTGGCTTTTGCCGCCCTTTGTTCGCACAAGCTTGCCCGATCCGGTAAGGCGGAAACGTTTCGAGGTTGCTTTATGTGTCTTCAGCTTAATTTTTCCGTCTTTCTTCTTGCGTGGCACTGTCATTCTCCTAGCATCACTAAAATTTGCGGCTCACGAGCAGCCGCAGATCGTTTTCAGCCTCCTAGAAGCCGAGGAACAATTATATCAAAAAAACCAAGATTGAGAAATGGTCAGCTTTCCTTTTTCTTTGCGCTTTTCCCAGGCTTTGCAGGTGTGAGTACCATCGTCATGGTGCGCCCTTCCATATTGGGTGCCATTTCCACAGTGGCTGTATCCGAAAGCTCTTCAGCGATTTCTCTTAAATCCTCCAGCGCAAGTTCCGGGTAAGTAATTTCCCGACCTCTAAAGCGAACCGTTACTTTTACTTTCATTCCTTCTTCCAACCAACGGCGTGCGTCACGAACTTTAAAAGAGCGATGATGTTCGTTCGTTTTTGGTCGAAGACGGATTTCTTTGATTTCGATCTTGGTTTGTGCCTTACGGGCTTCGCGGTCCTTTTTCGTCTTTTCGTAGAGGAACTTTCCGAAGTCCATGATACGGCACACCGGGGGGGTTGCGTTTGGGGCAACTTCGACCAGGTCCAGCTCAGCTTCTCGCGCAACTTGCAGTGCTTCGTTGAGGGTCAGTTCACCCAGATTTTCTCCCTTCGGTCCAATCACGTGAACAGAGCGAGCCCGGATGGTCTCATTTACTTGGTATTGTTGTGTTGAAATAGTGCTCTCCTCTCTTCCTTTACCTGTTCTATAATAGCCAGAATGGCGGGAACCTGAGCTCCCGCTGGATAAAATATACCATATATACGCATTCTATGCAATAATCGACCAAAAAACGTTCCAGAAAACGAATCTGACCTTTTTTCTTTCGGATTTAAATGCTTGCGGATGGGGATATTCGGTCAGCCAAATGCTCCCCACGGTATGACTTCCAATGGAGAACTCTTGAGATAACAAACAAGTGGGTCAAAAAAGCAGGACTACCAGCTTTTTGACCCACTTACTACTGCGGCAAAGTAACTTTACGCTTTGTTTTGGATATCCTGTTTTGCCAACTCAATGAATTGATCCAGCCCAATAGGACCAGGGTTTTCACCGGAGCGAAGGCGCAAAGCCACCTGCCCGGCTTCCTGTTCTTTGTCACCGACCACCAGCATATAAGGAATTTTCTGGTTTTGCGCATCGCGGATTTTGGCATTCATTCTTTCTGCGCGTTCGTCCACTTCCACACGCAAGCCGGCAGCCTTGAGTTGCTTTTTGACCGCATTGGCATACTCAATGTGCCTGTCGGCGATGGGGATCAAGACAGCCTGTATGGGTGAGAGCCACACCGGAAAGGCTCCGCTGAAGTGCTCGATCAACACGCCGAAAAAGCGTTCCATACTTCCCAGCAAGGCGCGGTGGATCATGTAAGGCTGGTGCGGCAGACCATCTTCGCCGGTATACGTCAGCTCGAAACGCTCCGCTTCGTTGAAATCGAACTGGATGGTTGTGAGCTGCCATTCGCGTTTGATGGCATCTTTCACCTTCAGGTCAATCTTTGGACCATAGAATGCGCCGCCGCCCTCGTCGATCTGGTAGGGCAGTTTGGCGCGCTCCAATGAATCGCGCAGCGCAGCTTCTGCCTCTGTCCAGCGTGCCGGGTCTCCCACAAACTTCTCGGGTTTTGTGCTTAAGAACGCTTCGATTTCGGAAAAACCGAATGAACGCAGCATGTGCAGGGAGAACTCCAACAAGAAGTCGATCTCGGCGGGCATTTGTTCGGGCGCACAAAAATGATGGGCGTCATCCTGGGTAAAGCCGCGCACGCGCATCAAGCCATGCAATACACCGCTGCGTTCATAACGGTAGACGGTGCCCAATTCTGCATACCGAATCGGCAAATCGCGATAGGATCGACCTTTGCTTTTGTAGATATAAAGGTGGAACGGGCAGTTCATGGGTTTCAAATAGTATTTCTGACCTTCCACATCAATGGGCGCATACATATTTTCATCGTAGAAGCCCAGGTGCCCGCTTGTTTCCCATAGTTTTGCTCTGCCGATATGCGGTGAATTGACAAAATCGTAGCCCGATTTTTCGTGTTCTTCGCGCCAGAAGTCTTCTGCAATTTTTCGTATCATGGCGCCTTTGGGATGCCAGAGAATTAAACCCGGACCAATCTCATCGTTGATGCTGAACAAGTCCAGCTCGCGCCCCAGTTTTCGATGGTCGCGTTTCTTCGCTTCTTCGAGCAGGTTGAGATATTCCTGCAATTGCTGGGGTGTTTCCCAGGCTGTGCCGTAAATACGCTGCAGCATGGGGCGGTTCTCGTCACCGCGCCAGTATGCGCCGGCAATATTCATCAGCTTTACCGCCTGCGGATCGATCTGGTTGGTTGAATCGAGATGCGGACCGCGGCACAGGTCGACAAAACCGCCGTGCGTGTAGGTCGAGATTTCCGGCGATTCATCAATCGGGTTGCCATATTCGTCAAACCCACCTTGTTGTAGCCCCTGGATGAGCTCAATCTTGTAGGGTTGGTCGTGGAAGAATTCCAATGCTTCCGGCGCAGAGAGGACTTTCTTTTCGAATGGATGATCCTCTTTGATGATCTGGCGCATTCGCACTTCGATGACTTCGAGATCCTCGGGTGTGAGGGGTCGCGGAAGGTCGAAGTCGTAGTAGAAACCATCCTCAATCGGCGGTCCGATGGCAACCTTACCATCCGGGAAAAGTTCGAGCACAGCCTGCGCCATGATGTGCGCAGCAGAGTGACGAATGCGGTAGAGGAAGGATTCCTCGTAAGCAACATGGTCTTTTGACATGATACATACCTCCAAAAAAAATATTAAAACAAACACTCTCGCCAGACATGGGGCGAGAGTGAGAAATCACGCGGTTCCACCCAATTTGACCAGAAAACAGGTCATCTCGTTGAGCTGATCAAGCATCAGCAGACCGATAACGGGGTCAAAACGTTTTCCATACTGGGGGATGAGCACCCTTTTCTGTTTGCCGCTCGCAGGTGGTTTTCGCCGGGGTGGTTTGTTGAGGATTCTCAGCCAATGATCCTCAGTCTCTGTCCATTCACCTTCCGGTTACTCGTCCTGGTCGATGCGTTTCTAGTCTTAGGTTACCCATCATTATACAGATATCCAGGTGAGAAAGCAAGCCTTGATGCATTTTCTCATTTGTATTTAACGCGTTTTATATGTTCTGTGCAGCGCGCCTGAAGGTGAAATTCAACACGCTGCAACGGGTGCTTCTAATTAAAGACCGGAACAGGGCAGGCATTGCGCCCACCCTGTTCACTACTGATCAAAGGAGAAGAAAAAATGACTCTTAATTATTTTTTCAGGCACCCGTGAAAGCCGAAACTGAATATATCATTACTCAGCTATTCCACTGGTGTTTCTTTACTGACAAAAATCAATTCCGAATCGCCATTCTCAAGCCATCCATCCTGCGCGGTATCCTCATAAAATACCCGCAAATCAGCCGTATCTCTTACATAATCAATTTTCCCGATGACCACGCGCAATATTTTCAGCCCTGTCCTTTGTTCTAAATCTGCTTTCAATTCTTCCCTGCGCTCCGGGTGGATCAGTTCAATCTTCTCGTAGAGAATTCGTTTGGATGCCTGGTAACGAAATCCCCATTCTTTTTCGAGTACCCACATGATGGTCAGGATGGCAATATTCGCCACCAACAGCTTGTGCCATACGTCGCCATCCACCCCGGCGGAATTCATTACTGGAAGCGCAGCGATGATGAACAAATAGGTCATTTCCCGAATCGGTATAGGGTCTGTGCGGTAGCGGAGGATGGAGAAGATTGCAAACAATCCAAAACCAACGCCAATCCCCAATTCAATGCTGTTCATAAAGCTCAATACGAAAAAAATGACCGTATTGAACGCCAGAAAGGTAAAAACGTAGCGTTTATTATGGGTAGCAGGGTAGTAAATAAACCGAACTACCAGGAATGCTACGAGAAAATTGAACCCAAAATTTAAAACGAAACTCATAAAATTATTCATAGAACGAAACACCTCGTGTCAGTTTTTCCAATTTCAACAACTTCGCTTTCATCGTGTTTTTCTTAACCTCATCATAGAGCAGTGCGACCCCAGCACAGTACTTGCTAAAGCTCTGTGGATAAATGCGGTGTTCACGCATCTGCATCGAGAATAAGGAATGCTGGTTGCCTGTATCCATTTTGACTTCTGCAATGGCAATGCCATCCATCTGTACCTGTTTATACTTTGTGTGAAAGGCGAGATTGATGTCCAATGTGACTCTTTCGTTTAATCCTTTATTCACCAGGGTGACTCGTGTAAAGGTGTTTGAGAGCTTGGGTTCCAACTGGCTGCTGTCAAAGGGCACGAAGTTCTGCAACCACAGGGTTGTTTCCGGGTTGATGTAAGCTAATGGTTGTTCGGTGAGTATCCGTTCCTTAATGGTGCGTCCCTTGCGGGTTTTATGCTTGACTTCCAGAAAGGAAAGTTTTGTATCGGTGTATTCTCTACTGCGCACTTTATACCTCTCTGCACGACCATTCACATGCAGACGATAAAGCTCAAAATCGGGTGTATCAAAATACAATGTGAAATAATGATTCAAACGTTGTCCGTGTACCGATAAAATCCAATAGGCTTCGGGTAGCTTTGATAAAACGCTCAATAACTGTGAAGTCGTCATCACAAATTTCGTGTCTATCCGGTTAAGTAGTGCTACTGCGTCCATTTGCTTCAAGCTAATCGGTGTAAACTCTTGGGTGATGGTATTAATTGAGCGATCGTGAATATCTAAGTTGCCAGTTGGGACACTCAATGTGCGTGCAAATCTATTTGCTTTACTATGAAAAGGTTTATTTCTGGCAAGGGTAAGTTTCATTGATTAATAACTCCTGTGATTCGAGGGCTCTTGAAACCCGTGGACCAATCTAAATGGTAATCGCATGACTTCATAACAAGGTTTATTTTCTGTATAAGCCTGTGATGTTTTCGGTTTGTCCTCACGCACAGTTGTTGAGATATGGAAGACGTCTCTTTTTTTATTCGACTGCGATGCATTGTTAAGCTCTCATTCTCTATGGTCTGCGAGGTTGATGCATGGAACCACCTGTCACCATGCTGGTGATTGTAAAATCTGTGTAATGTGTTCCGGCAGTATAAGCGCCATCGGTGAATAATCCATCTGAAGCAGTGCCATTTGAACTGCCACCGGTATAAACTTTGTATGTCGTTCCATTTTGCAGGTCAGGGGTGGAGAATACGATTGATTGATAAGGTTTTAGAGACATGAATGTGAGTATCTCCTGACCGCTCTCCGTTTCAATATGTGTAATGGAACCAGCGGATAAGGAAGATGGAAAATTGAGCAGCACAGAGTATTGTGTTGAAGAGGTACTGGGCGCTTGCGCCATACCCGCACTGCCCACAGCCACCAAAACACCACCGGTTATGTTGAATGTGCTTTGATAATCGAGTGCTCCATTGCCGTTATTGGTGGGTCCATTGATGATAACGATTCCGCCAGTCATTTCGATAGACCCATTGGCATCAAGCCCATCGCCATCGGCATTGATCGTAATGTAACCGCCGTGGATGTATAGGGGATAGTTTCCAAAGCTTTCAAAGTGATTCTGTCCCGGTCTTCCGTTCATGGCTGAACCATCCACTCCGCCAGCCGTATTGAACCCATCATCACTGGATGTCAAGTTAATCGTGCCTGCGTTGACGGTTATCGCAGCGCTCTCAATCCCCTCATACGACTTGAGGATGTTGATTGTTCCGCCATTGATCTCCAGTGAGACATCAGAATGCATTCCATCATCGCCTGAAGAAATGGTGAACTCACCTCCGTTGATATGTATACTGCTGTTGGAGTGTATGGCGTCATCGGAAGAATCAATAAGGATAGTTCCAGCGTTTATGGTGATATCAACACCTGCTTTTAACCCTTTTGCACTATTTGTTTTTACAGATTCGTTGCCCGGGTTTCTCCCTCCCCAGTTTCCCCAATTTCCTTGCGTGCTGGCGTTAATGCTTCCGCCACCGGAGACGAGTGTGATATTGCCGCCACTTATGAGCAACTGCGTTTCCGCCTGGATGGCATCTAACACCGAAGTGATGTGGATACTGCCTCCTTCAATGGAGATGTATCCTTTTTCGGGGTCCGTATCGTTATGCGCTTGCATTCCATCTGCTCCAGCAGTGATGGTGATATTTGCATCTTTCACAGCAATTGAATCCTTGCCTTTTATGCCATCATTAACCGCGTTAACTGTGATGGTTCCACTGACCAGTTTGAGGTCATCTTTGCTGACAATTCCGTTGTTGTAATTGGCATTGACCGTCAGTGCGCCATTACCGTTGATGGTCAGGTCATCCTTGCTGAAAATGGCAGCGTTGGGCTCGTCTGTTTCAGAATTGTCATACACGTATGAGCTACCATCGGTAATTGTATTTTCTGTGCCATCTGCCAATGTGATTACCGTTTTTTTAGCATTGGAGATGTAAAGAGGCGCGTTGGATTGGCAGGTTATCTCAACCCCATTCAATATCAATTCAACATTTTCCGCATCCTGTGTATCGACAATGATTTGACCATCGTACAAAATACCGCTGATGTTGTACGTCCCTGCGCTGGTGATGGTGAGGATACTGCCGCTTGCTGTTGCCCCATCGCCTTCGATTTCGATTGTGTCTCCAGAGAAGACAATCAATGTTTGGTTTGCAGTTGTCAGATGGGTTTCGAGGTCATCTTGGTCATAATCCACCGTGATGGTGCTGAGGGGGATGGAAGTGGCTTGTATGTCATTCGTCGTACCACTTTGTATCTGTTGTGCTGCATTTACTGTTCCTTCTCCGAACGTTTCCACCGTTATTGGCGAAACGCTCTGGCATGCTGACAGGGCGACGATACATAAAACCAATAATAAATTTCTTATCTTTTTCAAAATAGTTACTCCATTCCAGGTTTTTACAACCCTTGTTTGTTTATTGCTTGCGGTTCCAGGTGGTCAATCAGTTTTTTCAGACAAGAAGTCTTTACTTTTTATCTAAAAAGAATATATCCCCTAGTTGTGAAAAAGTTGTTTGGGCGGCATTGAAAAAATGATAGAGTTGTTTTATTCCTGGTCTGCGCCTGACAGGTGATTTGAAATAGCAGGACTGAGCGAATGGAAGCTCACTGGGTTTTTGTGTATTTCGTGTGCGTACTGAATGCACAAAAAAAGACACCGGAAGGATTTCCGATGTCTTTTGTGGGCGGTATAGGACTCGAACCTACGGCCTTTGCGATGTCAACGCAATGCTCTAACCAACTGAGCTAACCGCCCAACAACGTAGCCGTATTATACATGCGAAGAGAAAAAATGACAATGTTTTCGGTAAAACTTCACTCGATAATCCACAGTTCAATATCTTTAAAATCACAACTGGTGCCAAAATCATAACTCGATCCCGACGCGATGGCATACGCGAGGTCACCATCGGTAAGGTTTTCGTCATATTCCCTGGTGATTAACTGGTTATTGACATAAACGCTGATCCACCCCTGGTCTACTGCCAGGATGAGGTTAGCATGTCCGGTTGGTCGACCCAGTTCACCATAATAATCAATTGCCATGATCGTGAATTCGCCATCGAGCATACGATGCAAACGAATATTCCCATCCAGATTGAGGAATACACGATAGTGATTGGCGTTATCCTGGTAGCCAAAAACGAGCCCGCATCCAGCAGTGGGGTAGGAGACCTCCTCGCCTGCATTATCCCATAACAGGTTTGTGCGCATCACAAAGTATTTCGCCTTATAATTGCTGTACCACATTTGATAGTATCCGGGCTTGTTGAAACCAAAAAGAGTATCGTCGATGCTTTTATAGGCTCCATAAAGAGTCGATACCGCACCATCCTCATATAGACCTCGAACGATATTGCTCATTGGACGGGCACGCAATGTCGCTTTTGCCAGACCTGCTTCAGCGGTGGCGATAATTCTTGCTTCAGCCGTTGCCGTTAATGCTTCGGGCAAAAGGGTTTCCTCAATCGGAACAGCGGTTTCCGTTCCTGGTTGTGCACTTGCTGTATGTTCTGCGATGTTGGTTTGTGAACTTACTCTCGTAGCTGTGCCTGTCAGGCTGTAAGTGGGTGTTGCTGGAAGCTGACTGTCTGAAGATCGTCGGATATCAATCACAAATAATAACAACATAATAACAACACTGGCAGCCAGGATCAAAAGTCTTTTCTTGAGTTTCGAATCCATATTGTTTAAATCACCTGTTTTTTGAAAATGACCTGATTAATCGTACCCTAAAATGATACTTTTCGTATGGCGGAGTTTACCTTCCAATCCATCATCTGGTTTTGTTATAAGCGAACTGCCATGAAAGGTACCAACATTTCTTGTGGCGTAAGCCCACCGTGGCGACCCAACAAGGGGTTTTCATCCTCTGACCACCACAGATACCCCTCGTTTTTTGCAATCAAAGTGTAATCACCAATCCGATTAATCATGTCGGGCATGGGGTCTCCGGAGCCAAATAGACCCTGATCTAAAAGCTTTTTTGATTTCACGAGGATGAATTGACCCGCCCATGTGTTTTCAATGTACTCACGTAGTATTTTTTCTTTACCCGGACGGACATGCAGAAAAATGAGTCGGTTCTCACCGGTGGGCTTGATATGCAGGCAATCCAAAAACGTTGGATGGTTTTTTAGATTGAAATGCGGATTCTTTTCAGTATGTACTTGTCCATGATCGGCAGTCAGAATGAGCAGTGTGCCATCTCGCAGTTCTGCCGAAAGGCGGTTTAGAAAATTTTGCTCAAAATTTCGGCTGAAATTGATGAAGTCCAGTTCTGAACGCTCATTATCCGGACCATACCGGTGTGAGAGCGTATCATACTCACTCCAATATGTCCACAGGTACAGTTTTTCATCTTTTTTGCTTTCAATGAGGGTTCGAAGATTTACCCAGCATTCCGATTGGGTTCCGAAAGGAGAGATCGTTACATCTTTTATGAATGTTCTGGACAGCCCGGAGTGTGCAATAGAATAATGCTGAAAAGAATAGGGCAAAATACCATGTTGACGTAAATGTTCACCCAGCTTGGGAAAGGAAAAGGTTGTTTCAGCTTCAAAACCAGCTTTTTCCAGATGGGCACCGCCTCCTTTGTAACTCATGGGTGCTTGCTGAATCATATTGGCGACGAGACCGTATTGTTTAAGCCAAAGTTCATAACCGGCAACACCATGCTCAGCAACAGTTCGTCCTGTCCACAAGGTGGTAATGGCAGAAGAGGTTGTGCTGGGGACAATGGATGTGATTGGGGCAAGTATGCCAGACTGTAAAAGCTGGGTCCAGATGGGTAATTTTTTATCCAGTAACCAGCTTGTGAATCTGTGCAGAGCAAGTGCATCCATAAGAATTACGAGAACGCGCCGAACACCGCCTTGAAGTGGAGATATAATTTCTGGACGCAAGGGGGAGGCATGGATAATCGGTATCTCGAAAAACTCACAGATGGATGCGGGAATGTTAAGGATAGATTGATTATGATATGCTGGTAGAATGAATTCCTTGGGCAGATTCAAGCCGGGGATAACATTTCTTTTGATGTCATCCATCCATTGTTTTGTATTATTGCTCATTCGTTTCTCATCTAAAAGTAATCTATTTCGCTTTGTAACCACGTTAACGTTTTTTTTGACTTGTGATGAACCGTTTCTGTCTTGTATAATTATATTTGATTGTTTTATAAAAATACTCGAAGATACCCATGAATATCAAGGGGTCAGTTGGGACAAATCAATGGATTGACTGATGATTTTCCAAAGAAGAAAATCAAGGGTGCCCAAAATTTTCAACGCATTCTTAAGTGAAGTCAAATATACACTATGGAAAATTATAATGTGTTAAGAAGATTATTCACAAGTCGAGGGGGTAGGCATTTAAGAGAATATCTGACGGCATATACATTTATTGCTCCAGCCACGATACTTATCTTTATTTTTGGCATCTTTCCCGTAGGCTTTGCGATATACGTCAGCTTGCATAAGTGGCGAATCAAACGAACCGACATGATAGGCTTGGATAATTATGTTCGGGCAATTGATAACCTGGCGTATGTCGCGGTATTTTTGTTAGGGATCGGTGCCCTGGTTGCGATTTACTTCCTTCTCAAGCGTATTTTGCAGACGATGCAGAAGTATGGTGACCGTCCGTGGGTATGTATATTTCCTGGTCTATTTTACGCTGGGATTGTGTTCTCATTTCTGCGTTGGGCATATATACAACTGCCTGAAGTGCTCGACATTGCAGATAAATTAAGAGGTCTGGAAAGGACCCGGGAAGTATTTATGCGCTTGCTGGGTGAAGCATTTCGAGCGGAAAGCGTGGTGCCAGTCTGGCGTTCTTTTATCTGGATTTTGTTATGCGGAATTGCAGTTGGGATATTGGTGATGTATGCCTGGCGGAATAGAAGGAACTTTTTCTACCAGGTCAATTTTGGGATGATCTTTATTTGTTTAGGGATCGGTATTGGTTTGCTTTACTATACTCAGCAACAAATCGGGTTGGCTTATGCTGAGGCGGTTGAGAATGGCACTGATCCAGGCATTTGGTCACAGTTCATTACCATTACCAGTGGTGTCTTGCTTTTGGCTGCTGCATGGCTGATTTGGCGAAATGCGGAAAAACAACTTTCCAACCGTAGTTTTTGGCTGCGGATTTTGGCGGCTATGGTTCTGCTGGTAGGCGGTTGGATGCTGATTGGAGAGATTCCGACCATTGTTGCCTCTGGTGATCCGAAATTATGGAAAGGTTTAAAAGTTACATTGTTTTTTGCCGTGGGCACCGTCCCTTTCCAGCTTACTATCGCTTTATTCATGTCCATCCTTCTCTTTCAAAAGTTACGCGGTTCAAATATGTTCCGCATCATCTATTTTATCCCCTACGTTACCCCAGCTATTGCCAGTGCAGCGGTCTTCAAGCAGATGTTTTCCAATCGATACACCGCACCTGTCAATATGCTTTTTCGTTCGTTAGGTTTGGAACCACAACAATGGTTGTTTGAACCGAGAGGTATCTTTTCTTTAATCGGCGGTCATTTTGGGATCAACATACCGGACTGGGCTGGCGGTCCGAGCCTTGCACTGTCCGTCATCATCCTGCATTCTATCTGGACTTTCGTGGGGTATGACATCGTTATTTACCTGGCTGGCTTGGGAAATATCCCCAAAGAGTTGGTTGAAGCGGCTGAAGTAGATGGTGCAAATAAGTGGCAGGTTTTTCGCCATATCACTTTTCCGCTGCTTTCCCCAACGACATATTTCCTTTCACTGATTGCCATCATCGGTACTTTCAAGGCTTTCAATACCATCTGGATTTTCAGAGACAGCCTGGCATTAGGCACTACCGATACTTTCAGTGTGACCATATTTATCGAATTCTTTGAAAAACTACGTTACGGCTATGCCTCCGCACTGGCGTTTGTCTTGTTCGCCATAATTCTTTCATTGACGTATATCAATAATCGTCTGCAAGGTTCTCGGGTGTTCTATGGCTAAAGAAACGAAACACAAATATCACTTTTCAACGTCGACGCGAATAAAGATTCTCTCGTATGTCATTTTGGTTTTTGGCGCCATCCTCTCGCTTGTCCCCTTCGTATGGATGGTTTCTACGTCATTAAAGAGTCTCGGTGAAGCGCTTGGTACGAATTTCTTCCCCTCTACACTGCATTTCGAAAACTATGCTGAGGCTTGGAGAAAAGCGTTATTCTCCGAGTATTTTTTAAACAGCCTGATCATCACGGCAATCACATTAGCCGGCGAATTGACATTTAGTGTGTTGGCTGCATACGCGTTCGCGCGCATGAAATTTCCGGGTCGTGATTTGATCTTCTCAATCCTTTTGAGTACCATCATGATTCCTGCAATGGTGTTTATCATCCCCAATTTCCTGACGGTTACCTGGTTAGGAAGGATAGGTCCTGTACCCTGGATAAATAACTGGCCCTCGCTGACGATACCCTTCATGGGGAGCATTTTTTCGATTTTCTTGTTGAAGCAATTTTTTGCACAAGTACCCGATGAACTTTTTGATTCAGCACAAATCGATGGGGCGGGACATTTGCGGTTTTTGTTGCAAATCGTACTTCCTTTGTCGAAGGCTCCGATTATGGTCATTGTGGTTTTATCCTTTATCGGAACATGGAACTCGCTTGCCTGGCCCATGCTGGTTACCAATACCCCGGATTGGCGACCGATTTCAGTAGGCTTGATGAACTTCGTTAATGAAGCTGGTCAGGAAATTAATCTGACAATGGCTGGAGCATTCATCACCATCATCCCGATTTTGATCATTTACTTCTTTACACAGAAACAATTTACAGAAAGCATCGCACGATCGGGTTTGAAGGGTTAATCAACAAAAAATCTCTCTTATCGAAAGGAGGTGGTTACAGAACAACGCGATAAGGATATTGATGTAAAAAATTACCATATACGTATCTACTAGGAGATGAATGAAAAATGAAAAAAATTAGCATACTCATCACGGTCATGATGCTGTTTGCCATTGTTTTGTCTGCCTGTACGCCAAAGGCGACGGCTGAACCGACAGCGGTACCGGAAGTTGAAGAAGAACCAGCGGAAGTAGCTCCACCAGAAGCTCCAGTTGAAGAAGAACCCGTCGCCGAAGAAGAACCAACTGAAGAAGTCGTGGAAGAACCCCCATTGGCTGGCGTCAAGATTCAATTCTGGCATGTCTATTCAGATTCACCCGGCGAAGGGCTTCAGGCATTGGTGGATGAATTCAATGCAACAAATACCTACGGAATCATCGTGCAAGCGCTGAACCAGGGTAATTACGGCGATGTTGAGGATAAGGTGAATGCAGGCATTCAGTCGGGTGATCTGCCCGATGTCGTCATGGCATACACGAACTCGCTTGCAGATTGGTACTCGGTTGATTCGATTATTGACCTCAACCCCTATATCAATGATCCTGAATACGGTCTCACTGCTGAACAACTGGCAGACCTGTATCCCCACCTCAAAGCAGCAGGGTCAACCCCAGAAGGTGCATGGATTGCTTATCCAATGACACAATCCGCTAATGTTTTGGTCTACAACTTTACCTGGGCTGAGGAATTGGGCTTTGAAAACCCACCAGCGACCTCTGCGGATTTGAAAGAGATTGCCTGCGCCGCTGCGGCAGAGAATACTGCAAAAGGTGGTGATTTTGCAGGAACAGGTGGGTTGGTGTACTACCCCAATGCGACTAACTGGCTGCATTTTCTGTATGCATTCGGTGGTTCTGAGCTTAATGAAGCCGGAGATGCCTATGATTTCACATCCCAGGCAGCCATCGATGCATCTTTGTTCCTTTTGGACATGAAGACCAGCGGTTGCTTGTTCCAGACCGAAAGTTATCCAAACCCCGAACAGGCACAGCGAAAAGCATTGATTACCATGAGCTCGACCGCAGGCGCCCCATATTATGTTGCCGCATTTGAACAAGCAGGAAACACTACCGATGTATGGGGATGGTTGGCAGCACCGGGTCCGGATGGCAAGCTGGCTGTTGATGCCTTCCAGCAAATGCTGGGCGTTGTCCCAAGCACCGAGGACGAACAACTGGCTTCCTGGCTGTTTGTCAAATGGTTAACCTCGCCGGAAATCCAGGCACGCTGGGTGAAAATCAGCGGTTATTACGGCACGCAAACCTCAACTGAAACTCTGCTGGCTGATTATGCTGTAGAGAATCCTGTTTGGGCAAGCGGTGTTGAACTGGCTGCTGTGGGACCGTCAGAACCACAGACGTTCCCCGCCTGGTCTTCTGTTCGCCGTGCAATCAATGACGCGGCAGCAGAACTGTTCAATGCTACTGACCAGGCACAAATCGAAGAGCTTTTGACCCGACTCACACAGACCGCCAACGACCTCGTCGCCGAATTAGAGTGATCGTGGCAGAAAGCAATCGAGTGATATAAAAAAACAACCTCCAGAGAAATACAAACAGGAGGTTGTTTTTTTCATTCCCTGTGTTATAATTTTGCCGTTCGGATGGGGTAACCATCCGCGGGTGTTTGGAGAGTTAACATAGTCTGGCCTAATGTG